>CAYLTU010000289.1:0-7048 GCA_964386465.1 uncultured Rhodospirillaceae bacterium
ACCGGCTGGCCGGTGGAACGGGGCGAGATGAAGATCCTGTCGGAAGGCCGCATCGAGCTGGTCATCGGCACGCAGGCGAGCGGTCAGGGGCACGAGACTGCCTACGCGCAGGCCGTCGCCGACATGATGGAGGTGCCGTTCGAGACCATCGTGCTGAAGACCGGCGACACCGATTTCGTGAAGATGGGCGCCGGCTCGCATTCCTCGCGCTCCATGCGTTTGGCGGGCCATCTGTTCGGGCTAAGCGGCGATCAGATCATCGACAAGGGCAAGCGGATCGCCGGCCATGTGCTGGAGGCGAATCCTGCCGATATCGAATATGGCGGCGGCCGTTTCCGCATCGCCGGCACCGACCGCAGCCTCGGTCTGTTCGAGGCCGCCGGTCAGACCGGACTGCCGGAGGATTTGGCGGGTGACTTGGAAGGGTCGGCGCAGGTCACCGAACTAATCCCGGCCTTCCCGAACGGCACCCATGTGGTGGAGGTCGAGGTGGACCCGGAAACCGGTGTGGTCGGTATTGTGCGCTACACGGCGATCGACGATGTCGGGCGGGTCATCAACCCTTTGCTCGTCGACGGCCAAACCCATGGCGGCATCGCGCAGGGCGTCGGCCAGGCGCTGATGGAAAACGGCGTATACGACCGCGACACCGGACAGCTGATCTCCGGCTCCTTCATGGATTACACCATGCCGCGCGCCGATCAATTGCTGCTTTACGATCTGGAGTTCAACGAGGTGCCGGCGCCCAGTACGAAACTCGGCGTAAAAGGCGGTGGCGAGGGCGGCACGACCGGCGCGCCCGCCGCGGTGGTCAGCGCGATCGTCGACGCGCTCTCTGCGTTTGGCGTGCGGCACATCGAGATGCCGGCGACGCCGGAGCGGATCTGGCGTGCGATACGTGGCGCCGAGGTTCGATAGATTTTTTCGTGTGACACGTGCGTCCTCCTGACAGAATGCTGTCAGGAGGGGTGTGCGATGTTCCCGTCATTGCAACCCCACACGGAGACAAGAAGATGAGCTTCACCCCCGAAAATTTCGCCGTCTGGACGGAAATTCCCGTCACCGATCTCGATCGCGCGATGGCGTTCTACAACAAGGTGTTCGATACCGACTTGAAGATGGTCGATGTCGGTCCCAACCCGATGGCGATGTTCCCGACATCCGGCAATACCAGCGTCGCCGGGCACCTCTATCCCGGAAAACCGGCGCCGGAAGGTTCCGGCCCGACGATCCACTTCGTCAGCCCGGACAGCGTCGAAGCGGCGTTGGAAAGGGTCAAGGAAGCCGGCGGCCGGGTTACGTCCGAGGTGAACGCCATCCCCGACGGCCGTTTCGCCTATTGCCTCGATCCCGACGGCAATTCGATCGGCATTTTCACGCGGTAGGCCGACGGCATGAGACGCGCCGACCGCCTGTTTCAGATCGTGCAGTATCTGCGCGGCGGCCGGCTCGTCACCGCGGCCATACTGGCCGAACGCCTGGAGGTGTCGAAACGGACGATTTACCGCGACATCGCAGATCTTCAGGCGAGCGGCGTGCCGATCGATGGCGAGGCCGGCGTCGGCTACCTCATGCGCAAGGGCTACGACCTGCCGCCCCTGATGTTCACCCGCGATGAAATCGTCGCGCTCGTCGCCGGCGCCCGACTGATCCGCGCTTGGGGCGGTGCCGGTATGGCGCGCGCCGCGGAAGAAGCGCTGACCAAGATCGAGGCGGTGTTGCCGGACGGCGAACGGCATCGTGCCGACCGGATCGAAATCCACGCCTTCGCGCCGGAAATGACGCCGCGGGTCCGTGCGCGGATCGACGCGTTGGAGCGGGCGGCGGAACGGCGCAACCGCATCTCGCTCGCCTACCGCGACGCCGAGGCGCGGGCGACCGAGCGGACCGTTCGGCCGCTCGGCCTGTGGTTCTGGGGCAAGGTCTGGACCCTCGTCGCCTGGTGCGAGCTGCGCGACGACTTCCGTATGTTCCGGCTCGACCGGATCGACGCGATGACCGACACCGGTGAGACATTCCGCCCCGAGCGCGGCAAGACGCTCACCGATTTCTACCGCAGCATGGAGGACGAGTCGCCGGAGGGGAGCTTGTAGGTGTCTTCGATGGAGGTTACGCGCGACTGCGAACTAAAACCTCACCGCCGTCCACCCCCACCTCAATCCTCCCCCATCAAGGGGGAGGAGTTCAGTTTGTTTGAACGGCACCACTCTCCCTTCCCTCCTTGTGGGGGAAGGCTAGGATGGGGGGTGGAAACGCCGTCGTTGCAGTCAATTCGCGGAGGTTCCTAGAAAGCGAATAAACGCCGGAGCTTATGCCGCGTCCCAGGTTCCCGTGAAGTTCGGGACCCGGCGTTCGGACATCGCCTTGATGCCTTCCTGGAAGTCCTTGGTGACGCGCAGCTTGTTCTGGATTTCAAGTTCGATGTCTGTCGCCGCGCGGACCTTGTCGGCAATGCCGACGCGCATCGTGGCGCGTGTCGTGGTCACGCCGAGCGGCGAGGCTTCGGCGATCTCGGTCGCCAGTTCGATGGCGGCGCTGCGCACTTGGTCCTGCGGCACGATCACGTCGAGCAGGCCCATGCGATAGGCCTCTTCGCCCTTGATGCGGCGGCTCGTGTAGAACATCAGTTCGGCGTTCTTCTCGCCGATGATGCGCGGCAGGGTGTAGGTCAGGCCGAAACCGGGATGGAAGCCGAGCCGGGTGAAGTTGGCGGCGAAGCGGCTTTCCGGGCAGCCGACGCGAAAGTCCGGCATCAGGGCGACGCCGAGCCCGCCGCCGACCGCGGCGCCGTGGATCGCGCCGATTACCGGCTTGCCGGTCCGGAACAGGCGCACCGCTTCGACGTAAAGGTGGTTGCCGCTGCCCGAATTTTCCGACGACCGGCTGCGGTCGCCGAAATTGGCCCCGGCGCAAAACGCCTTACCCTGCGCGCACAGCACGATGGAACGAACGCCCGTATCCTCGTCGAAGGCCTCGAACGCATCGGCGATCTGTTCGATCAGCGCATAGTCGAAATAGTTGAATGGCGGGCGCTGGATTTCGACGGTAGCGACGAAATTGTCGACGGTGACTTCGATGTCGTCATACGGGCCATAGCTGGACATGTGATTCCCAATCCTTCTTTTATATTTCTCGGCGGTACACCCGCGCTCTGCGGGTGCTTATAACAGGCTGGACCCGACCATCAAATGCCCGCCGCCTTACCGTGCGTGCCGTTTCGTGACATCATGCAAATCTCGAAGAGAGAACGATTGCCCATGAACCAAGCCTTTGCAGAAGAATTTATCGCCCGCTTCACAAAGACCGCGATCGAAGGCGACCATGCCGCGCATATGGCGATGATCTCGACCAAGGTGATGTTGCGCGGCGTGCCGGGTTTCGATGTGATCGGTTACGACGACTGGTCTCAGCAATGCGCGCACGAGTTCGAGGAGAGGCTGATCCGTTCGATCGCCTATGAGGATCTGGACGTAAAGATGGCGAATGACACGCTGGTCTGTTTCGAGATCCACGAGACGATCGAGGCGCGTGACGGCACGGTGAACCGAAACTGGCTGGAAATATTCCTTGAGCGTGAAGCCGACGACGAATGGCGCATCGTCCAGGAACGGATCCTACCGGAATAAGCGCGCCAGCAACGTCGGCCAATGGAGGGCAGTCCGTGAAAATCGTCATCGCCATGCTCAAGCACGAGACGAATACCTTCTCGCCGCTGCCGACGCCGTTGGAGAGCCTGGGGCCGTCGGGCGGACCGCTGCGCGGCGAAGCGGCCTACGATCATTTCAAAGGTACGCGGATTCCCGTGGGCGCGTTCATCGATCTGGCGGAGGAAATCGGCGCCGAGATCGTTATTCCCGTCGCCGCGCGCACCGCGCCGAGCGGCCCGGTGGCGCAGGACGCGTTCGAGACGGTCACTCGGGAAATCTGCGAGTGCGTCGCGCAGGGCTGCGACGCGCTGCTGCTCGATCTGCACGGCGCGATGGTCACGGAGGAGTTCGAAGACGGCGAGGGCGAATTGCTGGCGCGGATACGCCGTGCCGCGCCGGACCTGCCGATCGGCGTCGGACTCGATTTCCACGCCAACATGTCGGAGAAAATGGTGCGCCATTGCGACGTGGCGGTCGGGTACAAGACCTATCCGCATCTCGACATGTACGAAGCCGGATACCGGGCGGGGCGGCTCCTGCTGGATATGGTTGCCGGCAAGATCGCGCCGCGACTGTCGTTCGCCCCTTGTCCGGTGATGCCGAACATCCTGCGCCAGGCGACCGACGAGCCGCCGATGCGCGAGATCATGGCGCGGGCGTCAGCGCTGGAAACTGGCAGTGTGCTGGCGGTTAGCGTGTTCGGCGCGTTTCCCCTGGCCGATACTCCCTACACAAGGTTGAGCGTCTTGACCGTGAGCGATGGATCGGATGGTGCTGCGGCGTGCGAAGACGTGCTCGGCCTAGCCTGGCAGATGCGGGACGGCTTCATCTATGAATGCCGGCCTTACAAGGAGCAAGTTGCCGCCGCGAAGCGTCTGGAAGGTGGGCCGATCATCCTGCTGGACATGGCCGACAATTGTAACTCCGGCGGCACGCTCGACTGCATGGCGCTGGTAGCCGAGGCGCTGGATCAGGGGTTGGAGGATATGCTGGCCGGTCCGATCTACGATCCGCAAGCGGTCGAAGCGCTGGTCGCGGCCGGTATCGGGAGCGAAATTACAGTACCGATTGGGGGCAAGTTCGACTTGGCGGCGATCGGGCGTCCGGGGGAACCGCTGACCTTGACCGGCCGGGTGACCCGGATCTCCGACGGGCGTTTCACCGTGCACGGCCCGGTCTTCACCGGCATGAAGGTCGATCTCGGCCGCACCGTGGTACTCGACACCGGCGCGCTGCAGATAGTCGTTTGCGAGGGACGGGTGGAGCCGCTGGACCTCGACATGTTCCGTTTCCTCGGCATCGACCCGGCGGCCAAGAAGTTCATCGTGCTGAAATCGAAGATACAATATCGGCCGACCTTCGGTGCGATGGCCGAACATGTCGTCGAGTGCAACGCGGTAGGGGTAGGAAGCGCCGATTTCGGCCAGTTTCCCTACAAGGCGCTGACCCGGCCGATCTATCCGCTCGATCCGGACACGGCGTACGGAGAGGCGACACAATAGACGTTTGTGCTACGGTTCTGTTCGTGGGAACCCATGGGGGAAGGCCATGCCGGAAGAAAACATTCTGTTTCGTAATTTCGGGCTGTTGGATACCGAAGCAGGCGCGCTCAAGAGCGGGCATGAAGTCCTCGTCAAGGACGGGCTGATCGCGGAGGTCGCCGACGGGTCTATCGCCGCGCCGGGTGCGCGGGAAGTGAACCTCGGGGGCCGCGTGCTGATGCCGGGCTTGATCGACTGCCACGTCCACATCCACCCGCTGATTTTGCCGACGACCCCCGCCATGCTGCCGTCTTTGATCAACGCACATGCCGTCGTGACCCTGGAAGGCATGCTGATGCGCGGCTTCACGACGGTGCGCGACGCGGGCGGCGCGGACGCTGGGCATCGCCAGGCCGTCGAGCGCGGCCTGGTCAAAGGCCCCCGCCTGTTCGTCGCCGGCCGCGCGATCAGCCAGACCGGCGGTCATGGCGACCCGCGCACTTCGGCCAATCAGTTCGAACCTTGCCCCTGCGCTTCCTACCTTCCGGGCTTCGGCCTCGGCCGGCTTGCGGACGGTGTGCCGGAAGTCCGCAAGGCGGTGCGCGACGAAATCCGCCAGGGCGCGGATCAGGTCAAGCTGATGGCGGGCGGCGGCGTGACGTCGCAATCGGACCCGATCGACCAGTTGCAATATGCCGACGAAGAGATGGCGGCCGTTGTCGACGAGGCGACCCGGTCGCACACCTACGTCATGGCCCATGTCTATACGGCAGCCGGCATCAGGCGCTGCATCGAGCATGGCGTGCGGACGATCGAGCATGGCAACCTGATCGACGAAGATACGGCTAAGCTCGCCGCCGCGGCGGGTGCGTACATGGTTCCCAACCTGATCTGTTACGACAATCTGGGTAAGCGCGGGGCCGAACTCGGTTACACGGCGGACTCGCTGGCCAAGCTCGGTGATGTCGCGGACGCAGCCGAACGGTCGCTGAGCATCGCGCAACGCGCCGGGCTCAAACTGGGCTACGGCACCGATATTTCACGTTCGCCGGAACTGCAGTCGGAAGAATTCCTGCTACGGGCCGCCGTTCAAAATCCGGCGGACATTCTACGCAGCGCCACCCTGGTCGGAGCGGAGATCGTCCGCAAGCCGGGCAAGCTTGGCGTCATCGCGCCGGGCGCCAGCGCTGACCTTTTGGCTGTCGACGGCGATCCCCTCGAAGACCTGACCGTCCTGACCGGTCAGGGCAAACACATGGCCGTCATCATGAAACAGGGCGTGTTCTACAAGAACACGATCCAGTAGCGCCCGATTGGATCAGCCGACCGCCGTAGTTATGAGTCCGTGACCTAGTCCAGCTGCTTGCGTTCGGAATCGACGAGTTGCAGGCGCCAGCCGTCCGGGTCGCGCAGATTGATGTTGGTGCGGCCGGTCTCCCGGACCAGCTTCGGCGGCCCGCTGAAGGCGATGCCGAGATCCTTGAGCGAGCCGTGCGCGGCGTTGACGTCGTCGACCCGAAAGGCGATGTGGTTGACGCCGATGACTTCCTCGCCGGTCGCCTGATGGATCTCGAAGATCGGCTGGTCGTCGCCCGGCGGCTTGAGTTCCGCGGACTCGCCATGGTGTTTCGTGTGGGTCAACAGTTCGAAGCCGAGTTTCTGAAGGAATTCGACATATTCGTCGAAGTCGCGAACGATCAGTTCGATATGGTCGATGCCGCGTATCATTGTCGCCTCGTTTGTTCGATGAGACGCAATCTTAGGCGGTGCGGCCGTTCTGGCCAATGGGGTGCACCGAATCGTTGTGATATTGTCGCTCAGGAACAGCGCCAGAAAGTTGGAACGATGGACGATCAAATTTTGGAAAATGCGACCGGCGGTGTCGCCGTGACCGGCGGGTTGGCGCTTGGATGCGCCGCG
>CAYLTU010000290.1:0-7038 GCA_964386465.1 uncultured Rhodospirillaceae bacterium
TCGACGCTGTTTACCCCCACAAGGGGGTCAAAATTGCACGCTGTTTCACAATCAATGCGACGAATTTCAAAACCATCACACTAGGATGGAGGTCTACCATGCTGGCGAAAGATATAATGACAACGAATGTTGCAACGGTCGCGCCGGATACAACCGTCGAAGAAATTTCCAGGCTGATGCTAGCGCGAAACATCAGCGGTCTCCCGGTGGTTGATATAGGTGGTGCAATCCTTGGAATCGTAACGGAAGGCGATCTTATTTTGCGTCAACAGTCCGGCGACAAGGCTATACGTCACACGTCGTGGTGGCTTCGGCTTTTTAGCGACAGCAAAATCGATGCCGCCGACTACATAAAAACGCACGGCTTTCGCGCCGATCAAGTCATGACGCGCGATGTGATTACCGTTAGTGAGGATGCGCCGGTTGGCGATGTCGCGCGCCTATTGGTAGAGAAGAACATCAAGCGCGTCCCGGTCGTTCGCGACGGCGCATTGGTCGGGATCGTCAGTCGTGTGAACCTGCTCCGCGGTTTGGCCACGCGCGATCAGAACCAGTCCAAGGCCCCTACGGGCGACGACCGTGCGATCAAGGAAACGATCCTTCGGGAAGTCGACAGCCAAGGCTGGGTGACGCACGGCACGTTGAACGTCATCGTGACGGGCGGTGTCGTTGAGTTGTGGGGCTGGATTGAGTCCGAGCAAGAGCGTCGCGCGCTGATTGTTTTGGCCGAAAACGTTGCCGGCGTCGACTCGGTAGAGGACCACCTGGGATCCGTTCCACGCTATCTGCAAAGCGATTGAGCGTTCTATTTGCGCGGCGGTTTCGCGCCTGGCGGCAGTTTCGACCAGGGGTTCATATCTCGCACTCGCAGGCCGGGATATACTTTCGTGATCGCGACGACGCGCAACGTATACCGCAGCCACAACAACACTATGACAAATAAGCCGATTTTCTCGATCCAATGAAGATTTACGATTCGCCGTAGTGTAAGCGTTCCGTTTCCTAAATCGGTCAGGTCGATCGCTGTACCGGCCCGTGCATCGGCCGGACTGGCGGCCAATTGACTTAGCGTGTCGGTCTTTCGGATCAAGTAATAAGTGGTCGACTCGGCGAACGGCGCCGGCAATGAGCCATTTGTCGTCAGCATCATGCTGTAACCGGACTGCCAGTTTTTCGCCACTGCGAGGGTCAGCGAGTCTGAATCCGTATCCGCGGCAACGACGTCAGATGCGTTAATTCTCAAATTTGGCACGTCGAAGCCGTTGATTGCAAAATGGAGCAGCAGGACGATCGGCGCGCTGATGGCAAACAGCGCGGCCGTCGTGCTTTTCTTGAATTTCAGGTAAGCGACGCAGATCAGTACCGACGCGGCGTAGACACCCGGTGAGAGACTGTCGAGCTCGCCCCTGGCATGGAACGTGCTGACGAACGAGGCGACGATCAGTGCGGCTGGGACTGCAAGAAAAAAGCAGTAGAGGAAGATTTCCTTGTCGGCCTGGTCCCGCTTCAGCTTCGACGCCGGAATGAAATACGGTGTCTTGTCGTCATCCCAGACATACTTCTTGACGTATTTTTCCCAGATGATCATGCGGTGGGATACCTGGTTGTTAGGCTAGGACACTGCTTGTCAGATGAGCCAGCTCCAAAAATCGAAGGTGTGGAAGATCAAAATCAAAATAACGAGCATGACAATGACGGCGAGGCTGGTGAACACCGCTTGTCCGGCGGTGTTTTCCTCGTGCTTCATCGCGGAATCGTCCATTTGCCGGCTCATCAATTTGGTGCTGTTGCCGCGCTTTTCTTCTTTCGAACCGTCCGCGAACGAGGCGTCGATATTCTCCATCATCTCCCGGCGCGCCGTTTTCTCTTCGTCGTTTTCGATGACGTAGACGGGGAACTGATAGTGCCTCGGACCGAACAACGCGAAGGCGACCTGTAGCCAGACGGCGAACCCGGCGACCGCCGCCATGAGCAGCCCGAATACCAGAATGGACTTGATGGCCCAGCGATGGCTTAGCCCGACCAGCGACGAGGATTGTTCGTTGGTTACAAAGGCGTTGGCGACGTATTCAAAGGAGAAATAGGCGACGATCAGACAAAACGGAATCATAAACAGGGAAACACCGAGAAATTCGATCCATGCCTGTTTCCTGAAACTGAGTTTTTCGCGGACCAGATCGACCCGTACATGCCGATTGTAAATGTAGCCGTAACCCAGCACCAAGGCGAAATTCGCGACATGGAAGTGCCATTCGAGCTCCTGCAGCAGGGTCGAGCGGAACGGCAGCCATTCCAGCAAATTCCCGTACATCCAGTCGCGCGCGTCGGTCCAACCTTGAGCGAGCATGATGTCGCCGACGAATTTCATCACCTTGCGTTGCAATACATCCCACACGGTGATGGCGATCATCGGGATCATGAACAATGTCGCCCATTTGCCGATCGTGCTGGCCAACCGTCCCAATTGCTCGCTCAAGCGCAAGCTGAGGGGAATTACATCAAGGGACTCGACGTGTACTGTTTCCTCGGTCGCCATGTTCATCTCCCCCCGGTCAATTCAGGCCCGGAAGCCATAACGCAATGCTCGGCAGCGCGATCACCATGACCAGGGCCCCGAGCTGCAAGAGAACGAAAGGAATAATGCCGCGGTAGATGCTCATCAAATTAACTTCGCGCGGTGCGATTCCCTTCAGATAGAACAGCGCATATCCAAACGGTGGCGTCAAAAAGGATGTCTGCAGGTTAACCGCGATCAGTACGGTAAACCAGTAGATCATCGCCCGGTTTTCCAGCGGCACATGGTCGCCGAAATGCAACGTGGTGACGATGGGCGCGAAGACCGGCAGAATGATAAGGGTGATTTCGACCCAATCGAGGAAAAAACCCAGGCAGAAGACGATCCCCATGATCAGGAACAACAGACCCCAGGAGTCCAGTCCGGCGCCGAGGATCAGATGCTCGATCACGTCGTCGCCGCCGAGCGACCGAAACACATATGCGAAGCAGGTCGCGGCCATGATGATGAAGAATATGAAGGCGACCGTCAGACCGGCTGATTGGCACACGCCGGTGACCATATCCTTTTTGAGGCGTCCATTCGCCAAGGCGATGATCGTCGCGCCGAAGGCCCCAACCGCGCCGGCCTCGCTCGGCGTCGCCCATCCCAGCAGGATCGATCCCTTGATAAGCGCGATCAAAAATACCGGCGGGAAGAAGCTGCGCAACAACAGTGACGGCATTTCCGCGCGTGGGACATTCAGCTGGTCTGCCGGAAGCGGCGGCGCAATGGAGGGTTTGACCGATGCCGCGATACCGATATACGAGACGTAGCCGGCGGCGAGCAGAAGTCCCGGCATCAGCGCCGCCAGGAACAGGTCGCCGACCGAGATCGACAGCAGGTCGGCCATGATGATCAGCATGATGCTGGGCGGAATAAGAATGCCCAGCGTTCCCGACGCGCAAATCACGCCGGTGGCGAGTTCATGGCTGTACTTCTGCTTGAGCATTGTCGGCAGCGCCAGTGCCGTCATCATCGTGACGGAGGCGCCGATGATGCCGGTCATTGCCGCCAGGATGGTTCCCATCACCGCGACCGCCATCGCCAAGCCGCCGGGCACTTTCTTCAGGAGTACCTGACAGACATAGAGCATGTCGTTCGCGACGCCGCTGCGTTCCATCATGACGCCCATGAAGACAAAGGTCGGCACCGCGACAAGGACGAGGTTCTCCGCCGCTTGGCCCCATATTCGCGGTAGGAAATTGAAAAATTCGATAATCGAGAACATGCCCAGCGCGTAGCCAATGAAGCCGTACAGCAAGGCGAGACCGCCAAGAATGAATGCCACGGGGTATCCCGTGAATAGCAGGAGCGCGAGGCTCACGAACATGAACATAGGCAGAAAATCGATAACGATATCGATGAGTTCCATGCGCCTTGCCTCTCCCAATTCCCGCTTTCACGCCGCCTGGACTCTACCGGTTGGCGCGTCGGATTAGTTCCCTGTCGAAATATGCGGGTTGTTATCTTGTTGGGCCTTTTGCGTCAATCCAGTACCACAACAGGCCGTAATCGCCAATCGACATTTAAGTACTTGTATTACCTTAAGAAAAGCGCTGGAGCCTCGCTATGGAGAACTCCAGCGCAATTCTTAAACGCGAACACTAAAGCGTGGTCGCGCAGACGGCTACTTCAGGTAGGTTCCCTTCAGGGCCTGTGCGTTGCCCCAGACGGCATAGTTTTTGCGGAACGAATAGAAGTGGTCCGCAACCTCTTTGAACAGGGCGTCTTTCGCGGATTCCTCTTTCACGACCTCAAACCAGGCTTTTTCGAACTTGGCGAGGGTCTCGTCCGGCCAACGGCGCAGCTTCACGCCGTGCTTGTCCGCCATCACCTTCATGGCGCCGAAGTTTTTGGCCTCGGTTTCGGCATAGGTGTGCATGACGCTGTCGCCGAGACCGACCTTGATGATCGCCTGATGCTGTTTGGACAGCTTGTTCCAGGAATCTTTGTTCATCAGCAATTCGCTGACGGAAACCTGCTGGTGCCAGCCCGGGAAGTAGTTGTACTTCGCGATCTGGTAGAAGCCGAGCTTGGTGTCGATGGTCGGCATCGAGAACTCGGTCGCGTCGATCACGCCGCGTTCCAGGGCCGGATAGATATCGGCGCCGGGAAGAAGCTGCGTCTGTACGCCCATCTTCTCCATGACCTTCGCGCCGAGACCGAAGAAGCGCATCTTCAGGCCCTTGATCTGGTCAAGCGATTTGATTTCGGACTTGAACCAGCCGGAGGTTTCCGCGCCGATCGCGAAGCTGTCGAAGGCGATCAGGTTATGCTTGTCGTAGATTTTCTGTTTCAGATCGTTGCCGCCGCCGAACCATTTCCAGCCGAGGAATTCGCCGATCTGCGGGCCGAACGGGACCGTCGTGAAGAACGAAAGCGCTGGATATTTACTTGTATGATAGCCCGGTGTCGTCCAGCAGGATTCAAGCGAGCCCTTGGATACGGCGTCGAAGCATTCAAGGGAC
This sequence comes from uncultured Rhodospirillaceae bacterium, assembly GCA_964386465.1. Taxonomy (GTDB): domain Bacteria; phylum Pseudomonadota; class Alphaproteobacteria; order UBA8366. The sequence goes on from CAYLTU010000290.1 coordinate 5,026, forward strand.
GGTACGAGGGCGCCAGGCTCGAAAAACTTGATGTTAAGCTCGCCACCGGACATTTCCTTGACGTTTCCGACGAACCGTACGCCCGACGTGCCCAAATGCGGCAGCGAACTGCCAAATGTGCTCTGCATTTTCCAGCGCACCTTGGCGGCATCCGCCGGTCCGCTTGCGGCGAGGGCAAACCCGCCGATCAAGCCAACCGCGAGGCCAGCCTTTAGAAGGTTCTTTGCTTTCATGTTTCGAATTCCTCCCTGAGGATGGGTTGTCGCGACAGTCGGCCCGGATACCGCGCTGATACCCATTCAATTAACCTGCATATTGTTCAAAAAACGAGCCGTGGCTGTGCAAGCTATCTTAGGTTTGCGATGTTCTCAAGCGAATATCGCATACCTGACGAGCGTAATTCGCAGGGCTGTTCCGGAGCGTTCTTCAATGGCAAGACGGCGTTTACGGGATCGTTTCCTCGTGTCTCGGTAATCGCCGTTTTCGCCATGTCGGGGCAACGTCAGCAGGTTGCCAAGTTCAAAGGTGCGGTATATAAGGCACGCCGCGAACGGGGAGTAGCTCAGCCTGGTAGAGCACTACGTTCGGGACGTAGGGGCCGGAGGTTCGAATCCTCTCTCCCCGACCAAATTTAAAGGTCGAAGTTCGCGGAAACAAAAGTGCTTCTACGATGTTTCGCCTACGTCCCAAAACGCCGAAATCAACGCTGCCTACCAGAACACGGTCCTGAACCGATATCATTGAGGCGTTTACTCTTTCCCATACGGTGCCAAATTTGTTGGGCGCATGGGATCGCAATTCGGAACCGAGACGATTAAGCAAATCAATCATGAACGATTTACCAAACCCGGATGACGACACGACGCCCACGGAAAAAATGCGCGGTCCGGCCAAGCCAGTCGGTTTGAAATTAGTGCTGGCGAGCATTCTTCTGCTCGCCTATCTCGGCTACCTTGTCTATGTCGGATTCAGCGATCCGCGTTAGCGTCGCGACCTGCCCAATTTGCTCGGCTAATCCGGATAAGGTTGAATAACCGGCAACCAAGTACCCGATTGAGTCGACAAAGGTGCCGCATGCCGGATGTAGAGTGTCTCGTGGAATGCGCCAATATCTTGGGCGAAGGCCCGATTTGGCATCCGAAGGAAAGAGCCCTCTATTGGTGCGATAACTTGAAACCTTCCGTGCAGCGATACGACCCCGCCACCGGGGAGGCGACCATTTGGCCGCTTGATAAACAGGTCGGGTCGATCGTCTTCCGGGAAAGCGGCGGCATCGTCGCCGGCATGGAATGCGGTTTCTGTTTCATCGATCTCGAAACGGGCGGGATTGAAAGCATCGTCGACCCCGAGGCGGGCATCGCCGGGAACCGGCTGAACGACGGCAAATGCGACCGCGCCGGCCGCTATTGGTGCGGCAGCATGGATGCGGCGCTGAAAGATCCGACCGCGGCGTTGTATCGCCTCGACACCGACCTTTCCTGCCATCGCATGGATGACGGGTTTACGGTTTCGAACGGGATAGCTTTCAGTCCGGACGACAAGGTGATGTATTTCTCCGACACGCGCGCCGAAACGGTCTACGCGTACGATTTCGACCTTGCCAGCGGGGCGCTGGAGAACCGGCGGGTCTTTATCTCGACCAGGGAAATCGCGGGTAGGGTCGATGGCGCGACGGTCGACGCCGACGGCTATTACTGGTGCGCGCATATCCATGGCGGCGAGATCGCCCGCTACGATCCCGATGGAAGGCTCGAACGCACGATCCCGCTACCGGTGCGGCACCCGACGATGTGCACTTTCGGCGGCGAAGATTTCGATACGCTCTACGTGACCTCGTCCACGAAATTTCTCGGACCCGGCGAAGCGGAAAACCAGCCGCTCGCGGGCGCCCTTTTCGCCATTCACGATGTCGGCGCCAAGGGAATCGTCGAACCTTATTTCGCAGGTTAGGGGTGGCGTTTAGTAGACGAGTTCGTCTTCTTCGCCGGCCTCTGCGAGCATGATCTCGCCCTG
>CAYLTU010000291.1:0-2951 GCA_964386465.1 uncultured Rhodospirillaceae bacterium
GGCCGGAGACATTGATCACATCGTCGACCCGGCCGGTGATCCAGTAATAGCCGTCCTTGTCGCGCCGGCAGCCGTCGCCGGCGAAATACATGCCCGGATAGGTCTTGAAATAGGTGTCGACGAAGCGTTGGTGGTCTCCATAGACGCTGCGCATCTGGCCGGGCCAGCTTTCGAGGATGACGAGGTTGCCTTCCGCCTCGCCCTCCAGCACCTTGCCGTCGGCGTCGACAAGGGCCGGTTGGATACCGAAGAAGGGCCGTGTCGCGGACCCCGGCTTCAGGGCCGTCGCGCCGGGCAGCGGCGTGATCATGATGCCGCCGGTTTCGGTCTGCCACCAGGTGTCGACGATCGGGCAACGTCCCTCGCCGACGACGTTGTAGTACCACAGCCAGGCTTCCGGGTTGATCGGTTCGCCGACCGAGCCCAGCAAACGGATCGAGCTGCGGCCGGTCTTCGTGACGGGGTCGTCGCCTTCGCGCATCAGGGCGCGGAGCGCGGTTGGCGCGGTGTAGTAAATATTGACCTGATGCTTGTCGCAGACCTGCCAGTGGCGGCTCGCATCGGGATAGTTCGGCACGCCTTCGAACATCAGTGTCGTCGCGCCGTTGGCCAGCGGACCGTAGACGATGTAGCTGTGCCCGGTGACCCAGCCGACATCGGCCGTGCACCAATAGACGTCGCCGTCGTGATAGTCGAACACGTACTGATGCGTCATCGAGGTGTAGACCATGTAGCCGCCGGTGGTGTGCAGCACGCCTTTCGGTTTTCCCGTGGACCCGGACGTGTAGAGGATGAACATCGGGTCTTCGGCGCTCAGGGGCTCGGCCGGGCAATCGGCTGACGCGTTCTCGACCAGGTCGTGGTACCAGACGTCGCGGCCGTCCTTCCAGCCGACATCGGCGCCGGTGCGGCGTACGACCACGCATTTGTCGATCGAGGGACAGGAGTCGAGCGCCGCGTCCGTATTGGCCTTCAACGGCACCTTGCGGCCGCCGCGCAGTCCCTCGTCGGCGGTGATGATGATGTTGGAGTCGCAGTCGTGGACGCGCCCGGCCAGTGCGTCGGGCGAGAAGCCGCCGAACACGATGGAATGGATCGCCCCGATCCGCACGCAGGCCAGCATCGCTACGGCGGCCTCCGGAATCATCGGCATATAGAGGGTAATCCGGTCGCCTTTCTTGGCGCCGATGGATTTCAGCCCGTTGGCGAACTTGCAGACCTGCTCGTGCAGTTCGCGATAGGTGAGTTTGGAATCCTCCGACGGATCGTCACCTTCCCAGATAATCGCGGTCTGGTCGCCGCGGGTCTCCAGATGCCGGTCGAGGCAGTTGTAAGAGGCGTTCAACGTGCCGTCGTAATACCACTTCACGTGCAGATCGTCGGCGTCGTAGGACACGTCCTTGACCTTCGTGTAGGGCGTGAACCAGTCGATCCGCTTGCCCTGTTCGCCCCAGAACCCTTCCGGGTCCTCGACCGACTGCTTGTACATCGCGAGATATTTATCGTTGTCGGCATGCGCGCCGGAAGCGAAGGATTCGGGTACGGGAAACAGTTCGTGATGTGACATGGCTCAAGCGCCCTCCCTGGCCGGTTCGATTATTGCGGCGCGATCATATCGCCGCCTTTAACAGCGTTCTATGCTTCATATTGTCATATTCTAAAACCGATACAAGCGACAGCAGGGAGCGCAACCCATGCAGCTGCAATTGGCGACCTGGCCCGAGGTGGAGGCCTATCTGGAGACATCGCGCGGCATCATCGTGCCCATCGGCTCGACCGAACAGCACGGGCCTACCGGCCTGATCGGCACGGACGCCCTGACCGCGGAATTCATCGGCCGCCGCCTGGGCGAGGAAATAGGCGTGCTCGTGGCGCCGACGATCTCCGTCGGCATGGCGCAGCACCATATGGACTTCACCGGCTCCATCACCTTCCGGCCCTCGACCCTGATCATGGTGGTGCGGGATATCGTCGTCTCGCTGGCGCGGCACGGATTCGACCATTTCTTCTTCGTCAACGGCCACGGCGGCAACATCGCGCCGGTCAGCGCGGCGTTCAGCGAGATCCACGCCGAACTGGCGGAAGCGGCGGCAATGCGCGGCGTCGGCGCCAACAAGATGCCGGCGGAAGTGTTTTGTTCGCTCGCCAACTGGTTCGCCCAGCCGACGGTGGCGAAATTGCGCGACGAGATGTATGGCGACAAGGAAGGCAGCCACGCGACACCGTCGGAAGTGTCGGTCACCTGGTACGCCTATCCGGAACAGCAGCGCGATGCGCCGCTCGGCGACATCGCGCCGGTCGAGCGGCCCTTCCAGGGCGCGACCGACTACCGCCGGCTCTATCCCGACGGCCGCATCGGCGCGGACCCGTCGCTGTCGACGCCGGAGGATGGCGAGAAACTGGTCGCCGCCGCCGTCGCGGACCTCGGCGAAACCTACCGTAAATTCCTGCAGGCCGGGCCGAATTAGGCGACCGGCGCCGCGATGCTGAACCGCTGTCTGTTCTATTACCTGCGGCACGGTGAAACCGACTGGAACCGCGAGCGGCGTCAGCAGGGACAGACCGACATCCCCCTGAACGATACCGGCCGGGCGCAGGCGCGCGCCACCGCCCGGCAGCTGGCCGATTGCGGCATCGCGACGATCTGTACCAGCCCCTTGAAACGGGCCCGCGAAACGGCGGAAATCGTCAACCGGTCGCTGCAAGCGGAACTTGTCGTCGTCAACGGCTTGGTCGAGTGCAACTGGGGCGTCGGCGAAGGCCGGGTCAACGACGGCTGGTACGAAGATTGGCGCGACGGCGGTTTTCTGGAAGGTGCCGAAGCGCACACCGAATTCGTCGCCCGTTCGCTTGCCGCGATCAACGAGGCGCTCGAATATCCCGGTCCCGTCCTGATCGTCGGGCATGGCGGCGTCTACCGCGCGGTCAAGATTCACGCGCGGCTCGACATG
>CAYLTU010000291.1:3051-7019 GCA_964386465.1 uncultured Rhodospirillaceae bacterium
GCCATCAGTCCGACCAGCATGACCAGTCCGATCTGGCTGTAGATGTTGAGGGTCGTGCCGGTCAGCTTCAGCGCGAAGACCGCCGCCGCCAGACCGAACGGCACGGTCAGCACGATGACCAGCGCGCTCAGCACGCTCTCGAACTGCGCGGCCAGGACGAGCAGCACGACGAGCACGGCGATCGCGAAGGTTATCGCGACGTCATTGGAGGTGTCGTCCAGCGTTGCCGCCTCGTTGATGAAGCGCAGGCCGATGCCGGGTGGCAGGACATCGTTGGCCAGGGTTTCGACGGCAACCATGGCCTCGCGCAGGGACACGCCGGGCGAAAGGTCGGAATCGATCTCGATGGCGCGCTTCTGTCCTGTGCGGTCGAGCTCCGCCGCGATGCCCGCTTCCTCCAACGTGACGAAGGCGGAGAGCGGCAGCAGTTCGCCATTGCCGGCGCGGACGAACAGATTGTGCAGGTCGCGCGGGTCGTCGATGGCGCCGCTGGCGGACTCGATCTGGATCGGGATCGAGCGGTCGTTGACGTTGAGCTCTGTCACCTCCAGCCGCTCGACCATGGCGCGCAGGGTGGCGGAGATGGCGTCTACGGACACATTAAGGTCTCCCGCCTTGCGCCGGTCGACCCGCACGGTCAGCTGCGGCTGGGTCTGCTGGTATTCGATCTCGGGATCGTCGAGCTGCGGCGCGCGCTTGTGGATCGCCGTCAGGAAATCATCGGCCGCGGCGGCGATATCGGCGTAGTTCGGCCCGGTCAGGGCGAATTCCAGCTTGCCGCCGGCGCGCCGCAGATTGAGGCTGTTCGGCGTGCGGACGCGGGCCGTCGCGCCCGGGATCGCCTTCAGCGGCCCGCGCAAACTCTTGGCGATGTCGAGCTGGTTGCGCCGCGTCCCCCATTCGGTCAGCGGGGCGATGATGTAGTTCCGGTTGAGGTCCCAGCGCCCCACGATCGAGAAGATGTTTTCGATCTCGCCCCGTTCGCGCAGCGGTTCGAGCAGGGCCTCCGCCTTGACCGCCTGCCGGTCCATGTAGTCGAGACTGACGCCGTCGGGCCCTTGCATCATGATGATGATGTCGCCGCGGTCCTCCTTCGGCAGCAGTTCCTCGTCGATGGTGCGGTAGATGTCCACCGCGGTCAGCGCCACCAGCGCCATGCCGCCCAGGACCAGCAGCCGGGCCTGCAAGGTGAATTCGAGGACGCGGCGGTAGGTGTCGCCCAGAATTCCACCGATCCAGGCGAGCGGCGCGGGCAGTTTCGTTTCGCTTTCCGGCAGGCGCGAGGCGAGCATAGGGCATAGCGACAGGGCGACGAAGGAGGAGATGGCGACGGCGATCGCCAGCACGAAGCCGAACTCGGTGAACAGCCGTCCGGCCATGCTGGGCAGGAAGGCGATCGGCAGGAAGACGGAGATCAGCGTTGCCGTCGTCGCCAGCACGGCGAAGAAGACCTGCCGCGTGCCGACCACGGCGGCGGCCAGCGGTTGCAGGCCGAGCCCGCGCTGGCGCTGAATGTTCTCGATCACCACGATGGCGTCGTCGACGATCATGCCGGTCGCCAGCACGATGGCGAGCAATGTAAGGATGTTGATCGAGAAACCGAGTAGGTAGATCGCCGCGACCGTGCCGACCAGGGCCACGGGGATCGTCACGGCGGGCAGCAAGGTCGGCCGCAGCGCCCCCATGAACAGGAAGATCACCGCCACCACGACGCCGACGGCGATGGCCAAGGTGGATATGACCTCGCGGACGGAACTGCGGATGAATCGGGCATCGTCGGAAATCTTGACGACCTCCGCGCCTTTGAGCCGGCGGTTCAGGCGGGCGATTGTCTTGTCGACCGCGTCGGAGATCTCGATCGTGTTGGACTTCGCCCGCCGGATGATTCCGAGCCCGACCACCTTGCGGCCGTTCAGCATGCTGTTGTTGAGCGGATCGGCGGGGCCGTAGAAGGCTTGCGCGACGTCGCCCAACCGCGTGTCGCCGCGCAGCGCCAGGGACTCGACGTCGCCGGGCCGCCAGACCTTCGCGTCGGCGCGGACCAGCAGCATGTGGTCGTCCGACTTGAAACTGCCGGCGGGAATATCGAGGCTCGCCCCGCGCACGACCCGCGCCACATCGTCGACCGCCAGGCTGTAGCGGGCCAGCTTCATCGGATCGACGACGATGCGAAGGACCTCCTCCTGGCGGCCGAACAGGATGACCGTCGCGACGCCTTGTATGCCGGAAAGTTCGCTCGACACGTCGTCTTCGGCCAGCCGGGTCAGCGCGTCCTGCGGCAAGCGGTCGCTGACAAGGGCGAGGCGGATGATCGGCCGCGAATCGACGTCCGCCTTGGTCACCGTCACGTCCTCGACGCCTTCCGGCAGCCGCCGTTCGATCGCGGCCACCGCCTCGCGCACGTCGTTCGCCGCCACGTCGAGATCGACATTCGTCGCGAACTCGGCGCGGACCCGCATATTGTGTTCCTCGCTGGCCGCGTTGATCGTCTTGACGCCGTTCACGCGCGCGACCGCGCCCTCAAGGACACTGGTGACTTCGGCGTCCATGGTTTCCGGCGACGCGCCGTCGAAGAAGGCCCGCACCATGACGACCGGCCGGTCCACGTCCGGCAGCTCACGGACCTCGACGCCCAGGATCGCGGCCAGGCCGGCGATCACGATAAGCAGGTTCAGGACGACGATCAGAGTGGGACGGCGCACCGCCAGCGCGGGCAGGCCGCTGAAGTTCGGCATTACGACGCCGACTTCTTTTTCGGGGCAGCCTCGCGCGGCGCGGCCTTCACCTTGCGACCCGGACGCAAGCCCTGCACCCCTTCGACGACGATGATATCGCCCTTCTTCAGGTCGCCGTCGACCAGCACCCGGCCGCCTTCGCGGCGCACCACCTTGACGTAGACCTTGCCGACCTTGCCGTCGACGACCCGCCAGACATAGGCGCCATCGCGGCTCCACAGCACCGCCACCTCGCGGATCGCCGGATAGCGCAAACCGGCGATCTCCACATTTACCGCGAAGGAGGTGCCTGGCCTGACCGTGTCTTCCTTGTTGGCGATCTGGGCGCGAATCCGCAGCGACCGCGTGACGGGGTCGATCCGGCTGCCCATCGCCGACACGATTCCGGTGAACGTCCGGTCCGGCAGGGTCCAGGCGGTCATCGCCACGAGGTCGCCCGGCCGGACGCGCGCCGCGGCATCCTCGGAAATACTGAATTCCACGAACAGCGAGGAGCGGTCGTCGAGTGTCGCGATCAGCGTGTCGGGCGTGACCCGGTCGCCGCGATCGATATCGGAAAGCCCGATGACACCGGCGAAGGGCGCGAAGACGGTGCGGTCTTTCAAGGTTGCTTTCGCCTGCGACAGGCGGAGTTCCGCGCTCTCCAGCTCGGCGACGGCGGTATCGAGCCGGGCCTTGGCCACGGTTCCCGACGGGGCCAATTTCTTGAGCCGCTTCATTTGGCGCGCGGCTTCGTTCGCCGCGACTTGGGCCAAACGCACGGCGAGACGTTGGTCCTCGTCGTCGAGACGCAGCAGCACCTGTCCCGCCTTTACCTTCTGTTCCGCTTCGAAATTGACTTTGACGACTTCGCCGGAAACGGAAGGGTAAAGGTCGGCCGATTGCAAAGACCGGCCGGTGCCGATGGCCTGGAGGATTCGCTTGTCGGTCGCCAGCGCGACCGGCTCGACGAGGACGAGCGTCGCTTTGGCGCGCCGCGGCTTGGCCTTGTCGCGCGCGACGGCGCCTTCCTGTTCGGCGAACCACCACCAGCCGCCGGCCACCAGGGCGGCGATCGCAACGAGCCAGAGGATTTGAAACGGCAGACGCATAGTGACCTCGCCGCGCCGCGACCCGCGTCAAACCGATTTGTCGCGGTCAATCGGGGCTAGCGCGCCCGAACCTACCGTAATTCACGTAGAAATCGGAACAATTTCGTGTGACGCACGAAAGTGCCCGGTACACGGACGGTTA
>CAYLTU010000292.1:0-7018 GCA_964386465.1 uncultured Rhodospirillaceae bacterium
CCGGCACGGGTCGATTCGGTGGCGCGTCGCGGCTTGGATCATTCTCGGGGCGATGCCGGCCGCGTTTCTGGGCGCGCTGACCGCTTCGGCGGCGTCGGCCCGCATTCTCGAGGCGGTTATCGCGGCCTTGCTGCTGTTCGCCGGCTTCAACGCGCTGCGCCCGACGGGGACCGGCGAGGCGAGCGAACGGTCCTTAGGGCCCATGGCTCTGATCGTGATCGGCGCCGTGACCGGTTTCGGGTCCGCGATCACGGGGACGGGCGGGCCGCTCATCCTGGTGCCGCTTCTCGTCTGGCTTCGATTTCCCGTATTGGCCGCGGTGGGTCTCAGTCAGGCGACGCAGTTTCCATTGGCAAGTCTGGCGACCGCGGGGAATTTTTTATTCGGTACGGTCGATCTTTGGGTCGGCGCTGCGGTCGGGGGCGGGCTGGTCATCGGCGTGGCGTTGGGCGCCAAGGCCGCCCACGCGGTCGCTCCCGCCGTCATGAAACGCGTCGTCGCATGGGTCATCGTTGCGGTGGGCCTCTTTATCGTCGCACGAATGGCCAACGCCACACCGGGGTTCTTGCCGTAATGGCGGCAATGCGGCACGGCGCCGGACATTAATGGAAAATTGATTTTCTTTGCCGTTTATGGTGCGCTTAGGTTAATGGCGTATTCGATTGGAGTGTGGAGTCATGGCCAATCAGGAACGGCGCAGGCAAACGCGGTACAAACTCGACCGCCCGGTGACCATCCGGGATGAATCGGACGAACAACATAACGCCCGGATATCCGATATCTCGACTGGCGGCGCCGCGGTGAGCGCGGTCGAGGACGAAACGGTCTTCGATGAAGATCAACATCTGGAATTGGAGCTCGACGAATTCGGGCGTCTGCCGGGAAACGTAGTTCGTACGCTGGATGACGGGTTCGCAATGGCCTTCGATCTCGATGACGAGGGTGAAGAGCATCTGATATCCGAAATTACAGGGTTTCGTTCCGGTTCCGACTACGAGTGACGTCGTCGACCCAATTGTCGTTCGGCGCGAACCTGTTAGCGGTCTGATCATTCCATTTGGCCGCGGCCCCGATCTTTATTTTCGCTCGCGACAACTCCGAACCGTTCGAGATTTCTGGAAAAGGACGCTTTTAGTGATTTGTAACCGCTAACGACAGCAACCGCCGACAGGATTACGCTTCCGAATTTCATGCACGCCCCATCCTGAACAGCGCTGGACAAGAATCGTCGGCACGTTGCGCAACATGTGAAGTCACCGTCGGCAACTAGTTTAATTCGCGCCCGATATCGCACTCCACTTTTGCATTTAAAATCACGGCACGCACTCTCCTTAATCCTGTATTTTCAAGTACGACGGTAAGGAAATACTAATAAAATCAACGATATACGCTTTGAATTAATTCTGATTATCGTTAATACTAACGCAACAATTTCGGTGCATCCTCCTCGTACAAAGCGGCCCAGTTGGGTAACCGTTCTGAACACTTAATCGCGATACCGGCTTCGGCTTTAAATCCAGTCGAACTTAGATGAGGGAAGAAATAATGACGCAAGATGCGAGTACCGAAACGCAGGAAACGGCCGCTGTATTTGACGATTCGCAGGCGCTGAAAGAGCGCCTTCGGAAAGTAGAGGCCGAACGCGACGCATACAAACAGATGATCGACGATATGCCGATTAACGTCGTGATGTGCGATTCGGAAAATTTCGAGATCAACTTCGCCAACAAAGCCAGCGTCAGCACGCTAACTCAGTTGAAGGATCTGCTGCCGGTTCCGGTCGACCAGATCGTTGGCCGAAATATCGACATCTTCCACAAGGATCCGTCGCATCAGCGCCGTATCCTCGCGGACCCGAACAACCTGCCATACAAGGCGTTGATCACGCTGGGCGAAGAGAAACTGGACCTCGAAGTCGCGGCGATCCGGGACAAGCAGGGCAACTATATCGGTCCGATGCTGACCTGGGCCGTGGTGACCGACCAGGTGCGGATCGCGAACAACGTCAAGGATGTGGTCGATGTCGTTGCCTCCGCGGCAACCGAGATGGACTCGACGGCGCAAACCATGACGGCAACGGCCGATTCCACGAGCCAGCAGGCGACGGCGGTGGCTGCGGCTTCCGAAGAAGCGTCGACCAACGTCCAGACGGTCGCGGCGGCGGCGGAACAGCTGTCGAGCTCGATTACGGAAATCAGCCGTCAGGTCGCGAAATCGTCCGAGATCGCGCAATCCGCGGCCGAGGAAGCCGAACGGACCAACGAGACCGTCGAGACATTGGCCGCCGCAGGCCAGAAGATCGGAGAGATCGTCGAGTTGATCAACAACATTGCCGGACAGACGAACTTGCTGGCGCTCAACGCGACAATCGAAGCGGCGCGCGCCGGCGACGCCGGCAAGGGGTTTGCCGTCGTCGCCTCGGAGGTGAAGTCTTTGGCCAACCAGACCGCCAAAGCAACCGAAGAGATCGCGGAACAGATCGGCGCCATTCAATCCGTAACGAACGACACGGTGGGCGCGATCACCAGCATTCGCGGGACGATCGGAAACATCAACGAGATCGCGGCGGGTATCGCATCGGCGGTCGAAGAACAGGGCGCGGCGACCGAAGAAATCACCCGCAACGTCCAACAGGCGTCCGAAGGCACCGCGGAAGTCTCGAAGAACATCACCGGCGTTACGCAGGGGGCCAGCGAGACGAGCTCTTCGGCATCACGGGTCCAGACTGCGGCCGGCGAGTTGTCGACCAACGCCGCGAAGATGAGCGATGAAATCGTAGCGTTCCTGCAGCAGCTGAACGCAGCCTAACCTTTCGGCGCAGAATCAAGAGGATAGCCGCCGGGCGTAATGCGCCCGGCGGTTTTCTTCATTCGGGTTGGATCGAATTCAATCGCCTTAGAAAGCAATATGTCGGCGACGATACCATTAGGCTTTCCGTACGAGTGGACGAAGCAGACGACACTCGGGCCGGGTTTCGTCTTGCCAGAGCAAATCAAGGTTAGTTGGAATCGCCTTTGGCGATCCAACAACCGCGTGAATTTGTTCTGTATTATTGAAATAGAACGGATTCACAGTCTTAATCCGAACCCAAGTAATGGATTCGACTAGACCTGATTCGGTCTAGCGTTTGAAATCGTAGTCGCAGACCCTGTTCGCCTGCCAGTCCTGGGCCCATTCGCCATAGGCAATAGGGTCGAGCGCTTTCGTGAACAGGTATCCCTGAAATTCGTTACAATCTTCAGCTTGCAAGAAGCGCAGTTGCTCGGTCGTTTCGATACCTTCGCCGATAACCTGCAGGTTGAGGCTGTGCGCCATTTTTATGATTGCCGTGACGATGGCCGCATCTTCGGAACTGGTGGTGATTTCGTTCACGAACGACCGGTCGATCTTCAGTTTGCAGACCGGGAACCGTTTGAGATAGGTGAGCGAAGAGTAACCCGTGCCGAAATCGTCGACGACGAGATGAACCCCCAGTTCGAATAGCGCCTGCAGCGTTTTTTCAGTCAGCTCGAAATCCGCCATGACAACGTTCTCGGTGATTTCTAGCTCGAGATTGGAGGGAGCGAGTCCGGTATCCTCCAGCACCCTTGTAACGGTTTCGACAAATTCTGGCCGCCGGAACTGCAGGGGTGACAGATTTACGGCCACCCGTGCCGGCAAATCTTCACTATCTTGCCAAATTCGCGCCTGCGCGCACGAGGACCGCAGCACCCACTCTCCGATCGCGACGATGAGACCGGTATCCTCCGCGGTCGGAATGAAGTGGTTTGGCGGGACCGTTCCGAACTCCGGATGTTGCAGTCGAATGAGCGCTTCGCTACCGACCAGTTTGCCGTTTAGCGCGTCGACATTAGGCTGATAGTGAAGGACGAACTGATCTTTTGCGAGCGCTTCGCGAATTTGCGACTCGATTGTCTTTCGAGTGTGCACGATCTTATTCATGGTCGCGCTGTAGAATTGAAAGCCGTGACGGCCGATTTCCTTGGCGCGATGCAGGGCCAAGTCTGCGTATTTTTGCAACGTATCGGCGTCTTGCCCGTCATTCGGGTAGACGGTGATGCCAATACTGGCCGTGCAGTGGATTTCGTTCCCGTCGATTTGGTAGGGACGGGCTAGGGATATGTTGATCCGTTTGGCCAATGCCGCCCCGTCGGAGGCGGGGTTCAGCCGGTTGGCGATTATGGCGAATTCGTCACCCCCGGACCGGGCAACGCTGTCCGCTCGCCTGACGCACTTGCGAATTCGCTCGGTGGCGATTTTTATAAGTTTGTCACCGATTTCATGGCCAAGCGTATTGTTGATCTCCTTGAACTGATCGAGATCGACAAACAGGATTCCCATTTGGCCGCCGGTGCGCTGAGCGTCCAAGATCGATTGTTCGAGCCGCTCGCGAAAAAATATCCGGTCGGGAAGGCCGGTAAGGTAATCGTAGCGCGCGGACTTGATGAGCTGGCGCTCCCACTGCTTGCGAAAGTGCGCCTGTCGGACAATCTGCCTCAATGGCCTGACCGATTCGGAACCCTTAATAAGAGTTTCCAGCGCTCCCCGCCGCAGCGCTTCTTGCGCCGCATGATCGTCGCTGCGTTCGCAGAGGACGATGACGGGAATGTCCGGACTCGCACCGACGATGCGATCGAGGTTCACCAGACCCGTGTTGTTCTCAATTGAAAGATCATAAATGACGGCGTCGAACTTTTGCTTCGTCAACAGGCCGATGACGGCTTCAATTCGGCTTTCCCGTGTTATCTCAATGTCGGAATTTATATCGAGCTCCGCGGCCGAGATAATGCAGCTGTCCATCGAGGCAACGGCCTCTACAAGTAAAAGCGAATAGGGTGTGTCGTCGCGCGGAGCAGCAACGGATTTTGCCATGCCCTGCTTGGGTCGGGCGCTACCAACAACCGAATCAAACGTTGGCTTCATCAAAACTGTTGCTCCCCGTTAGGCACAAATCGCCTGATTAGGCTCACGTTTTTCGAGTTGATTTTGTTATGTGCCAGAGTTGACGTCAGCCGCTCGCGAAATATTGCCGTTCGGGACGCGCATACCTTCGTTTGCGTCCTTTCGTTCGAACGACCAACCGGCGTTGCGGAAAGAAGTTGGGAAAAGGCGGTCGCACGGCGATAACGTTGGGATCAGGATCCCAACAGATGACATTGTCCCGCCCGGCGCCACGGCGTTCGTCGTTGAATTGAACGGCACCCAATTTCGCGATGAAGCGAGGATCGATCGAGCGCGAAATGCTGAAAACAGCGAAAACGTCATTGATGCCAATGGTCTTCGCATACCGAACAGCCCAAAGTAAGGCGTCTTCGAAACGCAGATTCACCGACTCAGTATTTTTCCTGAAATCGATGACTTTCGCTCCAATCGAGTAGACGCAATGCACGTCGGTCGAGATGATGGGGCCGTCCTGTGAAATCGACTCGTCGATTCCCGTTTGCACCAGCATATGATCGCCGCGGGAGTCCGGCAGCATTACTTCGTCGTCGAATAGTGTAATCTTCATGAAATCTTAATCTTAATTAATTTTTACTTGAATACTCTAAAACAAAAAACCTCTATTTGCAAATAATTTTAGTTTTTTAAAATATACATGAAATATAAAATAAACTTTACTATATTTTTCTACAATTTCTATAAAATGCTTTACAATTGGCGTGCGGAACAATGGCGTGCCCGTATTGCGGCGCCGGCGGGAACGCGTGTTGCCACGCCGACGCCGGCTGGTCATAAGAATTTTAACGAAAACTGGAAAAGGTGCGCACCCCATGCTGTGGGAAAAAGCGATTACCGTTGTCGGTTGCCATGCGGAAGGTGAAGTCGGACGAGTCGTCACCGGTGGTGTTTTGCCGCCGCCGGGAGAAACGCTGTTCGACAAGAAGCTCTATCTCGAGCGGGAAGCGGACTGGCTCCGGAAATTCCTGCTTTACGAACCGCGCGGCGGTGCATTCGTTCACGCCAACCTGATCGTCCCGGCGACATCGAAAGAAGCCGACGCTGCATTCATAATCATGGAACCGACGGACTATCCGCCGATGTCCGGGTCGAACTCTATCTGCGTAGCGACGGTCCTTTTGGAAACCGGAATGGTCCCGATGCGAGAACCGAACACGCATCTGACATTGGAGACGCCGGGCGGGCTAATAGACGTCGTGGCGCAGTGCAAGAGCGGCAGTTGCGAGCGTGTCGCCGTGGAAAACGTGCCGTCGTTCGTTGCGGTTCTCGACGGAAGCGTCGACGTCCCCGGGCTGGGGCGGATCGATGTCGATATCGCTTATGGCGGTGCATTTTTTGCGATTGTCGATGCCGCCGCGTTGGGTTTCACGCTGGCTGCCGACGAGGCCAGGACACTTGTCGAAGTCGGCGAGCGGATAAAGGAGGCCGTGGCCGAACAATATCCTGTCGTCCATCCCGAGAACGCGGACATAAATACGGTGACGTTTACGCAGTTCGCGGCGCCACTGGAAATGGCACCCGGGAGTATTAAAACCGGGCGGAACGCGGTCGTCATCTCGCCGGGAAAGATCGACAGGTCGCCATGCGGTACGGGAACGTCCGCGCGGCTGGCCGTACTCCTGGCGCGCGGTGAGATCGGAGTCGGTGAAACCTTCAAGAGTGTTTCGCTGATCGGGTCGGAGTTCATTTGTCGGATTTTGGGCGAAACGGTTGTTGGGGAGACCGCCGCCATAAGACCTCAAATATCCGGCCGGGCCTGGATTACGGGTTTGCATCATTATGGTCTTGACCCAAAAGACCCCTTTCCGGAGGGCTATACGCT
This sequence comes from uncultured Rhodospirillaceae bacterium, assembly GCA_964386465.1. GTDB lineage: Bacteria > Pseudomonadota > Alphaproteobacteria > UBA8366. The sequence goes on from CAYLTU010000292.1 coordinate 6,782, forward strand.
CTCCGATACGTGGTTCCGCGCCCTTTAACGACTTTGCGGAAGAGATGATGCTAGGATCGCTCGAAACGGATTGAAAATAATCCTGCAATGCGGTTTGGTCTCGCGGGTAAAGGTAGTACTTTCTTTCCGGGGCAGGCCTGTGTTGGCTGGCTATGGCGCGGCAACTGTACTTTTCGGACGCGGTGTCAACGGCGGAGCAAAACCAGTCCAGAGGGCGGCGTAAAATTAGTCCACTTG
>CAYLTU010000293.1:0-7010 GCA_964386465.1 uncultured Rhodospirillaceae bacterium
TTAGGTCACGGGTATACTGCGTTTGGGGTGTTACGAGATCAAGAGACCCGTTTTAAGGGCCGAGAGCGCTGTCAGTCTAATCATGAGATTTGAGGTGATCGGTCAGTTCACCGACGACTTTTTCCACGACATCCGGCGTGGCATGGCACGTACCAGCTGCCCTGTGCCCGCCGCCGCCATACTCGAGCAGGAGCGCGCCGATATTGGCTTGCGACGTCCGATTGACGATTGATTTACCCACGGCGATCGTCACCAAATCGCTATCTTTTCTGGGCTGCAGCGTGATGGAGACGTTGCACTCGGGGTAGAGCGCGTAGACGGTAAACCGGTTTCCGGCGAAGATCCGTTCTTCCTCACGCATATCGATCACGGCAACGTTGGCCCTAATTTGCGTCCGGCGCCGCAATTGCTTCTCGTAGGCTTCTTCGTTTGTCCAGAATGCGCCAACGCGCTCCGCCATGTCGGGGAGCTTGAGAATTTCTTCGACGGGATGGTGGCGGCAGTACACCATCATGTCTTTCATGAACTGTTCGTGAGAGATGCTGAAATCGGCGACTTGCGAAAGGCCCGTCCGAGGGTCGAGGATGAAGTTTACGAGTGCCCAGCCTTCCGGCGACAGGATATCGCTTTCGTCGTATTGCGCCGAATCCGCCTGATCCACGGCGTCTATCAGTTTATTCGAAACCTGCGGAAACCCGTCGGCGCCGCCATAGTATTCGTACACAACGCGTGCGGCGGAAGGCGCCTGAGCGTCGATTGTGAGATTGTTCTTCTCGCCGACGCGGATGACCTCGCTGGCATGATGGTCGAAACAATGGTGGACACCGGGGACGTAAGGCAGATTCGCCGTAATATCCGTTGGCCGAACCGGAAAAGTACCGGTCTGCATCTCGCGCGGCTCGGCAAAAACGACATCGTCGATCATTTCTTGTTCGTATAGCAGACCGCCGCACACCACGCCGTCGAAATCCGCCCGTGTCACCAACCGGTGTTTCTCGCTCGTCATCCCAGAATTCCTCTCAATCGCACTATCGACCCCTCATATTCCGATAGCTGGATGTTAATACGCCGCATATTCGTTGAAAATTTACTAATACTGAGGCACGTTCGATGCAGCTGCGGGACCGGTGTCCGCGCTGTTTCTGGGCCGTCCCTGCGGCTTGGATCATGGGGTCGGAATGCGTCTCTTTGCCGTTACCGTGTTAATTTCCGCGTTACTGCTGGTATCCTCGGCACACGCTCAAGACCTAAGAAAGGGGCTTAAGGCGTACAAGCGCGGCGATTATGCGACGGCGCTCAAGGAATGGCGGCCCCTTGCGGAAAGCGGACATGCCGGTGCGCAATACAATCTTGGCTTCAATTACGTCCAGGGCAAAGGCGTCGAAAAGAATTTGGTCGAAGCCTACTTTTGGTTCGAACTTGCGGCGCGCCAGGGCAAAAGGATCGCGACGCAGTTGCGTGACGGGATTTCGAAAAAAATGACATCGGAACAGATTGATCAGGCGCGGGCCAAGGTTCGGACGTGGTTGGCGGATAAGACGAAATAGAACGCCCATTGCCGTCGATCAATACCGAGCGTTTTTTATTTCGCTTAGCGGGACTTAAGACCAACGGAGGCGCGGCTGATGTCGTTGCTTAGCCAATCTGCCATTTATTTGTCGGCCGCGGTCGTCGCGGTCGCCCTGTTCAGCCGTCTCGGGTTCGGCTCGGTTTTGGGGTATCTCGCGGCTGGTGTCGCAATAGGACCTTGGGCGTTCGGGCTGGTCGACAATGTTGAGAATATTCTGCACTTCTCCGAATTCGGCGTCGTGCTCCTGCTTTTCCTGATCGGGCTTGAACTGCATCCGGCGCGGCTTTGGACCATGCGGCACGGCGTGTTCGGCGCCGGTGGGAGCCAAGTGGCGTTGAGCGCAGCGTTGATCGGTGGCGTCTGTTGGCTGTCGGGCTTGCCCTGGCAGACCTCGTTGACGGTCGGACTTGGCCTGTCGCTTTCGTCGACCGCGTTCGCACTGCAGGCGTTGGCGGAGAAAGGGCAGCTAACCGCGCGTCACGGTCGCACCGCGTTTTCGATCCTGTTGTTCCAAGATATTGCGGCGATACCGATTATCGCATTGGTGCCCCTGCTTACCGACCTCGGCGGGGGGATCGATCCGCTCTCCGTTCTGAAGGTCTTCGGCACCGTTGCAGCGGTCATCCTGGTTGGTCATTTCGCGTTGCTGCATGTATTTCGCCTGGTGGCGCGGACCGGTATCGACGAGATTTTCACCGCGACGGCGCTGCTCACCGTCATCGGCGTCGCGCTGTTGATGGAAAGTATTGGGCTGTCCATGGCGCTTGGCGCCTTTCTCGCCGGCGTTCTGCTGGCGGACTCCGAGTTTCGCCACGCGCTGGAAGCCAATATCGAACCGTTTAAAGGCTTGCTGCTCGGCTTGTTCTTCATGGCGGTCGGCATGTCGGTCAATTTCGGACTGCTGGCGACGGAGATCGGCCTGGTGATGTGGCTGGTTTTCGCCCTGATGGCCTGCAAGTTCTGCGTCCTGCTGTTGGTGGGACATGGCGTTGGGTTGAATTTTCGCTCGCGCCTTTATCTGGCGATATCGATATCGCAAGGTGGCGAGTTCGCCTTCGTCATATTCGGCATCGCTGTCGCGTCGGGCGTTATGCCGAAGGAACTTTCCGAACTGTTGATCCTCGTCGTGACCCTGTCGATGGCGGCGACCACGTTTCTGTTCATGCTGCTGGAACGCCTGCCGGCCACGAAGGACTCGGCGGGGGAAAAACACGATCTGCCCGTGATGGAAGAGAACAGGGTGATCATTGCCGGATTCGGCCGGTTCGGGCAGATCGTCGGCCGGTTGCTGCAAGCGAAGAAGATTGGTTTTACCGCCCTGGAAGTGAGTTCCGAGCAGGTCGACTTCGTTCGAAAATACGGCAACAAAATCTATTACGGCGACGCGTCGCGGCTTGAATTTTTGCGGGCGGCCCGGGTCGAGGACGCCGCGTTCTTCGTCCTCGCCATCGACGATGTGGAAACGTCGGTTCGAACGGCGGAAACGGTTCTGCGTCAATTTCCTCACGTCCGAATTCTGGCGCGAGCGCGCAACCGCGATCATGTCCACAGATTGATGGACATCGGCGTTGCGGATATTTACCGCGAGACCTTCCCCGCCAGTCTGGAGGCGGCCGAGGATTTGCTCAACTTTCTCGGGATGCCGTCGCAGGAAGCGGCGCGAGCCCGCAAGATTTTCCGCGACCATGACGAAGAACGGCTCCTGTCTCAACATGGTACCCATCACGATCAGGACGTGTTCGCCGAAAGTTCGCGAGCGTGGCAGCGCGAACTCGAGGAGATATTCGAACAGGATGCGGAAGACGAGGCCGCCGACACGACGCGAAGCGCGGGTTGATTGCGGGCGCGGTGTCCATTCAAGGTAACGGTGCAGCGCGCGCGTGAAATATCCGCTTCGCCAGGTAGCGGAAACACGATACGCGAATTGCTTCGTATTAGCGGATCAGAAATAAACAAGGGGTCGCCGATGTTCCGGCAACCCCTTGTAAAATTTGGCTCCCCTTCGTGGATACGTATCGAACCATGTGCATCGCGCCGTCAACAGAGTTCCAGCGTATTCTGGAGAGTGTCAGGGAGCAGCGTTTCGCTGCGTAATACCGAACGAGACATGGTTGAACACGCGCGCCGTCGCGATGATCGATTAGAAGGGCCGCAGCCAACGCTATGAAGGCTCCGATGAGAGTTTGCCAACCTCGTAGAGTTTCGATGACATGAGGCGCGGAATCATGAATCCCATAGATCACGAGGATGGCAATGAGGCCCGCGCCTATCCAAAGCGGCAGGCAACACCAACATCTGTCCCTATTCATCGTTTAATTGCCTGTTGTATCGCCGCGTGAATGCATGTCCGTATCTCCTTGCCTGTCATTTCATGGCGTTCAAGCAATTCTTCGGCGACCGCTTTAATGCGCACCCACTGCGGCGCAAGGGCGACGAACTTTCTGGCCTTCAGATCGATCATATTATCACGAGGATCAAGGAAGGCGTTGTTGTGATGTAAACGCCGCCAACCCACAATTGTTCGGGCACGACGTAAATACGTTTAGCGATTAGTTGACATTCTACGTAAATTACTGTACAGTGGTAACTAAACAGATGACAGGAGTGAAATTCGATGGCCAGCGGGAAGGAGAAATTCGGAGCGTTCATTCGTCGGAAGCGGGAAGCTCTTGTTCCGAAATTGGGCTTGCGGAAATCGGCGGGGATTATAGGGGTCAGTCCGACGTATCTGTCGAAGGTCGAGCGGGACGAGTTTCCGCCGCCAGCCGAAGACAAAATTCGGGCTATCGCTGAGATACTTGATCTCAATGTCGATGAACTTCTAGCGCGGGCCGGAAAAGTCTCGTCGGAGCTTACCCAAATGATCGTCGAACGTCCTCGCGATATGGCTATAGCCATTCGTGGGACGTATAGCATGTCGGAAGAAGAATTGGCGGAACATACAAAATTAATGGTGCAGAAAATGAAAAGCAGAAAAATTCCCGACATCAAGTGAGCGTTCAGCTCTTGCCCATCGCCAGCGACAAAGTGGCAGGTCAAAAATAATTAGAGAAGTTTTCTTCCCATTGCGCCAGACACCAAGTCGATTGTGAGAACCGCAATGAAACTTTCAAATCCAGCAAACGACAACGTGATCGACCGTACCAAGAAAATTTGGCAGCCTCGCTCCGCTCGCGGTCTCAGCGACGAGGATGCTCGGGAGATCGCGGAGAACGTCGCCGGTTTCTTTTCGCTATTGGCCAAATGGGCAAACGAGGAGGTGCCGGAGCCGGCAAACGATAACGTCGAGTCGTCCAAAAATCCAGATGACGAGGCCCGTCATGATCGCTGAGACATTCTTCAGTGTGTTCGGCGGACGAAAGGTAAGGCATGGCGATGAGAGGGCCGTGCTTCGTTCGCATCCAGCAGGGTAGATCGTCGAGGAACCAATCCGCGAGCCAATCGATGCCGGCGGCCTTGATGAGATCGGGCGTATCGAAGCTTTCGCCCGCACCCGGTCCGAGCCAGCCGCGGAGCTTTTTACCGGTCAACCGTTCCAGACGGTCGGCTGAATTCGCGATCACCGCCGCTTCGTCTTCTTCGAACTGGAGGGATTTTTGTATCCAGCCGTGCCCGACAAACTCCCAGCCGGCCTTCAGAATCGCTTCGGCGGCGCTCGCATAGACGTCGGCGCATTGCGCGCTCATGAAGGCCGACGCCGCAATGCCGCGTTCGGTAATAGCCGACATGAGTTAGCCGATGTCGGCTTTTCGCGGAATCACGTCCGCTTATCCCGCAACAGCCGACATGCACGCAGGTCATCGGGAAGACCGGGTATGTGAAGGCTTGAAGTGCTTATGACCAGCCGCTCTAGGGTCCGGAGTGTTCGCTATTCTCGAGGATGATATTTAAATTTTCTAAAAATTTTTGGCGAAGCGGTATGGCGTCTCTCTCAGGGGCCCCAAGTCGCCGTACATATCCGGGGGTGAGGGCGCAGTGAGCAGGCCCCGCCGTGGGCCCCATTAACAGGCTTTAACAGCATCGACCGCCATCTGATGCGAGCCGCCGATCAGCTATTCGCCTTTGTCCATGCGACCGCGCTCGCCAAGATCTCCGGTATGTCGCGCATTCTGACGCCGAGGCTGTCACGGCGTGTGAAGTCGAACTTGGTAGGCGCTGCGGGTTCGCCCTCATAGAGAGGTGGTAAATTGAGTGACGGCACGATCTCGCGGAGCGTCCGATAAATGTCGTTCCAATGCCAACTTTCACGAACAGCGAAGTAACGACCCTCGGCCGTTGGACTCTCATATGCCGCCAAGAAAAGGGCGGACACGTCATCAATATGCGCCATCGACGTCGAGTCGTTAGGCGCCTTGTCGTGTCGCCCCTTCTCGCCGCGGAGCATCCGCTTAAGAGCGCCCATGAAGCCTTCGTCGCCATGTGCCGACAGGACCATCGGTCCTAGCATCCCAGTCGGCAGCAAGATACGGAGCCTGACACCGTTCTCAGTCGCGAGCGCCATCGCCTGCCGCTCCATCATGGCTTTCGTCGCGGAGGTAAACTTCTTGTCTGCGCATTGCTGATCCGGGTTAGACCAGTGATCCACCTCGTTTTTGATCGGAACTGCCGGTACAGGATTGGTGCTGGATGTGGAAGAGCAGATAACAATGTCCCGCACGCCAGCGTGGATGGCGGAGCGCATGACGTTCAGGCAGCCGTCGACAGTCGGCTGGATGATTTCAGCCCGACCGCGGGCGTCGTCCAGTTCCCGCGCCGGCGTTCCATCGGGCGCGGTGTAGACCGGAACAAGACAGGCGATGAAGACCCCCTCGACGCCGCGCACGGTTTGGTCGAAGGCCCCTTCGACGGCCATGTCGGCTGCAGTTAACCTCAGACGCTCCGTAGCCCCGGGCAGCTCCATAAGGCTCCCGGCAGGTCCGGTCGGGTTCCGCATCGCACCGTTTACTTCGTATCCGCGCGCCAACGCCGCTTTCACAATGTTCGCCCCAACGAGCCCGCTCGCCCCGGCGACTGCGATCTTTCCTGTCACTGTCAGAGCCCCCCCTAATTCATAATTGCGTGGGCGCAGTCAATCTACGCCAACCCAGCCCTACCGTTCTAGGCAGATATAGTGTTTCGCGTTGAATGGGCGACACGGCTTTAGGCTCATCAGTAGGTAGTGCCGCAAGCGACGAAGTGCGGGAACGCAGTCGCTGTGGTCAAGGAACTGGAAAATTGAAACCGGGCGGCGCGGGGCATTAGGATCTGTCGATGCCGAGCCCGTGTTAAACAAATAGACCGTTGCCCGAATTGTGATGAATTTCGCTGGATATTCCGTAACTTTGGTACCTATGTGGTACCTGAAATGAACAAGGGGTTGCCGTGTTTCAGGCAACCCCTTGTAATATTTGGCTCCGCGGGCAGGACTCGAACCTGCGACAAGGTGGTTAACAGCCACCTG
>CAYLTU010000294.1:0-6976 GCA_964386465.1 uncultured Rhodospirillaceae bacterium
CCGCTCCAGCGCAAATCTTCTCCGATTCGCGCCAAACTGAACATGCAAGGGGAAACGTGAAACGGCGTTCGTCCAAGGAAATCGCGTGACGGCAGACCGTGACATTCGGCGGTACGGTCAACTCATAACCCAGATTGATATTGTTGCCCGGCAGGCCGAATGACGCCACCGTATCCCATAGGCCGAGAAACCGAATTGGCGGGCTTCCGACATTGAGCAGGCCGTCATTGACGTCGTTCGCGAATTCCAGCGCAAGCGCCGCGCCTCGGCTGAATCCGACGATGTCGATGTCGGTGTCGCCGCGCGCGAAGTTATCCTCGAGTTTCGCCCTTGCCTCTTCAACACGGTCGTGACCGCCCGCGCCAAGAGCACCACCTATGGCAGCCCCGATTATCCCGTACCGCGTGCCGACGCCCTCGACATAATAATTACTTGAATCCTCGGGAACGGCGTTAAAGAACTTCAGGACATTGGTGTCCCCGCCGGTTCCGGGATTGTCCTTGTTACTCGTGCCGTCGAATGCGTAAAGCGCCATGGTTTGCTTCCCTATTAGTGATTAGCGATCGCGATCCTTTCAACCGGCTTTGACCGTAGGATCGTTTCCCGTGTTCATCGTCATGCTTTAAATTCGAATTGATCTCACATCGCCAAATTATTTTTCCCTTGTTACACGTAGCATCATGCTGCCGATGTTATTGTCATACATCCATGGCAAGTCATTGGCGAAGGCGCAAAATTCACCGGATGCTTCTAAGGGTTTAGGTTCACCCATGATCTTGAAGATCGTCTCACCGACTTCGGCGGTCATGCCTGTCAATTCGAACCAATTGTGATCGGGGGCTCGCCGAAAGGGTTCCGATGCGGTGATAAAAGGGCGCTGCCAAAGCGGCATACTATCAATTGTGCCCTTCGGCCATCCCTGTGCCGTCGACGCGATGCTCTTGTCTTTCCATTCGTACTTTTCTTTTTGGATCGTAAAAGCATATATATGTCCGGCCAAGAGACGGACACCCGATGCGTTCCATTTGCTTGCAGCTTTTACAGTCATTTTGAAACAGCCGCCCAGGTCGTCGATGCTTTGGAGGAGCTTGGAATCGATTGTACCGCATACCCGTTCGTAGTCGGGATTGATTGTTCGGCAGTTGTCATCCGCCAAAGCATTATTCGAGTACGCAGCGGCGGTCGTCGAAAAGACGGCCGCACCGATAATTGTCGCGAACGAAGATTGCATTAATCCAGCCTCCCCATATGCGCCAAGATGAAGCGGCGGGCCTTTTCGCACGCGTTGGCCGACCAAAGCCTGAAGGCTTCCCTGAGTGCGTAATATACGACTATTACAGCGATAAGACCGCCCCCCCAAATTGGCCGGTTTAGGATGATTTGATCGATGATATTGTTGAAGAAATCCGGAAGGAAATATTTCAAAATGTCCGATACATGACCGAGAAACCAGTTGTCAGGACCGGCATCGCGCCACGTGGCCCCCAAACCGCCAGACACGACGTCACCGGCCCAGAAATAAAACGATACCGCAAGCAAGATGATACTGAACGCCGTGAAGGACCAGTAAAGTGCGATGCGAAAATTCGTCCAGTGCCGGACCCTTTTGCTAATCGCCGACCAAATTTCCATTCGATCATTCTCCCGCTCTGTTCTGGCGTCTGGGACTGTCCATTTGCGTGATAGCCGGACTTATATTTTCGGCGTTATCGTTAGTTTTTCTGGTTCGCCTCGGTGGGGGAGGTTGGTCCAGATTTACCTGCTCTCCTCGCCTGGGGCTGTAAAGAGTAGCTTGCGGCCTGGGCAATGTTGCAGAACTTGTAGGATCGTCCACCGCGCTGGATTCATCTATGGGTTCTTTTGTATAGACCTCGTGGAACCGTGCCGGCAGATGGCCCGGTGCGTATCCCGCCGTCCTTAGTTCCATTCGATCGAAAACTGAGTCGTGAATGAATATTTTTGCCGGGCCTCTATTCGGTTTTCCATCTCCAGAACACAGATCTTCTATCGGCCTGGGCTGAAAGCGATAGAACAAGGCGAGCCCGGCACGAGAATCGTACAGTTTGCCATGCGGATTTGCGCCATCCTGTACTGCATCGACTGCGTCCTTTTCCAAAATCAGGCCGCGATCATCTTCATCGAGCGAATAGGTGTGTCCCAGTATGCGTTCGATCATCCATTCGAGGGTCACGTTTGCAAGACCGGCACGCGGATAGCCGCCACCGACATTGGAATGGACGCCGGAAAACCACACCTGCTCGATATGGGTGCCTTTGAAATTTTCTTCATCCCAAATCAACGGCCAAAAGGTCCGCCGTTCGTCATCGATGGCGACCGCATGGAAGACATGCTTTACCGTTCCGCTTGGCGCATAGTCATAGAATTTGTGACGGCGGACCAAGTTGAGGCACGAATCCAGCCACGGCAACTGGGGAAAGCCAAGCGCCGCAACCGAATCCCACAGTCCCAGGAATTCGATATCGACCTTTTTCCTTGCGCCTCTTTCAGGTTCGTCACCTTCCTTGCGGCGTTTATAGGTCTTCATGGCGGAATCGACGCGGTCCTGGAAATCGTCTTCTTCCAGTTCGGCTTCATTTCCATCGCTGTCTTTGAAATGCTTATGCACCAAACCGCAGTGATGGACCATGCCGGCAAAGGCCGGATCGTCGCTGCGCCGCGACTGAAGCCAAAGCCGTAAATATCGTCACCGTCTTGGTAGTGCCGTCCCGTAAACTCATAAAGATCGCGCACATTGCGTCGGAATCCGAATCCAGTTGCGCCGCCAATTGCCCGGAACGCGGCTTGTGTCGAAGTCCCCACGCCATTGTCGTAATAGGCGAATTGTTCGCGATTGTTCTTACCGCCCTTGACGGCGTGATAGAGCTTGAAGACGTTGGTGTCCGATCCGGTACCGCCTTTGTTGCCGGTGCCGTCCGAAAATAGAACGATATTTCTCCCCATGCGTCCGTTCCCCTGATTTCCGCATCGTCGGATTCTTATATCGATCTTTGCACTTTCATTGAGTGCGTAATCTTGATTAATTCAACTTTATATTGATATCCGTAAAATACAATCGTTAAACGAATTTACGGCATTCAAGTGGTGTTTCTGGCCTCTGGTTTCATCGCCGAAAATTTGCCGTTAGGAATGCTTGCTGCTGGTCTCGGTGTCGAAAGTGGGACCAGGGGCGGCGTTTACGCACCTGCTCGCCTGTCTCTTTGCGCTTTCCCGGCGAATGTCGCATAAACTGGCCGCATGGATGGGCCGGGCGATCGTTGGGTGGGGCAGGCGGTGCCGCGTTTGGAAGACGCAGCGCTGCTGTCGGGTCATGCGCGCTTCATCGACGATTTGGCGCCGGTACCCGGTATCCGGCATGTGGCGATCCTGCGTTCGCCTTATGCCCATGCGCGCATCGAGAGTATCGATGTTTCGGCTGCCCTGGCGCTGGACGGCGTCTACGGCGTCCTGACGGGCGCCGAACTCGTCACGGAGCTTGACCCGCTGGCGAGCGCGGTGCGCGCGCCGATCGACTATTTTCCGATCGCGGTGGACAAGGTGCGCTATGTCGGCGAACCGGTCGTACTGGTGGCCGCCGTCGACCGCTACGTCGCCGAGGACGCGCTGGAGCGGATCGAAATCGACTATGAACCGTTGCCCGCCGCCGTCGATCCGGTTGCCGCGCTCGGGGACGATGCCGGCCAGGTGCATGAGGCCGTCGGCGGTAATCTGGTGCATCACCGGACTTTCCGGTATGGCGACCCTGATCGTGCGTTCGCGGATGCGGCGGCGGTCGTCGCCCTGGACTGGCGTTATCCGCGCCAGATGTCGACGCCGATCGAAACCTACGGCGCCATCGCGCATTTCGAAGCGTCGCCGGAACGCTACACGATTTGGTCCAATTTCCAGGGTCCGTTCATCCTGCAGCCGATCATGGCGCGGGCGCTGCGCGTGCCGGGGAACCGGCTGCGGTTGGTCGCGGCCCCGTGCAGCGGCGGCAGTTTCGGCATCAAGCAGGGGCTCTATCCCTATCTGGTGCTGCTCGCCGCTGCCAGCCGGCGGCTCGGCTGCCCTTTGAAATGGATCGAGGACCGGGGCGAGCATCTGATGGCGTCCTCGGCGGCCTCGGACCGGGCGGATGCGATCGAGGCGGCGTTCGACGGCGACGGAATGTTGACCGGTTTGCGCTACCGCAATCTGGTGAATGTCGGCGCCTATATCCGTGCGCCGGAACCGGCCTCGGTCTACCGCATGCACGCGGCGTCGAACGGCTGCTACGGCGTGCGCAACATCGCCGTCGACAACAGACTGGTTGTCACCAACAAGACGCCGATCGGTCTCAACCGCGGCTATGGCGGACCGCAATTCTATTTCGGCCTGGAACGGGCGATGGACAAGGCCGCCCGGCAATTGGAGATCGATCCCGCGGAATTGCGCCGCCGCAATTTCATCCCCCCCGACGCCTTCCCATACGATGCGCCTGCGGGCGCGCAGTACGATTCCGGCGACTACGGCAAGGGCTTGGACCTGTTGCTCGAACTCTCCGGCTATGAGGCGCTGAAGGCGCGGCGCGACAAGGCGCGGGCGGAGGGCCGTTTGTTCGGGATCGGCTTCGCCTGCGGGGTCGAGCCCTCCGGTTCCAACATGGCCTATGTCACCCTCGCGCAGACGCCGGAAGAACGCGCCCGCGCGGGCGGACGATCGGGCGGTTCGGCGGTCGCGACCGTGGCGCTTGACCCGTCAGGAGCGGTGACGGTGACTCTCGATTCCACGCCCGCGGGGCAGGGGCACGGGACCGCGGCCGCCCAGATCGTCGCCGACGGGCTCGGGATGCGGCCGGAAGAAGTACAGGTGGTCACCGCGATGGACACGCAGAACGGCGACTGGTCGCTGGCGTCGGGGAACTATGCCAACCGCTTCTCGTCCATCGTCGTCGACGCCATCGTCGAGAGCACCGGCCGAATTGCCGCGAAATTGAAGGCCGTCGCCGCCGACATGCTGGAAGTCGCGCCGGCGGATATCGAACTGCGCGACGGCCGGGCCCGGATCGTCGGCGTGCCGGACGACGGTCTGTCGCTCGCACGGGTCGCGGCGGCGACGCATTGGCACCCGGCAGGATTGCCGGAGGGCCTGTCGCCCGGGTTGCGTGACTCGGCAACCCTGTCGCCCGAAATTCTCGATGCGCCCGACGAGGACGACCGTGTCGCCTCGGCTGTTACCTTCGGTTACATCTGCGATTTGGCCGCCGTCGAAATCGATCCGAACACCGGACAGATCCATGTCGACACTTACGTCTCGGTGCACGATGTCGGCCGGATTCTCAACCCGATCCTTGTCGAGGGGCAGGTGCGCGGCGGTTTCGCGCATGGTTTCGGCGCCGCGGTGATGGAGGATCTCGTCTATGACGCCGATGGCAATTTCCTGTCGGGCTCGTTCGCGGACTATCCGTGTCCCACGGCGGCGGACCTGCCTCCGTTGACCATCGGTCATGTCGAGACGCCGTCGCCCGCGAACGCGCTGGGGTCCAAGGGGATGGGAGACGGCTCCTCCATGCTGACGCCGGCGGTTCTCGCCAACGCGGTCGCCGACGCGCTGGGTCGCGACGATATCGAACCGCCGCTGACCCTCGACCGGGTCTGGCGGCTGGCACAGGGCGCGTCATGAAGCCGGCCCCCTTCGCCTATATCCGTCCGGAGACCGAGGCGGCCGCGCTGTCGGCGCTTGCCGAGCATGGCGACGATGCGGTCTTGCTGGCCGGCGGTTTGTCGCTCGGTGCGATGATGAACATGCGCTTGGTGTTTGCCGAAACGATTATCGACATCAATCGGTTGCCGGACTTGGATGCGATCGAACGTGAAGCAGATTGGCTGCGCACGGGCGCGCTGGTCCGGCAGGCCGATGCGTTGGAGTCTCCGGAAATCGCGGAAGCGCTGCCGCTGCTTCGTCAAGGGCTGCGGAATGTCGGTCATTACCAGACGCGCAGCCGTGGCACCCTCGGCGGGTCGGTCGCGCATGCGGACCCGAGCGCGGAAATTCCGCTCTGCCTCGCGACCCTGGGCGGCGAGGTGGAACTTTTGTCGCAACGGGGCACGCGGCGCGTCCCGGCGCGCGAATTCGCAGAGTCCGCATTGGCGACTTGCCGCGAAGCCGATGAAATGGTTAGCGCGCTTCATTGGCCGGTTCACGAGTCCGCAAGCGTTGCCTTCCGGGAGATCGCGCAGCGGCACGGCGACTTCGCGATCGTGGCTGTCGCCGCCGTGGTGCGGAAACAGGCGGATGGCTTGGCTTACTCCTTGGGGTTCGGCGGCGTCGAAGGTTGCCCACGGGTAATGGACGGCGTGGCAACCGGATCGGTACCGGATGCCGTGGCGGCCTTCATCGACACCCTCGATCCGATGGACGACCCGCGCGCCAGCGCCGCCTATCGCCGCAATGTCGCGGGGCATCTGGGTGTCGAGACACTGATGCAGACGCTGGGCGAGGCGGCATGACGGACGCGACACGCATCGGCGCGGACGAACGCGTGCGCGTGACCTGTACGATCAATGGCAAACGCCAAACGGGGCTCGCCGAGCCGCGGACCCTGCTGTCTGATTTCCTGCGCCACGAACTTCATCTTTACGGGACCCACGTCGGGTGCGAGCACGGCGTCTGCGGCGCGTGCACGGTCACCCTCGACGGCCGTCTGGCCCGATCCTGCATGACCTATGCGGTGCAGGCGGACGGCGCGGAGATCGGCACGGTCGAGGGGTTGTCCGATCCGGGTACTCTGAATGAGCTGCAACGCGCGTTTTCCGAGCACGGCGCGCTGCAATGCGGTTTCTGCACGGCGGGTATCCTGATTTCGGCGACGCATTTCCTGTCCGATCATCCCGATCCCAGCGAGCGGGAGGTTCGCGAGATGCTAAGCGGGCATCTGTGCCGCTGTACCGGCTATGAAGGCATGGTCCGCGCGATCCTCTCCGTGGCGGGAGGAAGG
>CAYLTU010000295.1:0-6974 GCA_964386465.1 uncultured Rhodospirillaceae bacterium
ACCCTACCGTCCGGCCCTCCCGACCTACCGCGCGACGGATGGCCCCGTTACGCTTTGAGGAGCGTAGTGCCAGGGGAGCCGCTCGTCGAACAGCGGGAAATCGCCGACATGACACTCTATCTGCGCTCGCCGGCCGCGCGCAGCACCACCCGCCACCCCGGATCGAGTCCGGGTCGACAGGTAAAATGTATGCTCGTGGGTATCGGGAAGCGCTGCATGGAGTCGCTTCAAACGCTGGTTGGTCTTATTTCAATCGTTGCCGCGTTCTCGCGGAACCGGATAGGCGATCTTGCTGTGGGCGGTAGAGGAATGCACCAGGAGCTCCGCCAGAGCGATCGAGGCGTGGACCGGGTTGACGACCGGGATGCCGAGGCGCGCGCTCAGTTCCCCGGCCACATCGTGAAAGGCCATGCTGAGACAGCCCAAGATCAATGTATCCGCGCGATCCTCGTCGATACATTGCTCACCCACGCGAACGAGCTGGTTCAGCGTGCCTTCCCTGTCGCGATTGAGGTCCATGACCGACATCCCGACCCCGCGCGTCGAGGCGTAGCTTTGTTGAAAACCGTATTTGAGGGGATTGTCCCGCGCCCGGCCGCCGCCGCCGCTGCCGGGGGACAGAATGGAAAACCGCGAACCGAGCTGTGCGGCCACATGCATCGAGGATTGCCCCGAGGACACGACGGGAATGCGCACCAATTCCCGCGCCGCGTCGATCCCCGGGTCGCCGAAACACGAGAAGACGACGCCGTCGTACTCCTGTTTCTCGGCCGCCACGACGCCGCGAAGAAGTTCGGGGACGGCAAGCGCCGAGTCGGTGCGCGATTCGATTACCACCGGTCCTTCTTCCGGAACGGCGATATCGATGGTCGTATCGGGCGCTACGATGGTTCGCAAGAGCGCCAGCCTTCGATCGATTTCGGCCATGCCGAGATCCGAATTCTGGCGCGCCGTGGCCATTCGATAGAGAAGCCTGATGTCGCGGCGTTTCCCCGTCATGACAATGCGCCCTCCACCAGTTCCACCGCCTCGCCCAGGCAGGCCGCGTAACGGTTGACGCCGCGGCGCACGTCGACGGCCGCATGTTTGGCGTCGTCGCTTTCCAGGTCCATCCCTTGGGCGATGGCCATTCCGGGCAACATCGGACATACGACCGCCGGGTCCTGCGCGAAGCGAAGCGTTCGCGTGTAGTTTAGCGGAACCAAAAGACGCGCCAGCCGTATCAGGACCGTGTTCGCCGCCTCGTCTGCAATCGTCCGTTCCGCGATCGCCCGGTAAAAGGCCGTAAGTGCCGCCCCCAGAGCATCCGTCGCGCGGTCGGCGTCGGACCAGTCGATCAAATCGCCGGCGGCCTCCTTGTAGCCCGCCAGGGTCGATCTGTATTCGTCCAGGGTGGCGCGCCAGTCCGCCGGCAGCACCGGCTTGGTGGCGTGCCGCAGAAGCGCGAGGGCATAGAGGTCGATGTCGGTTTTCAAATTCGTTCTATCGGCGATCTCCATGGTGTCGTCCTCGGTGTGCCAGGCGATGTTTCCGCCGCACCCGGACACCTCGTAATATCCCTTCTCCTCGAGAAGTTCCTTCGGCATTGTCGAGCTCAGGCTGAAGTAGCTCGAGATGCCGATATTGAAGAAGGAAGCGTCGCCGGCCCGTTTGGGGCGGATGAACACCGGCGATTTCCCGGTGGCGTCCTTCAGGGTTTCGGTGATGAATTCATGCATTTCCGTCATGCAGGTGAGCTTGTTGTAGACCGTCGCCCAGCGGCATCCGGGGCTGTCGCAGTTCACCGTGGCGACGCAATTGCGGTCGAGGTCGAGCGCGAAGTTGTCCGCGTACCATGTCGATCCCGAATAACGGCCGGTCGAATGCCCCGGCCACCAGGCGATCCGGACGGACCGCCTGAGTTTCGACCTGTTCTTCCACAAGCCGGCCGCTATGCCCAGCAGCGCGGCGTTGCCCGTGGCGTTGTCGCCGACGCCGACATCCCAGGAATCGTAATGCCCGTGCGCGAGTACGAAGCGCTCGCCCTCGATTTCGGCGCCGGGACCTTCGGCCGCGATGTGGACCACCGGTATCTTTTGCCGGAACCAACCTTCTACCAGGCGGGTCTTCAACGTCACGTCATCGCCGGCCTCGGCCGATGCGCGGATCGCCGCGCCGTCCGGCTTGTTCACGGCGACCACGGGAATTTTCGGTTTGCGCGCCAAATCGTCGAGTCCCGGCGATCCCCACACCATCGAACTGGTGCCCCAATGAATGTTCGCGCCGGGATTTATCACGATGAGGCCGGCCGCCCCCATATCCTCGACCAGCGAGGTGAGAGCCGGGTTTCCGAAGCCCTCCGTGATGAGTATCTTCCCGGCCACCCTCTCCTTGAAATCCGTCCAGCCGGTAAAGCTTTCGCCGAAAACATCGCGCGCGTCGCGGCTGTAGGTTCGCAGGTTTTCGGCGTTGGCCTTGATATAGAGCGCCTTGGCGGTGCGCCCTTCCGGCACGGGCAGGGAAAGCGACGGGGGTTTGGCCCTGAATTCCTGGTCGCCGATCGTCACCGAGGCTTCATGGGGAACCGACAGGAAAATTTCCGCCTCGTGAACCTCGACCGGCAGGCCAAGAGTCCGGGCGCGTTCGATGATGACATCGGCCCCCCGGTTGACGTCCTCCGGGTCCCAGCGATGCATCGTCGAAAATGTCTCGACGAGCGCCCAGGCGTCATCGAGGGGAATGTCCTCGAGGATTTGGCGCTCGGCGTCGGAAATAGCCATGTTCGGGTTCCTAAATTTGGGGTTTCAATTTCTCACGCTCGGGTCGCGGAAAACGTACGAAAGATCGACCGGAGGGTTCGCGGCCGGGAACGCGCGAACCCGGACGGACGCCTGGGGTCGCCGCCGCTGGCGCGGCCAAAACGTTACTGCGGACAGGATCATATGCGCCAGATTGACCCGCACCTTCGAACGGTGTCAACGCGGCGTAAAGCCGCTCCGCCGGGTCGGGCATGGCGTGGTTGAGAATGAACCAGCGACCTTCGCGATGTACTGGGTTCGAGCGAGCTCCGAAAACCGGGTTAGGGCAACCGGGATCCGCCCCTTTTTTAAGTTCCATGGAGTGGTTTAAATCCACCGTTTTCTAAACGGTAAACAAACGTAATTTGCATGCGGAGCATGCGCTTGTTGAAAAGACCGACTTCAAGTCGGTCCCTGCATCAAACCTACCGGCTTTAGCCGGTAGTGGTTTAGTTGGAGGATTCGCGCCTGTACGTTGAACGCACATTATTGTTAAGCTTTCCACACCTGCTTCAGGAGAAATACGATGCGGGACCATGGACGCGCGTTTTGCCTGTTGGCGCTGGTGGCGTGGTGTTTCGCGACCAGCGCATCGTATGGCGAGGATGCGGCCCAGAAATATCAGAAATTAACGGTTGACGCGTTCAACAGTGCGCAGTTGGCCATTTGGTACAACGACCGTGAACTGGCCAACAGCAACGACTGCGTCAACGCTGCCATGAATGCGCAACAACTCGCCGATAAGGCCTGGGGAACGTACGACAATCGCTATTGGCACGCCGTATCCTTGTTCGCCATTTGCACGGCTCACCAGTTCATGAACGTCGTGCGGAACGCGAGTAAGACGGACCCTAACGACAAATCTGTCAAAATGGCGGATAAGATGTCCAGCGAAGCCGGGTCCATCGCGTATAATCGAACCAAGCAGAACGAGGTTCTGCTCATGGCGATGTTGAATCAAGCCCGGATCGCACGCTTCCGCGGCGACCAGAAAACCGCGGAAAAGTTTTTTGATAACGCACTGCAAGCTTTGCAAGCGCTGGGCGAGGATAGTCCGATCGTCAAAGCGTTGAGCGCCGAGCGCGCAACGTGGTGAGCGGTGAGCCGCGACGCTGAACCGAGGGGTTGGCGCGGCTGCAATCTGCGAAACGGACCGCAAGCCCGTCTGCGCCGCTCGCATGGATCCGGACCATGAAACGCATCCTGCTCGCCGCGTTGATCGCCTGGTCGACTATCGGCATAGCGAGTCATTGCGCCGCCCAGCCGGTGGAGCTTATGGAAGCCATGCGGCAATACAAGGCGCTGAAAGCCGAAGGGAAATACGATGAGGCGGAACCGTTCATACAACGGGCGGTGAAGCTGGGCGAAGCCGAATACGGAACCAATCACACGACCTACGGGATTTTGCTGGCCAACTTGGCGGACCATTACGTCGACCGAGGCCGTTTCGGCGACGCCCGCCCGTTGCTTGAACGGGCGTTGGCGATCCTCGAACCCGTAACCGGTCCCGACCATCCGGACATTGCGAGGCTTCTCAACAGTCTGGCCCATGTCGTCCAAGCCGAAGGCAAGTTCGAAGAGGCGGAGCGCCTGATGATGCGCGCTCTGGCGATTAACAGAAAAGCCGTCGATCCCGGCAGCCCGAGGCTCGCGCGGTCGCTGAGCCATCTCGCGCGGCTTTACACGTCTCAGGGCCGCTACGTCGAGGCCGAGCCGCTGCACAAACAGGCCATCGCCATATACGAAAAATCGCTCGGCCCGGGTCATGGCAAAGTCGCGGCGGCGCTCAACGGCCTGGCGGGGCTCTATCGGGCGCAAGGGCGTCTCGGCCCGGCGGCGCTGCTGGTCGAACGCGCCCAGGCCATCTTGGAGAAAAACCTCGGTCCCGATCATCCCGACGTCGCGTTGGCGCACAACAACCTCGCGATGCTCTACATGTCGCTGGAGCGCTACGACGACGCCATACCGCTGTTCAAGCGGGCCTTAAATATCCTCGACCGGACCCAAGGCATCGAGCATCCCCTGGTCGCGACGATCTTCAACAATCTGGCGCACATATACTACCAGATAGACCGCACGGACGCCGCAGAACGGCTCCTGTTGCTTTCCCTGGAGGCGCGGGAAAAAGCGCTCGGCATCGACCATCCGGAGGTCGGCATGTCGCTCAACAACCTGGGGCGGGTCTACGAAGCCGCAGGGCGACATGATGAGGCGGAGCGGCTGTACGACATGGGCCTGACGATCCTTGTCGATGCGCTCGGCCCCTATCATCCGATTGTGGGGATGTTGCTCGACAACATGTCGATCCTGTACCAGGCTCAGGGCCGATACGGCATGGCGCTGGAGCGCGTTCGCGCGGCGAGCATGATCTATCGCCGCATGACGGAGCGGGCGGCGCGGGCGCGGAATGCAGGCGGACTGATCGGCGTGCGGGACGCCCGCTACGTGTTTGCGCGTCATCTCGAGATGACGCTTCAAATGCCGGCGTCCGAACCCGCGGAGCGACGCGCGCTGCTCGCCGAGGGATTCGAGGCGGTTCAGCTTGCCAGCGCCTCGGCGACGGAAGCGGCGGTCGCGCGTATGGCGGCCCGGTTCGCGGCCGGCGGCGATGCGCTGGCAGCCGTAGTACGCGAGCGGCAGGACGCCACCGAGCGCTGGCGTCAGCTCGACGGCGATTTGGTGAAGGCGGCCACCCGCCCGCCGAACGAGCGCGATCCGGCCGGCGAAGCTGCGATGCGCGAGGAACTGTCGGCGATCGACAAGCGGATACAAGAGATCGACGCGCGGTTGGCCCGGGATTTCCCACGGTTCGCCGAGCTGTCCGCGCCGCAGCCGGTGCCATCCGCCGAGGCGCAGGCGCTGTTGGCGGCGGATGAGGCCCTGCTGACCTTTCTGGTGACGCGTGACCGCAGCTTCGTCTTCGTCGTGCGGCGGGATCGGGCCGTGGCCCGCGCCGTCGACATCGGGGCCGAGGAATTACAACATGCGGTGGACGTGCTGCGCCGTGGGCTCGATCCGACCGGGCTGACCGATATTCCCGCCTTCAGTACGGACACCGCGCACTTGCTCTACCGCAAACTTTTCGAGCCCATGGAATCCGAGCTGAAAGGCGTGCGGCACGTGTTCGTGGTGCCGGACGGGGCGCTGTGGAGCCTGCCGCTTTCGGTGCTGACGACGAAAGCGGCACCGGGCGAAATCGAGAACCCGGAAGACTACCGCGATGTGCAATGGCTGGCGCGGAGCTACGCAATCACGACCCTGCCCACGGTGTCTTCGCTGAAGGCGTTGCGGACGACCGCCAGGCGGGCCCGGGCGTCGCGGCCGTTTCTGGGCATCGGCGATCCGCGGCTAACGGGGGAAACGGGCGCGGACCGTGGCGCGACGCTGGCGACCTTGTTTACAACGCGTGGCATAGCCGATGCGGATGCGGTCCGCCAATTGGCTTCCCTGCCGGATTCGTACGGCGAATTGAAGGCGCTGGCGCGGTCGCTTGGATCGGGTGACGACGCCTTGCTTGTCGGCGCAAACGCGACCGAGATGGCGCTCAAGACCATGGTGCTCACCGATTACAAGGTGTTGACGTTTGCCACGCACGGACTGCTATCGGGCGAACTCGAAGGCTTGGCGGAACCGGCGCTGGTGCTGACGCCTCCGAAGGTCGGCACGGCACGGGACGACGGCCTGCTTACCGCGAGCGAGGTGGCGCAGCTGAAGCTCGACGCGGACTTGGTCATACTGTCGGCTTGCAACACCGCGTCCTCCGACGGCACGCCGGGTGCGGACGGCTTCTCCGGCTTGACGAAGGCCTTCTTCTACGCCGGCGCCCGGTCGCTCCTGGTCTCGCACTGGCCCGTGGTGTCCGACGCGGCGGTGAAGGTCACCACAAGGATGCTGCGCGAAGCGCAAAATCCCGGTATCGGCCGCGCCGAGGCGCACCGCCGCGCCATGCTGGCGCTCATCGAAGGCGAGGAAAAGCCGCATTACGCTCACCCGTTGTTCTGGGCGCCGTTCGTGGTGGTCGGCGAGGGTGGAACGGCGCGGCGGTAAACGACCTTTCCGGTTCATCGGAATAAACCACTCACGCGGTAGTATGGTTTGGCCAGGGCTCGGCGGTTTCGGTTTCCGGGACGTTTCCTGTGTCGAATGAGTCGATCGTGAAGTATTTCCAACCTCCTGTTTGGATTGGTATTTTACAGA
>CAYLTU010000296.1:0-6798 GCA_964386465.1 uncultured Rhodospirillaceae bacterium
CGTACTTAACAATACCGGCACCTTAACGGGCAATGGCGTGCTCAGCAATTTCGGAACGATCACAAATAGCGGTGCGCTTAGCACCAGGGACGGGCTCTCAAACCAAGGGATACTGAACAATTCCGGTACGCTTACGAACAGCTTTAGAAATATCGGGGTCGCGAGCAATAATACCGGCAGGATTAATAATACCGGTACGTTCCGCAACTCTGGCAACTTCTTCAACATTTCATTAGGCATTAACGCAACGTTGGTTTTGGCGGCAGGATCAACGTTCGACAATACGGGCGGGACGTTTAACAACCATGACGGCGGAACGGTCGACCTAGGCAGTAATTTGGCGCTCGGTAGCGCAGCTGCGGGTACGGTCAACCTCAATACCGGAAGCACCCTAAATGTACTTTTCGAGGCAACTTTGGCTAATCAGGCCGGTCATACACAAACCAACGATGGCGTGATTAATAACGCTGGCACGTTCGATAACCTGGGCGCCTTCGTCAACAGCGGTATTTTCAACAATCATGCCGAATTCAATAATACCGGCAGCGTTACCAATGATAGTGCGATCACGAACAACGGCCTCTTCAACATCGCAGAGACCGGCGTCCTGAACGGTGCCGGCAGCTTTACCCAGGCGGCAGGAACGCTGACCGTCAACGGGTCGATGACACAGGGCAGCATCACCATCGCCGGTGGAACGTTCGGTGGCAGCGGCACGATCAATGGCGATGTAACCGTCGCGGGCGGCACCGTCGGCCCCGGCAATTCGCCCGGCACGCTGACCATTAATGGCGATCTGATCGTCGAAACCGGCGTGCTGGCGCTGGAGGATGGCGACCTGCTCAGCGTGGCGGGGCTTTTCGAGATCGGCGAGGATGTGGTGATCGAGCTGTTCTTCGACACCTTCACGCCGGAAGAGGTGAATGAATTCATCGATCTGGCGATCTTCTTCGACCCCGACAGCCAGCCCAACTTTGAAGATTTTGAAAACACCGAATTCCTGATCTTCACCTCCGACGCGGCCTTCACGCCGCAAGCGCTCGATCTGCAGTTCGGCGGGGTGGAAAAATCCGTGGCTGTGGCCTTCGGCCGGGCACAGGATGTCCCAGAACCGGGCCCCTTCGCGATCCTGCTTCTCAGCATCGCCGGGCTGGGCTATGCGCGGCGGCGGGCGCGCAAGTTCGCGAACGATAATGTGACCGGCATGCTTCAAGCGGCGTAGTTTTATTACCGGTGATCATGTCGCTTGTTGGCTACAAAGCGAACTCGCGGCGTCTCGAATCGACTTCCGCAGTTCCCTCAACAAACGACATGCCAACAATGATGTCGGATTTCCGCTGATTTGCGTCGGCTTTTTCCCAGCACCGAGCGTGGCGCGCTACGCCTGTCGACGGGGATTTATGACCCAGGACGGATGTCTCGGGGCAAGCTCCCGCGAGACTTCCAACGCGGCTATATCTGGCTCTTGTTCATGATTGAGGTTGCTCTTCGAAGACAGACTTGGCGATCATCATGGCGTGTATCGCTGCCGGAAAGCCGGCGTATGCGGTGAGCTGTAATATGATCTCTGCAATTTCGTTTCGACTGAGCCCCACGTTTCGGGCGATCTCGAAGTGGTTCTTCAAAATGCCGTCCGGTACTCCTTGGGCGATCATTGCCGCGAGGGTCGCGGTTTGGCGAAGTCGAGGATCGAGTTCCTCTCGGGCGTAAAGGTCCGCAAAGCAATATTCTGTTGTCAGGCGCACCAACTCCGGTGCGAATTCGCCCAATGCCTCAGTGAAGCCAGTTGCCAGCCCGGGATGTAGCTTGCGAAGAGTCTCCATACCGGCCTTGTGCCTCTCATTTCGGTTCTCGTCGCCCTCGTCTGTAGTCATTCCATTTCCCCCTTTGGCCGATGCAGTGGAATAAAGGGGACGCTACCCTTTTCCCCAACAATAACAGAGCCCTACCGTGCGGCTGTACTGACTTTCACGATCAGATTCACAGTCTTATCCGATCGAAGCTCAACCCGAATCGCGCCTCAGGTCTGGCCCGAACCGGCCAGGGCATCCTGCAGCAGGTCTTCGGGAATGTCGTCGAAGGACGCGTAGTTCAGCGCGTAGAGCCTAGCGTAAAGCCCCTTGCGGGCGATCAGTTCGTCATGGGTGCCCGTTTCGACGATGCAGCCTTGCTGCAACACGATGATCCGGTCGGCGCCGCGGATCGTCGCCAGCCTATGGGCGATGACGATACCCGTCCGTCCTTTCAGCAGCCGCGACAGCGCGGTCTGAATCTGGCGTTCCGTATAGCTGTCGATATTCGCCGTCGCCTCGTCGAGGACGAGGATCTTCGCGTCCGCGACCAGCGCGCGGGCAAAACTCAACAGTTGGCGTTGACCCAGCGACAGGTTGCGGCCCTGCTGTTCGAGCACCGTGTCGTAGCCGTCCGGTAGCCGCGTGATGAATTCATGCGCGCCCACGACCCTGGCGGCGCGCTCGACATTCTCGCGCGTGGCGCCGGCGGTTCTGTAACAGATGTTGTCGAAAATCGTCCCGGTGAAAAGGAAAGGGTCCTGCAACACCATCGCGATATGCCGTCCGAGCGAGGCTTTCGCGTAGTCACGGACGTCGCGCCCGTCGATCGCGACCGAGCCGTCCCAAACGTCGTAGAAGCGATGCAGGAGCGCCGTAATACTGGTCTTTCCGGAGCCGGTCGGGCCGACAAGGGCGACGGTCTCGCCGCTGTTCACGGCAAAGTTCACGCCCTTCAGGATCGGCTGGTTTTTCGTGTAGCCGAACGTCACGTCGCGAAACGCGATGTCGCCGTCGATCGAGGCCGGATCGGCCGCGTCCGGCTTGTCGGATATCGCGAGCGGCACCTCCAGCACCTCGAAGATGCGCTGTCCGGACGCCATGGCGCGCTGCATGACGCTGTACTGGATCGTCAGCGAGCGGATCGGATCGAAAAACCGCTGCACGTAGAACAGGAAGGCGATCATTACGCCGATATCGAGCGAATTGTCGAGCACCTGGTTGCCGCCGACGACGATGACCACGCCCATCGCCGCACCGGTCAAGGTGTCGACCACCGGCACCATGGCCTGCGCGAATTTCGCCGAACGCAGATGCGCCCGCAGATTTTCGTGCGCCTTGTCGTCGTAGAGCCCGAAATTTACGTCTTCCCGGCCCATACCCTGCACGGTGCGCACGGCGTGGATGCCTTCGGCCAGGGCGCCGTTGGTGATCGAGTTGGTCTCGCGCGCGCGCCGGAACGCCACGCGCGCGCGGGGAAGCCAGATCAGGCGCACGATCAGCAAGGTCGGCACGACGGCGAGCGTCATCAGACCAAGCTGGAAATCCAGCGACAACATTATGACGATGATGCCGAACAGAAGGACGATGTCGCCGAAGGCGGTGATCGAGTTCTCGAGGAACTCCTGCAGCGCGTTCACGTCGCCCTGCAGCCGCGACATCAGGCGGCCGATCTCGGTCTTGTCCATGAAGGACAGCGCGACATGTTGCAGATGCGCGAACATCGCGCGCCGAAGGTCGAATATCACCCGCTCGCCGGTCAGCCCGACAATCCGGTCCTGCAAATAGTTCGCCCCGTAATTGACAATGATGACCGCCGCGAACACGGCGATGGCGAGCGACAGGAGATGCGGCCCCGCATTCTCGGATACGAGCGCCTCGTCGATCGCGTAGCGGATGATCAGCGGAATGGCGAGCTGCGCACCGGTAAAGGTCAGGACCGCGCCGAGCGCCAGATAGATGCGCGACCGGTAGGGATAGACATAGGACATGAAACGTCCGACCACCCGGCCGTCGAATGCCGCGCCGAACATCTCCTCGTCGAGACTGATCTGCGACCCGACGACGGCGCGTGGCGGGCGATCACCGTCGGGTCCCTGCGTTTCCGACACGACCGTCATTCGGCCGCCCCCGGAAGCGTGGCGGTCTCTTCGTCGTCATCCCTATTCTGCAACGCCTGCAGGGCGGCGTAGCGGCCGCCTTCCGCAATCAGCGATTCGTGCGTACCGCGCTCGACGATTCGGCCCGATTCCAGGAAGATGATCTCGTCGGCGTGGCGCAACGCGCCGAGCCTGTGGGAAATGACGATCGTCACGCAGTTCGCCATATGCGGCTTCAGGGCCGCACGGATGCGCTGCTCGGTCTCGGCGTCGATCGCCGCGGTCGAATCGTCGAAGATCAGCACCGCGGAACGCAGCATCGCGGCGCGCGCGATGGCGACGCGCTGCTTCTGGCCGCCGGACAACGAGACGCCGCGTTCGCCGACCAGAGTGCCGTATCCGTCGGGCAGCAGACCGACGAAACCGTCGATCTGCGCGACCGACGCGGCGTCCTGGATCATGCCGTCATCGGCCCACGGGTCGCCGTAGGCGATGTTGTTCTCCAAAGACGCCGTAAAAAGGAACGGATCCTGCTGCACGACGCAAATGGCGTGGCGCAGGGACGCGATCGTAACGTCGCGGATATCCTGGCCATCGACCGTGATCCGTCCCCCCGAAGGATCGTAATAGCGCGGCAGCAGGTTCGCGATGGTGGACTTCCCGCTGCCGGGAGGTCCGACAATCCCAAGCGTCCCGCCGCGGCCGATTTCGAACGACACGCCACGCAGTACGGGCGGCGCCCCTGCGCCCGTATAGGCGAACGATACATCCTCGAACCGGACGACGCCCCGGTCCAACGCGAGCGGTTTCGCGCCGGCCCCGTCGCCGATCGCCGGTTCAAGATCGAGCACGGCGAACAGCCGCGAGCCGCAGGTCGATGCGCGGGCGATCGAATTGACAAGCATGCCGAGCTGGCGGACCGGCAGTTGCAGGATCGTGATGAAGGTCAGGAAGACGGTCAATGTGCCGACCGTCATCGCGCCGTCGAGCACCCGCAATCCGCCGACCCAGAGGACGAGGCCCATGGAAATGAAATAGGCAAAGGTCATCACCGTCGTGGAGGCGACCCGGGTCTTGATCCGCTTGCGGGCGATCGTCATCGCCTCTTCCGAGGCGACGTCGTATTTTTCGATCTCGTAGGGTTCGGCCCCGAACGCGCGGACGACGCGGATACCGGTCAGGTTCTCGTCCATGATCTGGCCCAGGATCGCCATCCGCTCCTGAAGCGACAGCCACAATGTGCGCAGCTTCAGCCGTGCGCTCGACGATTGCCAGGCGACGAAAGGCACGAAGCTGAGGCTCAAAAGCCCGAGCAAAAGGTCCGTGGACAGCAGAAGATAGGCACCGATACCGATCAAAACCGTCAGCAATACGAGCCTCAAGAGCCCGGTATTGACAAACATCCGCACCCCTTCGAGATCGAGCATGCCGCGGGTGATCAACTCCCCGGTGTGAACCCGGTCGTGGAATGAAAAACTCAGATTCTGCAGCTTGTTGTAGAACGCCAGGCGGAGATCGTAGGCGAGAAGATGCCCGATCGACTCGCCGTTGTAATTGTGGATCAGCGTGAAGACGCCGCGCAGGACGGATGCGCCCAGCAGCAGCAGCGCGGCCCGGGTCAATGCCGCGCGCGCCGCGTCCGCATCCGCTACGCCGTCGCGCAGCAGTCCCAGCGCGCTGTCGACGGCATCGCCCAGCAACGGCGGTATCATCAATTGGAAGACCGCGGCGGTGATCGTCGCGGCGACGGCGACGGCGACCCGAATCCTGTAGCGCAACGCGAGACGAATGATCCGCAACAGGATTGTCGTATCGGCGGAATGACGCTGGTCGGAAGCGGCAAGGCGGCCCTGGTAGACGGCGAAAAAATCGGACGGATCCGTCTCGTTCGCCTTGCCTTCGCGTTCTCTAGCGGTGTTCGCCATCGGCCGTCAGGTGTCCCCTATCCTCAGGTTTGACGACCTAACCAACCGGAAACACGCCATGGAATTCAAAGGTTTTGTAGTTGGAGCCTGTACACACACAAAATATACGAATTGGGTTCGGACGACAAACCTTCCTCCGAACTAATTTTTCACGAAAGCAAATCGAGCCCTGTGCCGCGTCAACCGCCTTTATCACGCCGCTTCGCGCTTGCGGCGCGGAAACCAGACCCGCACGGTCGTGCCTTCGCCTTCCGAGCTTTCGATACCGATGTCTCCACCGTGCAATTTGGCAAGCGAGCGGACTATCGCGAGCCCCAGGCCGGTGCCTTTCGACCGGACGTAGGGATTACCTTTCGTGCTGGTGTGCGGATCGTCGCTAACGGTCTCGAAGGGCTGCGTAATGGTGGAAATGTGTTGAGCGGGAATACCGACACCGGTGTCCGAAACCGTGATCGTGAAACCTTCGTCGGACATTGCAGCACCAATCGATACTTCACCACCCGGCGGCGTGAACTTTATCGCATTGGACAGCAAGTTGAGCAGGATCTGCCGGGCCGCGCGATGATCCGCGTAGGCTGAAATATCTGCAGCCGGTAGACGGATCGAGAGTTGAATCTTAGCCTTCCGGGCCTGTTCCCGTACGACGCGCGCGCATTCCTCGAACAACACCGTCAAATCCAGATCGACGGGCGACAACGACATCTCACCCGCCTCGATCGTCGAAATATCGAGGATATCGTTGACGAGATCGAGCAAGTGCTCGGCGCTGGCGTGAATATCGGCAATATATTCGCCATATTTTTCGTTGCCGACCGGCCCGAAAATTCCCTTTCCGATGATATCGGTGAAGCCGATGATGGCGTTCAGGGGCGTTCTTATCTCGTGGCTCATATTCGCCAGAAATTCGGATTTCGCCCGGTTCGCCAACTCGGCCCGGGTCCGCTCGCGGAGCAGCTCTTCTTCGATCAGCTTCTGTTCCGTTTC
>CAYLTU010000297.1:0-6788 GCA_964386465.1 uncultured Rhodospirillaceae bacterium
GAGACCGCTGAAATCCAAGCTACACTATGCCGAACTTCGGAATCAGGACACTAGGGCCTTTTTGTATTGATCTGGTCATCGATCCCATTCATGACTGCGCTCGACTTGCTTGTCGTCGGCATAGGCGTCTTCGCAAGCTGGTCCTTTTTTAGCAGCGAACAGCCGACAGCGGAACGGGCCGGGTGTGTCCGCGGTCGCGTTCCGCAAATCGTCGGCATCGTCCTTATCACGACGTTCTTCGCAGCCGATCTATTGGTGATGCATGGTTTGCCGTTCGTCGCGTCGGAAGCCGACGCGAGAGCCCTGATGAATGCGCTGCACCTCGATTTCAGCTGGCTCGTCGTCGTACTCGGGTTTGCCTTGGTTGTTGCCGGTTACACAATGAACAACCGTGACCTTGTTGCCTTGCTGCGCCGGCAGCAGGTTTTGCATATCGACCACGATCACATGAAATTGGCGCTCCAGAAAAGCGAGGAGCGGTTCAAGGATTTCGCCGAGTCGGCGACCGATTGGTTCTGGGAGTTGGACGAAGACCTACGGTTTTCTTTTCTATCTGAAAATTTCGCGAAGATAACAGGCCTGCCGCAACAATCGCTTATGGGGAAGACTCGGCAAGAGTCGGGCAATCCGGGAATCGATCCGGACCAGTGGGAACGGCATCTTCAGACCCTCGCGGCACATCAACCGTTCCGGGAGTTTCTGCATCCGAGAACCAGACCCGATGGTTCGCAAGTATGGATATCGATCGCCGGGATACCGCGGTTTGACGGAAATGGCGCATTTCTTGGTTATCGCGGTACCGCAAAGGATATTACCCAGCGAAAACTCGCGGAAAACGCACTCGCCGCCAGCGAGCGACGGTTCCGGGCATTGTTCGACAATGCTCCGGCAGCTCTGTTCCTGAAGGAGGTCGATGGCGCTTACAAGCTGATCAATCGCCGCTTTTCGGAATGGTTCGGGGTGGAACCCGAGGCCGTCGTCGGTAAGACGGCTCAAGAACTTTTCCCGCGAGAGCGCGCCGACCGCTACCAGGCAGGCGACAGGGAGATACTGCGGACTAAAACTGTTGTGAGTGACGAAGTCGCCATTCCGCTTCAATCCGGGGAACTGCGGACATTTACATTGACGAAATTCCCGATTGCCGACGGGGACAGCATGACCGATATCGGTGGAGTCATGGTCGATATCTCGGAACGGAAACAGGCGGAAACCCAGCTGCAACGGGCTATCGATATAGCGGAGGAAGCGAACCGCGCCAAGTCGCGGTTCCTCGCCAACATGAGCCATGAAATACGTACGCCGCTGAATGCGATCCTGGGCTTTGCGGATACGATGCGAAGCGAAATTTTCGGTCCCTTGGGTTCGGATCGTTATGCGGGCTATGCCGATGGGATCATGATGAGCGGCCGTCACCTGCTTGAACTGATAAACGATATTCTGGATATCTCCCGCATCGAAGCCGGAGAATTCCCGATCCGGAAGGAATCCATCTCCGTCGCCGATGTCATTGAAGAATGCGTCACCGTCGTGCGGAGCATGGCCGAGGCTTCAACCGTTACGTTCCGGACCGACGTACCACAAGACACGCCGGATTTCTTCGCGGACCGGCGTGCCCTAAAGCAGATCGCCATCAACCTGATGTCGAATGCCGTGAAATTCACGCCCGCGGGCGGTGAAATCGTCGTATCCCTAAAAGCGGATGAGAATTACAGCGAGCTTCTCGTTTCGGATACGGGGGTCGGTATCGCGGATGGAGATCTGGCGAACATCACCAAACCGTTCGAACGCGGCCGGGTCGGGACATACGATCAACAGGACGGGATCGGGCTCGGATTGGCGATAACGAAGTCGCTGATCGAACTGCATGACGGCGAACTCTCGATCTCGAGCCAGGTCGGCACGGGCACGACCGTATGCGTTCGCATCCCGCGCCTCGCGCGCGCGGCCTGATATCCGGGCTAGGTACTTCGCGCCGCGCCCACCGGTGACTGGAACTCAACCGGCGTGTCTAACTTCCCGCGCCGACGGCGCCCCAGTACCGTTTGACATGTTCCCACATCAGCCCGTCATGGCGACGCTGCAGGCAGTGCCGCACGGAGTAACCGTGCAGTTCGACGACGCGATCCTGCCAGCACGCAGCGTATTCCTGCTTTGCCGTTCGTGCCCGTTCCGCCGGCGCACCATCGAACGCCGTGCCGGCGGCGCGTCGCCACAGGCTTTGCCGCGCGTCGTGCCGCCTGTCGATGCCTTCCGGCAAGGCGTTGATCAGCCTGTTGAGCGTGTGCACCCGGGCGACGTCATGCGGCCCCCGGTCGACGATTTTGGCGCCGAGCTGGCGCAGGGGTCCCGTGGCGATCCTCTTGTCCTGGTCGGTTTGCGGATTGTCGTCGCCATGGAAGGGAACCGGCATCAGAGTAACCCGTTCGCCGACCGCAATCGACGCCTTCCGCGCGCCCAACGCGATCAAACGCTTGCGGTCCAAAGAAAGCGTCACCGCCGTGTGGCCGCTTCGGGCGGCTTCGATGCGCATGTAGTCCGCCGCCGGTAGACGCGTTGTCGTACCGTCCTGCGCCGTCAGGACAAGAGTGAGCCGCCCGCCGTCGGCCAAACGATACGGATCGCCCGCCCGCGGCAGATCGCGTTCCTTCTGCAGGCAGAACGTAGAGAACTCCGCGCGGCAAGTTCCGCCGTCGCACTGCAGCGGTGTCGCGCCATCGGTTTCCAGCAAGGCGAGGGACTGGGTCGCGGCCTGTCCGGCGTTTGTGAAAAAACCACTGAAACCGATTGCTGCAAGGGCAAGCAAGATTTGTTGAAAGCGTGGCATGCTACGAACCTCCTTCGATAAGGTGGTGTCGATGGTTGCAACACTTGCAGCTGATCGTGCTGTCGATTGGCGCCGAAGTCAAACCAAACCGCCTTCCGTTGAATGGCGAAACGTCGGCCCGGTCAAAACCGTTGCTAAAACGTATTGAAAATTTAGGCGCAAATTGGCGTAGGCAGGATACAATTGTCATTATCAATGGACCGAAAGGAGTGTAGACGATGCCAGTCAGACCCGGCGATCTTCGAATTCTGGTCGTCGACAGCGATCCGGAGATGAGGATTTTGACGCGCGATATGTTGGATTCGCTCGGTATCCTACAGGTCTACACGATCGGCGACGGCAGCCGCACATTCGCGGAACTTGGCGAACGCGCCTACGATATGGTCATCATCGAGCGGCAGATGGAGCCTATAAACGGTATCGATCTCGCGCGGATGATTCGAACCGCATCGGATAGCCCCAACTCTCATATTCCGATCCTGATGGTTACGGCCGCGCCCAGCATTCAAGAGGTGACGGAAGCGCGCGATGTCGGCGTTTCGGAATTTCTGATCAGGCCGTTCTCGATCGACAGTTTGAAGGGACGCATTATCGCGACGGCCAACAACCCGCGGGAATTCATCCGGATAGAGAGTTACTTCGGGCCGGACCGTCGGCGCATCGCAAAGGAATTTCGCGGCAAGGATATGCGCGGCTCGAAATCCAGATCGTGACATAACGGGATAGTGGATATGAGTGAAACGATGCGGGCGGGGCCTTTGACGGGCCTGCGCGTTTTGGAGATCGGTCATTTTATCGCCGCGCCATTCGGGACGCGGTTGCTGGGCGATCTGGGCGCGGACGTGATCAAGATCGAACCGCCGGCGGGCGATCCGGTGCGGCAATGGGGCACGCCCGTCGACGGCAATTCGCCGTGGTGGTCCCAGCATGGCCGTAACAAGCGCTGTATCACGCTCAATCTGAAGCACCCAAAGGCAAAAGACATCGTGCTCGGCCTCGCGGCGACGAGCGATGCGGTCGTGGAAAACTTCCGGCCGGGCCAGTTCGCCCGGCTCGGGCTCGGGCCGGACGTCCTGCGAAGCGCCCGCGAAGATCTGGTCATCGCCCACGTCTCCGGCTACGGCCAGGACGGTCCGTACCGCGACAAGGCGGCCTTCGGGGTGATCGGCGAATCGGTCGGCGGGTTGCGCCACCTCAGCGACCACGCGCCGGGCATGTCGGACCTGCCGCCGGTACGGGTTGGCGTCAGCATCGGCGATTCGATCGCCGGCCTCTATGCCGCGTTCGGCGTGATGGCGGCCCTGTGGCAGCGCGACCGCGCCGGCGGCGATGCGCGCGCGCGCAGCCTCGATGTCGCGTTGAGCGAATCGGTGCTCAGCATGATGGAAGGGATGCTGCCGGAATACGGTGTCCTGGGCACGGTGAAACAGCCGACCGGTTCGCGCATCGCGACCGCCGCGCCGACCAGCGGTTATTTGGCAAAGGACGGCAAATGGGTGCTTATCGCCGGCAATTCGGAACCGCTTTTCGCGCGGCTTTCGAAAGCGATGGGGCAGCCGGGACTGTCGGAAGATCCGCGCTTCGACGGCAACCGGGCGCGGGTGGAGAATGTCGAGGCGCTGGACCGGATCATCGGTGAATGGACGAAGCAATATGACGCCGACGCGTTGCTGTCGATCCTGGCCGAGGCGGACATTCCAAGTTCCTTGGTCTACACCGCGGCCGATATAGCGGACGATCCGCAATACCGGCACCGCGGCATGGTCCAGGATGTCGAGGACCCGCTTTTCGGGGAGGTGCTGCAGGCCGGAATCGTACCGGGCGTGCCGGAGGACCCTGGCCGTATCCGCTGGCCCGGCCCGAAGATTGGTGCACATAACGACGAAGTATTGAGCGAGTTGCTCGGCCTGTCGCCAGATGAGGTGCAAAACCTGCGCGACGAAGGCGTCCTCTAACATCACGAAGCAACGCGATGAACGAAGCGACCAATCCCGGCCGCGAAGAGCGCCCCGTCAAGGCCGGCCAGTTCGAAATGGCCTGGGGCAGCGACGTGGTGGCCCAGATGCTGCGCGAATTCGGCGTCGAGTACATCACGCTCAACCCCGGCGCCAGTTACCGCGGCTTCCATGACAGCCTCGTCAACTATCTCGGCAACCGCGACCCGCAGATGCTGATCGCGATGCACGAGGAGCATGCCGTGGCGATGGCACAGGGCTACGCCAAAGTCACGGACCGGCCGATGGCCGTCGCGGTGCACAGCAATGTCGGGCTGATGCACGCGACCATGGCGATCTTCAACGCCTGGTGCGACCGGGCGCCGATGCTGATCCTCGGCGCGACCGGTCCGGTCGATGCGGCGCGGCGCCGGCCCTGGATCGAATGGATTCACACCGCCAAGGACCAGGGCGCGCTGATCCGCGACTACGTGAAATGGGACGATCAGCCGGGCTCGCCGGAGGCCGCGATCGAATCGATGCTGCGGGCGTGGCAGATCACGCGGACCGCGCCGAACGGTCCGGTCTATGTCTGCATGGATCTCGGCATGCAGGAACAGGAACTCGACGCGCCGCTCGCGATTCCCGACGTGGCGCGCTACGCGCCCGGCGGCGATCCCGCGCCGGCGCCCGCGGATTTGGCGAAGGTCGTCGAATTGCTGGCAAATGCCAAGCGGCCCCTGATCCTCGCCGGCCGGTCGTCGCGCGATGAACAGGCCTGGGCGGATCGCATTCGCCTGGCCGAGCGGCTCGACGCCCGCGTGCTGACCGACCTTAAGACCGGCGCGGCTTTTCCGACCGATCATCCGCTGCACCCGCTGCCGCCGATCAAGCGGCCGAGCAAGGTCGCGGGCGCCATGATCGCCGACGCCGACGTCATCCTGGCGCTGGAATGGATCGATCCGGCGGGCACCTTCGTACAGGCGACGGGACAAACCGAAACATCGGCGACCCTGATCAACTGCTCGGTCGACTCCTACCTGCACAATGGCTGGTCGATGGACCACCACATCCTGCCCGCGGTCGATTTACGCCTGTTATGCCGACCGGAAAGCCTGGTCCCGGCACTGCTCGAGCAACTGCCCGATCGATCGAAACCTTCCGCATGGTCCGCGATATCGGCGGAGCTGCCCGAGAAGGCCGCGGACGGCGCGCTCGACTACCAGGATATCGCGGACGCGCTGGAGAGCGCCTTGGACGGGCGGCAAGCGACCGTGACCGGCGTGCCGATCGGTTGGCCCGGCTACGCGCGGCACTTCCGCGCGCCGCTCGATTTCCTCGGCGGCGACGGCGGCGCGGGCATCGGGGCGGGCCCCGGTATCGCGGTCGGCGCGGCGCTCGCGCTCAAGGGTAGCGACCGCATCCCGGTCGCCATATTGGGCGACGGCGACACCACGATGGGCATAAACGCGCTGTGGACGGCGGCCAAGTACCGCATCCCGCTGATGATCGTCGTCGCCAATAACCGCTCCTACTTCAACGACGAGCTGCACCAGGAACGCGTCGCCCGCACCCGCGGCCGGCCGGAGGAGAACCGATGGATCGGCCAGCGATTGGAGGATCCGGTGCCCGATATCGCGGCGCTCGCGCGCGGCTTCGGCTGGACCGCTACGGGCGCGGCGGCGACGAAGGCGGACCTGGCGCAGGCAATGAACGATGCGGTCGCGACCGTCGCCGAGGGCGGATGTGCGCTGGTCGACGTTCACATCATGCGCGGATACGACCCCACCGTGGTCAATCCGGGCGGCATGGATAAGGACGGTGGGTAGGGCGACTCAAGTTTGTCTGATTTTGTTTGATGCTACGAAAGTACGCCGTTTCCACCCCCACCCTAACCCTCCGCCATCGAGGGGGAGGGGATAAGTAATTTGTGGTGTCGTAAAAATAAACCCCCTCCCCCTCGATGGGGGAGGGTTAGGGTGGTCCGAACCGGCGACATAGGTAACAGAGTAGACCGGAGACATGGGTAA
>CAYLTU010000298.1:0-6739 GCA_964386465.1 uncultured Rhodospirillaceae bacterium
CTCCTCTGTGACGGCCTCTCCTATCAGATGAGGGAGTTTTCGGGGCTCAGGTCATCTTGGCTTCGATTTCGTCGTGCCGGAACACTACCGTCGGCGCAAGACCGGTTGATCTTTCCGTTCGTTTAGCCGTCGGCACCCTTGTGATCACGCGGCGGCCGAGCGCGTCGAGCGCTTGCTTGAGGCGACCGTCACACCTCCGTCGATTCGCGAAAATGATCAATAAGGTTGTCACGGCCGTCGAGCTTCACGCTCGTCGGCCGCTTTTTGCTTTTTGATCTCGCGGAATTTACGCGGCGTCGATCGAGACGACAACGCGGCGGCCGAGCGCGCCGAGCGCGAGCTCGAGGCGGTCGATTTTGGTCGCGTGATGCGGATCGCGCATGCGGCGCACCTCGTTTTCACCGACTTTGAGGGTGCGGCTGAGTGCGGTGTTGGTCGTGCCGGTTTCGCGCATGACGTCGACGAGCGCGATTTTCGCGGCGATGACGGTTGCGGCGGAAACGCACGGGCGGTCGCGCGCGGGGGAGGGCGCGGGCGCGGCCTCGTTGTTCAAGATGTAGTGCGCGAGACTCTCCTCGAGGGCGTCGGCGATTTCGGTCAGCGCTTCGGCTTCATCCGCGCCGTCGGAGACACAGCCCGGAATATCCGGCAGGCGTGCGACGGTGCGGCCGTCTTCGTCGACCGTTAAGTCGATGGGATAGAGAAAGCGGGTCATTGGTGTCTCTCCGGTTTTTAATCTTCTTTACTTTCATAAATCGTCCAAGTTCACGCCGAGGTCGTCGAGCATGGATTTCAACAGGCCTTTGCCGATTTCCTTGCGGCGGTCCTTGATCGTCGTGAAACGGTCGCCGAAACACAGACGGGAATGGCTGCCTTTGCCGCGGGCGGCGATAACGTGGCATTTGATACCGAGTGGTTTGCCGTGACGGTTGAGGCGTTTTATGAGTTCGTTCCCGTTCAATGGGTTCCATTCCCTTTCGATAATCGGAGAATCGCACAAATTTGTGCGATGCACAAATGAAATCGCACAATTATGTGCGATTTGAACTGATCTTAAGTTAGTAAACGTGTCTCGCTAAATCTTCCGGCGCAGCCGATCGTGGCTCGTTCTGCTCCGGGGCTATTCAGGGACTCTGTTGCACTAAACGGATTAAACCGAGCCAGTTCCGGTTGTTTCGAAGGTTGCTAAAAAAAACGGAAACCCTTACAAAACTGCGGGCCGGGGTGTAGCTCAGCCTGGTAGAGTGCTTGCTTTGGGAGCAAGATGCCGCCGGTTCGAATCCGGCCACCCCGACCATGGGCTTTTTGTGCCGGAACCTGCGTTTGAATCGAGAGTCGCCGATGGAAGTTCGAATTTTCAAACCCGCCAAGACCGCCATGCAATCGGGCCGCGGCAGAACCCACAGCTGGCTGATGGAGTTCGAACCCGACGCGCGGATCGAACCGGACGCGCTGATGGGCTGGTCCGGCTCCACCGATACGCGCGCGCAGGTTCGCCTGCGGTTCGCGTCCGCCGAGGAAGCGGTCGCGCATGCCGAAAAGAACGGCTGGACCTTTACGGTTCAAGCGCCGAAAGAGCGCCGGGTCCGCCCGAAAGTCTACGCCGACAATTTCGCGGTCAAGCGGGTCCAGCCCTGGACCCACTAGCGGCGTCGGCGATGTCCGGGTTCATCTACGGCCCCGTAGCTCAACCGGATAGAGCACCGGATTTCTAATCCGGCGGTTGCAGGTTCGAGTCCTGCCGGGGTCGCCATTTCTATCAATGGCTTAAGGGGAAACCGGGACATTAATCGAGCGTGAATTTCGGTATTTGACAGCCACCGGAATTGAAAAACGCTAATTTCGGCCAACGAGTAGGGCATCCATCCGGTCCGCCGCATTGCCGTCATAGGCCCATTCTCTATTGGGCGAAAATGTGTCGGATTTCTTTACAATTTCGCGTATTGGCCAAGGCGGGCCGTATCCTATTGAAATGATACGGTCATTATCCGCTATCGCTTCGTCGGCGCGGTCTACGGCGACGGACTATTTTACAATTAGCGAGAATACACGAGCAGCGGAATTGATATTATTATTGTATGTCAATGGCTTACATGTAAGGCATGGTTTTTGCGTAAATCCATTTGGGAAAGTGGGAGAACAACGATGTCCAAATGGTCGTTAGGTTCGCTATGCAGGACGGCTGCAAGCACTTCATTGCTTGCGTTTTCACTGGTTTTGGTACCGCCGGCTTGGGCGGGGGCGACAGCTCTGGATCAGTCTCCGACGTTTGACTCGGTGCAGACTTTTTTAACCTTCAATGCCGATACTGGTGAGGGCGAAGCGAACTCACCCTTTGTGGAGTTTGCCGTAACCTTCAACAAGGATGGCGGCGCGCCGATTCAACCTCTGCCCAATACGTCGTTCTTCGACGTGCTGTTTAACGTCGATTTGATCGACCCCAGCATCGTATCCGGCAGCTTTGCGGTCGATGGTGAAATTCCATCGGAAGGTTTCAATTCGGGCAGGCTGCTGGAAGGCGACGTAACGGGATTCCAGGTCAACGGGCCGAACGGTTTCCTATGGAACGTGGATATCACCGGCGGCGATGCCGCCGGCGTCTTCGATCCCTCGATCGGCGTGACCTTGGATTTCGCCGGCACCAACTGCGTCGGCCTTACGGTCTCGTGCGGTGGTTTTGGCGCCGCCAGTGCGGGGAATATCGAGACGGTCGACTTAAACCTACCGCCGTTAGCAGAGGCAGGCGGCCCGTATAGTTATGACGCCGATACGCTCACCGTGCAGCTCGACGGCTCCGCAAGCTTTGACGCAGACGGTTTCATTCCTGAGGATACAGGTTATTTCTGGGAGGGTGAAGAAGTCGATACCCCGACATTCCAACAAGAAATCGTAAATTTGGCGATCGAAGATCCAGGGTTAATAGACACGTTTTTTCCGGTCACTTGGGAATTGAATGTTACCGATAACGAAGGGGCTGCAAACCTCGTATCCGACTTTGCGGACGTCGATTACACAAACACAGCACCAGAAATCCGAGCTTTAGGCGTTAGGTACAATAGTCGTGGAGTAGACACTAATATTACCGCAACCATTCGCGACCGAGACTTAATCGTCAGTAATTTAATTCCTGGATTTGAAAGGCTTTTCGTAAATGCGACTGATCACATTCCATTATCAATTATTACGGATCCGAGTTTCGCTGAATTCAGGTCGGTAATCGGACCCAGCTTTAGTGACGACCTGGAGACAAAGCTATTGTAGTCTTGGACGGTGAGGGAGACAGTTCGGTAATATTGAACTATTCCATCGATTCCGGAATAGCGCCCGACTCGACTAGTGCGTTTTTGGTATCGGGCTCTCCGGCGGAGATTAGCCAAATCGTTGATGTACCCTTGGCGCCGTTCAATCTCGAATTCGATTTTTGGTTCGATACGCCGACAGGCGCATTGATGGTGTTGCTCGACGGTGTGGAATTGGCTGAATTCCTGGCGCTGGACTTTTTACCCGGCAATTTCAACACGGCGTTCATCCCGATCGGCGATCCCTTCCTCGGCAGTACCGATGTTCAACTTGTCTTCCGTCTGGACGGGCCGTCGGGGTCTCAGGTCTATGTCGACAACATCATCTGGCCCGGCCTCCTGAATGGCAATTTCGAAGACGGTACGCTGGACAACTGGACAGTTCGGACCGAAGGTCAGGCGAGCGTCGAGGTAACCAATTTTGAGATTCAACTCGCCTCGGTCCCAGAACCGTCGTCGCTGGCCGCATTCGGTGCTGGCCTTTTAACGATGAGCTTTTTCGGTTATCGCCGACGTCGAAAGCACAAGTGCCAAACCTCTGTTGTTGCAATTTGAAGGTTCCGCTTCGGTCACAGCACACCGACTGAACACTGTTCCTCCACGCTCTTTTCCGGGACTGGCAGGTCAGCGGCGGTACGTGATCAGAAACGGCCGGGGTCGCAACCCTGTTTGGTCAAACCGGTGCCGGGCGGTAAAATCCCAAACCTCTTCATCGAAGCGGAGATGCTTCGTGCCGGAAAGCCCGTCCACTTACGAATCCGATGTCATTTCGGTGTCGCCGCTCGCCGGCGCGCTAGGCGTCGAAATCCGTGACCTCAACGTAGCGCACTTGACCGATCTGCCGTCGTCGCTGCGCGCGGCGTTTCTGGAACGCAAGGTGCTGCCCAAATCCGCCTCCGTCAGCGCGTTGGCCGGCGGATAGGATATGATCAGATCGTCGCTCATACCGGCTCCTTCCCAATTGGCATTCACGGAAGGATAGTCGAGAGGTGTTCCAGGCGCCAAGACACAACCTTGTGTGTTTCCGCGCTAGAATTTCCGTATCGACAGGCTCTGGGCCGAGTGCTTTTTCTTCACGCCCAACAGTCCGGCACAATACTCTGCGACGCCGCGCCGTTTACGCCGCCACTGCGGCGGCGGCGGTTTGGATTTGAAAATCAGCCTCCAGATCACGTACCGCAAATCCGTCGTCATCGCGGTTCCTCGCTTTGCGCCCCTTTATCGCGAAAATTGTTAACCATGAACCGAACGGCCGCAGTGACATGGGTCAATCGGGCTTCCGATTGCGGTTTCGCCGCGCGCGCGCGTTGGATAGCATCGGGATCGTGGCCCTATGCCGGCCGGGGAGCGATGCGATGTCCAACCACCAGTCCGAACTCGACAAGCAGGGGTTGCGCGGCTTTCTCGATTACGTCGAGGCGAACCATCCCGACCAGCTGTTGCGCATCCGCGAACCGGTGAAGTCCGAATTCGAGATGACCGCGATCGTGTTCGAGCTGGAGCGCGCCGGGCGCAGCCCGGTCGTGGTGTTCGAGAACGTCGTGGGACACGATATGCCGGTGGTGACCAACATCGCCGGCAACCGGGAAGTGCTGGCGTCGCTGCTGGACGTGGACGAACGCGAGCTGCCGACGGCCTTCCGCGAGCGCTGTCAGAACTACCTGCCGGTCGAGCGGACGGACGACGCGCCGTGGCAGGAGATGGTGATCGAGGGCGAGGATGTCGATCTCGCCGCGCTGCCGATCCCGATGCAGTTCGATGTCGACAAGGCGCCCTACATCACGGCGGGCCAGATCACCGCGCGCGACCCGGAAACCGGCGTCGACACGACGGGTTTCCACCGGCTCATGGTCAGCGGCAGGAACCGGCTCGGCGTCTCGCTGCATTCGCGTCGCCGCATGTACGAATTTCATCGCCGCGCCGAGGCGCGCGGCGAGCCGTTGCCGGCTGCGATCACGCTCGGCATCCATCCCCTGCACTATATGGGCTCGATGGCCTACCACTATCCGCCCAACGTTCGGAAGTACGAGATCATCGGCGCCCTGTTCGGAGAGCCCTACAAGGTCGCGGCCTGCGGCGTCGACGGGCTGGAGATACCGGCGGGGGCGGAGATCGTCATCGAGGGCGAGATACTGACCGACACGCACGAACCAGAAGGCCCCTTCGGCGAGTTCACCGGCTACGCGTCGTACCGCAGCACGCAGAACGTCTTCGTCGCAAAGCGCATCCAGATGCGCCGCGACGCGATGTTCCACAGCGTCGTCTCCGGCATGTCCAAGGACCATATCCTGGTGTCCTGCATCACCCGCGAGGGCGAAATTCTGAACGCGCTGCGCCGCAACCTGCCGAACGTGCAGGCGGTGCACGTGCCGCACATCACCTGCGGCGGGCTGATGGCGATCGTGAAGATGAAGAAGACGGCGCCGGGCGAGCCGCAGCAGGCGATCATGGCCGCGCTCGGCACCGAGTTCTACACCAAGATCGTCATCGTCGTGGACGAGGACGTCGACATCTTCATCCTGTCCGACGTGATGTGGGCCGTCGCGACGCGGGTCCGGGCGGAGGAGGATATGGTCTTCATCCCCGGCGCGAAGGGCGCCATTCTCGACCCGACCTCGGACCCGGAAACCTTCACTTTGACCAAGGTCGGCGTCGACGCGACCAAGCCGGACGGCCGCGACTTCGCCGAACGGCTGGTGATTTCGGATGAGCAGCGCGCGCGGGGGCGTGAGATATTGGCGGCGGCGGGAATTGCGCTTTAGTTAGACAAGGAGGAAGACCGATATGGCGCAAGACGACGATACCCACAGCACGACGATGGGCTATATCCTTTGGATCTTCGGTTTCATGGGCGTGCACCGTTTCTATTTCGGGCGTCCGATTAGCGCGACGATCTATTTCTTTACCTTGGGGCTTTTGCTGATTGGCTGGATTGTCGACCTGTTCCTCATCCCCGGCATGGATCGCGATGCGGATCTGCGCTACGTCTCCGGCGAGAAAAGCTACAACATCACTTGGATCCTGCTCGGGTTCCTCGGCATCTTCGGCCTCCACCGGCTCTATCTCGGCAAGTGGCTATCGGCGTTGATCTGGTTCCTCACCGGCGGGGTGTTTCTGATCGGCCTCCTGTACGATCTCTGGACCCTCAACGAACAAGTCGCGGAGGCGAACAGCGGAACCGCCTGACGGCGCCTCCGGGTCGAAGACCCGCCATGAACGGATGGATTGGGTGAACGAATACCGTGAAACGGATACGGTGACAGTTTACTAAATCCCCTTTTGTCGCGGTTTCGGACCGCGCTTTAGCGTTCGGCCCTTCCGCCCTAAATAGGGATTTAGTAAACTGTCACCGTAATTAAAAATTAAAACTGTCACCGTAATTATAATGGACTGCACCCCCGTAGTGAGACAAAGAAACTAGGGACAAGTGGTTAGCAAGT
>CAYLTU010000299.1:0-6657 GCA_964386465.1 uncultured Rhodospirillaceae bacterium
CGGCTGGTCAAATCCCGCCGCTTCCGTGGACTAGTTTGTCACCGCCCGATACACCGCCCACGAAGATCTGCAGCCGGAGTTCCTCTACTATTTCGCGACCGATCAGGCGCCGGAAGTCCGCCGCAGCGTCGCCGCCAACCCGAGCACGCCGCTGCAAGCCGATGTCATCCTTTCGGAGGACAAGGACGACGTCGTCCGCTGCGAGTTGGGTCACAAGATCGGCACGCTGTTGCCGGATCTCTCCGAAGCGCAAGGCGAGAAGGTCCGTGAACTGGTGTTCCAGATCCTCGAAACTCTGGCAAAGGACCAGATACCGAAAGTCCGGGCGGTCATCGCGGAAGAGATCAAGCTGCTCGATAACGTCCCGCCGCGCATCGCCAAGATGCTGGCCGAGGACGTCGAAGCCCTGGTCGCGGCCCCGATCCTGCGCTATTCGCCGCTACTGACGAATGCCGACCTGATGGAAATCCTCGACAAGGGTGTGGCGGGCGACGCGCTCGTTGCCCTCGCCCGCCGCGGCAATCTCGAAGAAGCGGTGTCCGACGCCGTCGTCGACACAGACGAAGTCCCGGCCATCAACGCGCTGCTCGAGAACAAATCGGCCGAAATCGGCGACTCGGCGATGGCGAAGATCGTCGACATCGCCGAACCCCGCAAGGACATGCACGAGCCGCTGGTTCATCGCGGCGGCCTCTCGGAGCGAATGATCACGCGGATCGCCGGCTTCGTGAGCGCCAGCCTGCTGGATCCGCTGATCAAGCACAACGCACTAGTCGACGACGATATGGCCGATAAGCTACGCGAATCGGTGGCGAAACGGCTGGACATCGCAGATGAACCCGACGAAGACGGCGCCGACGACGACAAGGAATACGAGCGCGCCAAATCGCTGCACGAAAAAGGCGGCCTGACCCCGAAGGTCATGATGGATGCGGTCAAGAAGAACGAACGGGTGTTTGTTGTCCATGCGCTGAGTTTCGCGTCGGAACTGCCGACCCGCAGCATCGAAGGCGTGTTCGAAGCCAGAAGCGGGAAATCGGCCATGGCAATCGCCTGGCGCTGCGAGCTGACGGCCGAGTTCGCGGTCCTGCTGCAGCGCAATCTTTGGAAAGTGCCGGAACGCGACATTCTTCGGCCCAAGTCGGACGGCGGGTATCCGATGTCCGAAGACGACCTCGAATGGTCCTACGACCTGCTTAAATAGCCGCACGCTGTTTCAGACCTCGGGTCCGGTGCTATGCTTCCTTTCCGCAACCCTGAAAATCCA
This sequence comes from uncultured Rhodospirillaceae bacterium, assembly GCA_964386465.1. Classification (GTDB taxonomy): domain Bacteria; phylum Pseudomonadota; class Alphaproteobacteria; order UBA8366. The sequence continues at coordinate 1,268 of CAYLTU010000299.1, forward strand.
AAGCGAGGAAGCAGATGTCGATCGCAAGCACCGGTGAACCGCTGACCGCATCGTCGAACGAAGCCGCCCTCCGCGAAGCGGGCAGCGAGCACATCCTCCTGCACGCCTCGCCCTACCGGGCGCTCGCCAAGGATATGGGCAAGCGCATCCTGGTCGAGGGCAAGGGCTGCATCGTCAAGGATATCGACGGCAACGAGTTCATCGACGCGCTGGCCGGTCTGTGGCTTGTCAATGTCGGGCATGGCCGCACCGAGATCGGCGAGGCGATGGCGAAACAGGCCGGCACGCTGGCCTACGCCAGCTCGACCCAGGCGACGACCATCCCGGCGATCCAGCTGGCGACGCACCTGGCGGAGATCACGCCCGGCGATCTGGGCACCGCCTTCTTCTGCTCCGGCGGCTCGGAATCGGTCGAGTCGGCGATCAAGATCGCGCGGCAGTTCCACTATCACAATGGCGAGCCGAAGCGGCAGAAGGTGATCGGCCGGCGCGGCTCCTACCACGGTGCCACCTACGGCGCGATGAGCGTCAGCGGCACGAGGCCCAACGCCGAGCCCTATCACAGTCCCTTCATGCATGGCGTCCTGCACGCCTCGCCGCCCTATTGCTACCGCTGCGATTTCCGGCAGCAATTCCCCGCTTGCGACCTGCTGTGCGCCGACCAAATCGACCAGATGATACGCTACGAAAGCCCGGAGACGGTCGCCGCTGTCATCGCCGAGCCGGTCTCCGCCTCGAACGGCATCGTCATCCCGCCGGACGGATACTGGAAGCGGCTGCGCGAAATCTGCGGCAAGCACGGCGTCCTTCTGATCACCGACGAGGTCATCAACGGGTTCGGGCGGACCGGCAAGATGTTCGCGTCGGAGCATTGGGACCTGGTCGGCGACATCCTGACCATGGCCAAGGGCCTGTCGAGCGGCTACGCTCCGATCGGCGCGGTCATGTGCCGGCCGCACGTCGTCGAGGCGTTCGAGGGCGACAACAAGCTGACCCATCTGTTGACCTATGGCGGGCACGCGGCAGCCTGCGCCGCGGCGCTGGCCAATATCGCGATCATCGAGAACGAGGGTCTTGTCGAAAATTCGGCCAAGATGGGCGCGCATCTGCTGGAAGGGCTAAACGGGCTGCGCGACCATCCGATTCTGGGCGACGTCCGGGGCCTCGGCCTGATCGCCGGTGTCGAGCTGGTCAAGGATAAGGAAACGAAAGAAAAATTCGCCGAGTCGAGCGACGAGATCACGTACCTGAACGACGGCCTGCGCGACCGGGGCCTGCTGACCCGCGCCAATCACATCATTTCGCTCTCGCCACCGCTCTGTATCAGCCGTGACGAGGTCGAGCGGATCGTCGCCATTATCGACGACGCCGTCGCCGACCTGGAACGGAAATTCGGTTACGCGTGAGGACGGTTATTTGGCCGCCTTACGGCGGCGTTTGAATTTCAGCGCCTTCTCGACCTTGGTCAATGACTCAAGCAGGGTCTTGCGATGATCCTCGTCCATCGGCGGCTGCCCATTCAGGGAATCAGACCAGGCTTCGAGGATATCGGCCAACAGATGGTGGTGCAGATGCACCTCGACTTCCCGGCTGTCCTCGCCGGACCTTAGGAGCTTGATGAACAACCCGTCGTTTTCGGCGCGCGCTTCGAAAACCGAACTGCGCGAGAAGGATCCCATATAGACCTTGTCCGGGAATCCGATGGCCACTTCGGCCTTGTCTTGGATTGGGAATGTGGTTCGTTTCATCATGCCGTCTCCACTGAGGTTCAGGCACGATAACCGCTCTCACGGGCCGTTCATTGACCCAGGTCAAACCTGCGGAATCAACCACCGCCGTCGAGCCAGGTCGACGAGCGGCCGCGATCGATTGGAATTGCGGCGCCGGTTATGTCGCTCGCTTCCTCGCGGCACAGGAAGGCGACGAGGTTGGCGACACGCGCCGGTTCGATATAGCCGGTCGTCTGGCCCCTGCGACGCAGAAACGCGACTTTCGCTTCGTCGAAACTGAGCCCCGCCTCCTCCGCCAATTCACCGATCTTGATCTCCGTATTCGGCGTCAGAACCGAGCCGGGACAGATCGCGTTGCAGGTAATGTTTGGCTCCGCCCGGGTTTCCGCCGCCGTCGCCCGCGTGATGCCGAGCATCGCGGTCTTCGCGGTCACGTAATCCGCGCGCCCGGACCTTGCCGCCAATCCCAGCACGGACGAAAAGTTCACGATCCGGCCCCAGCCGCGCCGCCGCATACCGGGCAGAACGTTCTGGGTCAGCAGGAAGGGTGCCGTCACGTTGACCGCCATCGCGTGACGCCAATCCGTGCGGTCGAATTCGTCGATCGTATGGAAGTAACGGATGACGGCGTTGTTGACGAGTATATCGACGCCCCCGAACGCCTCTTCCGTGGCGCGCGTCAGATCGTCGACCTGGCTTTCCTCGCCCAGATCGGCGCCGTTGTAGCGGACTTCGACGCCATGCTCCTCCGCCATCGCCGCCCGGTTGCGATCGATGTCCTCCACCTCGCCGAACCCGTTCAGCATCACGTTGCAGCCTTGCGCGGCAAGCGCCTTCGCGATCGCCTCGCCGATGCCCCGGGTCGATCCAGTCACCAGCGCCGCCTTCCCTTTCAGCATATCAGTTCGCTTGCTTCTGATTATCCGTCCCAAAGCATTCGAGACCGCCCTTGAATTCGGTCTGCGCGAAAATATCCGGCAGCAGGCCCTTCAGCCATTCGCGGTCGACATCGATTCCGTTGGCCTTGAGGTAGATTTCGCCCTCGTCGAGGACCAGATCCCAGTCCTGCTGTAGACGAAAGCGTTTGTTGACGTCGTCGTGCGGTGTCTCGCCCAGCGCTTCGACCACCAGGTCGGTCCAGTTCAACACTTCGAACGCGCCGCGGCTCTCCTCGCCGCCGAGCTGTCCGTGGCAACCATGGAACAGCGTAATGAGCGCGTCGATATCGTCCGCCTCCGCCCGCGCGAGAGTTTCCTCGCGTTTGATACGCTTCAGCGCAGGCGACCGGTCGGCGCCGGAGCCGCCGCAGGTGTAACCGGGCTCCGACACCGTATCGACGATCGTCAGGCCGGGGATCGCGCCTAGCATTTCAGCGACGTTCGCGCCGATCTCCGGCATGCCTTCATGCACATGCAGCAGCACGCGACGCTCGACGGGCCGCACGAAGCGGTCGCTTAGCGCCACCGCGTGGCCCACCATAAAATCCGTGATGTGGTCAAAGTTGAAGCTGGTGTCGCGGAAGCCGTCGAGCGTTTCGCCCAGATGCAGCACGCAGGACGGGCACCAACTCAACACGTGATCCGGGGTGAACTCCCCGAACCGGTAAAGCGTGCCGTCGACGACCCTCTCGCCCTTTTCGATCTCGCCTTCCCATTTCGAGTGAATGATGCCGCAGCACGCGCCCGGCCCGCCGACCGTCTCGTAGTCGATCTCCAGCGCATCGAGAATCGTCATCGCGTTGAACAGCAGGTGCGGTGTCCGGATCGGGTTGCAGCCGAGATAGAACACCACCGGGACCTCGCGGGCGCGCGGATTGCGCAACAGTTTCTGGAATTCCGGCGGCGCCAGCTGCATGGCCGCCATGATGCGGATCGCGCGGGCCATCTTGCGGAACAGCTGCGGCGTCTCGCTGCCCCGCCGCGATTCCACCGTGCCGGCCAGCATGATCATGCGGCGCGGATTGATGTTCTCCGGGCAGGCGGGGATGCAGATGCCGCAGCCATTGCATTGATGTGCCCAGGTTTTGGCGTCGCCGTCCAGCGCCGGCCCGTCGCCAAGCAAACCGACGACCTGATCAACGATTCGACCCGATTTAGACGCATCAATCCCGGCGACCGGCGTCACCGGGCAGATTTCGACGCACTTGCCGCAGCGCGTGCAGTCGTCGAGATAGGCCGCGTTCGTTTGGCCTAGATAGGCCTCAAGTGATGTCATGGCGCTTCCTTCCGCTCCATGACATCACCTTAGCCGAGAAACCGGTAACTGTCAGGCAAGGGCTCTTAGTATCCTGATCGAGAAGTTCGATTTCGAATTTCCCGTGAATCAGCACACTACTATCGAAATCTAGTGTGATTCAGACCCAATAGCCCTCCGCATTCAATGCGGAGAACTATTGGATCATCACACTAGTCGAGCTCCATTCCGTCCATGCCGGAGTTCTTGCGGACGTTTTCGCACATCTCGCGGATTTGCGGTCCGAGCGCGACCGGATCGTCCGTCGCGCCAACCTCGGCGCCGCGCCGCCAGCCCTCGCAGACCGCGACCATGCCGGCGCCGGCCTGGATAACGCGGCCGGTGATGTCGCCCGCCTCTTCGCTGGCGAGCCAGACGACGGTCGGCGAGACCCATTTCGGATCGCGCGTCTCGATTTCCTCCTCGGTGTATTCACGAAGATAATCGGTCATGCGCGTATAGGCGCTCGGAGAAATCGAATTCACGGTGACGCCCAGACGGCCCAACTCGCGCGCCGCGATGATCGTGAAAGCGGCGATGCCGGCCTTGGCCGCACCGTAGTTCGTCTGCCCGACATTGCCGTAGATGCCCGAGGTCGAGCTGGTGTTGATGACACGGCCGAACACGGGACCGTCCTTCTGCTTGGACATCCCACGCCAATAGGCGGCGGCGTGCCGCGTCGGCGCGAAGGTGCCTTTAAGATGGACGTGAATGACCGAGTCCCACTCGTCTTCGGTCATGTTGACCAGCATACGGTCGCGCAGGATGCCCGCATTGTTGACCAGGATATCGAGTTGCCCGAAATGGTTGATCGCCTGGTCGACCATGTTCTTGGCGCCGTCAAAATTGCCGACATCGTCGCCGTTGACGACCGCGTCGCCGCCCATCGCCTTGATCTCGTCGACGACTTCCTGCGCCGGCGACGTATCCGCGCCGGATCCGTCCACCGCCGCACCCAGATCGTTGACGACGACCTTGGCGCCGTGTTTGGCCAGCAGCAGCGCATGCTGCCGTCCGACACCGCGCGCCGCCCCCGTGACGATCGCTACCTTGTCCTCGCATAGAAGAGTCATTCCAGTTCCTCGTTTGTTGGTTTTTCCTGGTCGGAACTAATACACGCTGGCGTCGGTTAGACAAATAGCAGCCGGCGCGGCAAATCCGCCCGGATAAACTGGTCCTTCCTCGAACAGCGGAGGCGAGTTTATCCGGCCCTTTTTCACGGATTATAGCTAACGGCATCCGTCCGCATCAGACGGCGCCCGCCTATATCACTAGGTTGCAAGGAGTCCGCAAAATGCGCCAAATCCACTTCGTCGCTTTCCTGCAAGCGCAGAATTGCACCACCCTGCCCGCTTCGTGGCGGCACCCGGACGCGAGGACGGACACTTATTCGCCGGAATACTACCAGCACATCGCCCGCGTGCTGGA
>CAYLTU010000300.1:0-6648 GCA_964386465.1 uncultured Rhodospirillaceae bacterium
GTCTGCGCCTCGTCGGTTTCCGGCAGGTCTTCCCGCTGGTGCGCGCCGCGGCTTTCGGTTCGGTTGAGGGCGGCAAACGCGATGGTTTCCGCCGCGGCAAGCGCCGCGCGCAGGTCGAACCATTCCTGGATGCCGAGCGCGAAGGGTCCTTCGTTGCGCGGGCGCAGCGCTGGCAGGTCTCGCGATTGCATCTCTCGAATGCGCGTCAACGCCTGCTCGAGCTTGTCGCCGGTGCGCAGCAGGCCGACTTTTTCCCACATCAGCTGCTGCAATTCGCCGAACAACGTGCCGAAGGCCGGGTTGTCTCCGTCAGCCGGTTCGAGCCGGTGGATATCGCCGAGCGCGCCGCGCGCCCAGCCCGCGTCCCAGTCTCCTGTACCGGTAGCCTGCGCCGCGAACCGTCCGGCGCGTTCGCCGAAGACCAGTGCTTCGGTAATCGCGTTGCCGGACAGACGGTTCGCGCCGTTCGCGCCGCCGACGGCTTCGCCCGCGGCGTATAGACCGGGGACCGTAGTCGCCATCCGCCCGTCCACGCGGATGCCGCCCATATGGTAATGGGCGATGGGCGCGACCTCGATCGGCCGCTCCGTCAAATCGATATCGTTGTTTGCCAGCCGGTCGATGACGGGGCCGAAGGCCGCGCGCAGGGTCGCCTCGTCGATATGCTCGAAGCTTAGATAGGCGCCGCCGTTCGGCGAGCCGCGGCCCGCCTCGACTTCCTTGAAGATTGCGTAGGAGGTGACGTCGCGTGGCGCCGTGTAGGCGCCGGAATCGCTGGCGCCGTAATTCTCGATGAATTCCTCTTTGTTGCCGTTCAGCAGCCGGCCGCCGAGCTTGTAGCGGAACGGGTCCCACATGATCGGATCCATGCCGACCAGACGTGGCGCAAGATGGCCGATCGGAAAGAACTGCACGAATTCCATGTCGATCAGATCGGCGCCGGCGCGCAGCGCCAATGCGTAGGACTCGCCGCCCATGTTCACCGAGGCGCTGTTGCGCTGGTAGAGGCGCGTCAACCCGCCCGCCGCGAGCACGACAGCGCCTGCGGCGACGGTGACCGCGCGGCCTTCGTTCAAATCGAGTGCGACAGCGCCCTTCACCCTTCCGTCCCGCACGACCAAATCCGTCACCGACAGGTTGCTGACCTTAGTGATCCCGTCGGTCCGGGCGACGCGGGTGCGCAGGGTCTTGGCGACCGCCGGCCCGGTGTTCAGGAAATCGACGAAGACGCAGCGCGGGATTTCGTGGCCCGGCGCCATGACCTGTTTCATGTGACCGTCTTCGCGCGTCCAGCCGACCTTCCATTCGTCCATCTCGCGGATCCGGTCCGGCCCTTCGCGGCACAGTATGGCGGCCAATTCCTCGTCGCACAGCCCGCGCCCGGCATTGAGCGTGTCGGCCAGGTGGTGCGTCCAATGGTCGGGTGTCTGCTCGCCCACGGCGACGGCGACCGTCATCTGCGCCATGATCGTCGCGCCACCGCGCCCGATCAGGCTTTTGTCGAGCAGTAGGACGCGCGCGCCGTTGCGCGCGGCGGCGATGGCGGCGTACATTCCCGCACCACCGGCGCCGACCACCAGCACGTCCGTTTCGAGATGGATATTTTCGACTGACATGGCGGCATTGTCCCCGATGGCCTGCTTTGGAACAATGGTGCGGAAGCGGTTGGGGTAGAAAATGACACATATGAACGAAAGCACGCTGGTTATTATTCCGGGCGACGGCATCGGGCCTGAAATCATCGGTCAGGCGTCCCGCGTGGTGGAATGGTTCGACCGTCACCGCGGCCTCGGTCTCGACATCAAGGAACGCCAACTCGGCGTCAATGTGTACGAGAAACACGGCACATTGATGCAGGACGAGACCTTGGAGACCATTCAGGCGGCGGACGCGACCCTGTTCGGCGCCATCGGTGGCGACGGCTACAACGATATCCCACGCCATATCCGGGTCGAGACCGGGCTGCTCAGCGTGCGCCGCCGTCTCGCCATGTTCGCCAACATCCGCCCCGTCGTCGCCTTCGACGCGCTGGCCAACGCGACCTCGCTGAAGCCGGATGTGGTGCGCGGCACCGATATGATCATCCTGCGCGAGCTGAATGGCGGGCTCTATTTCGGTGAGCCACGCGGGATCGAGGATATTGGCGACGGCAACCGGCGCGGCGTCAATTCGATGGTCTATACGACGCCCGAAATTCGCCGCGTCGCGCGCGTCGGGTTCGAGCTGGCCAAGGAGCGCCGCGGCCATCTGACCTCGGTCGACAAGGCCAACGCGCTGGAGGTCGGTGCGCTGTGGCGCGAGGAAGTGACGAAGCTGGGCGCCGAAGAATATCCCGATATCCCGCTAAACCATCTTTATGTCGACAATGCGATGATGCAGATCGTGCGCGATCCCAAGCAGTTCGACGTCGTCGTCACCGAAAACACCTTCGGTGATATCATGTCGGACTGCGCGGCGGCGATCGCCGGTTCGCTCGGCATGCTGCCGTCGGCTTCGCTCAGCGATCCCGACGAGCAGGGCAAGCGGCAGGCCTTCTACGAACCGATCCATGGCTGCGCGCCGGACATCGCCGGCAGGAATATCGCCAATCCGATTGGGACCATCCTCAGCTTCGCCATGGCGATGCGGCATACCTTCGGACGGACCGAGGATGCGGCGCTTCTGGAAGACGCGGTCGGCAACACCCTCGCCGCCGGCATCCGCACCGCCGATATCGCCGCTGATGTTACCGAGACCGTCTCGACGACGGCGATGGGCGATGCGATCCTCGAAAACCTCGACCGGCTGGCGACATAACCCAAACCGGATTTTTACGGGAACTTTTATGGAATCACTATACTTCGAACCCTGCGACCTGCCGCCCGAAGCGGAGGTGTTGCGTGGGGAAATCCGAGACTTCCTGTCGGAAAACATGGATCCGTACTCGCCGGAAGTGCGCTCGCGCTCCTGGGCCGGCGGCGACGCGGAATTCAGCCGAAAGCTCGGTGCGGCCGGTTTCATCGGCATGCGGTACCCGAAGAAATATGGCGGCCACGAGCGCAGCGCGCTGGAACGCTATGTCGTCGTGGAAGAACTGCTGGCCGCTGGGGCGCCGGTGACCCTGCATTGGATCGCCGACCGGCAGAGCGGCCCGCTGCTGCTCAATTACGGCACCGAGAAACAGCGCGAACTGTGCCTGCCGGGTATTGCCAAGGGCGAAACCTATTTCTGCATCGGCATGAGCGAGCCGGATTCGGGGTCCGACCTCGCCTCGATCCGCACGAGGGCGGTCAAGGTCGATGGCGGCTACGTCATAAACGGCACCAAGATCTGGACCTCCAAGGCGCATGAATCGCACTACATGATCGCGCTGTTCCGGACGAACACGGATGTCGAGGACAGGCATGAAGGGATGTCGCAATTCCTCGTCGACATGAAGACACCGGGCGTCACCGCGCGGCCGATCCGCAACATGGCCGGCGAGGAGATGTTCAACGAGGTGTCCTTCGTCGACGCCTTCGTGCCCGACGACATGCTGGTCGGCGAGGAGGGCAAGGGCTGGCGGCAGGTGCTGAGCGAGCTTGCCTTCGAACGGTCCGGACCCGAACGCTATATGAGCAGTCATATCCTGCTGCACGCCCTGATTCGCGAGGTCTCTCAGAACCCGAGCGAGCGGGCGGCGGTGGCCATCGGGCGGCTGATCGCGCATCTGGCGACCCTGCGGCAGATGTCACTATCGGTCGCCGGTATGCAGGATGCGGGCAAGGACCCGTCGCTCGCCGGGTCGGTCGTCAAGGATCTGGGCGCCGTCTACGAGCAGGACATGCCGAAAATCGCGCACGAACTGGTCGGCGCCGATCCGCAGCTGATGGGCGGCAGCGACTTCGAGAAAGTGCTGGCCTATGTGACGCAGGCGGCGATCTCCTTCTCGCTGCGCGGCGGCACGCGCGAGATTTTGCGCGGCATCATTGCACGGGGGCTCGGACTGCGATGAGCGAGATGCGCGATATTCTGAACGATACCGTCACGCGGCTGTTCTCGGACCTCGTGACCCGCGAATCCCTCGGTGACGCCGAGAATGGTACTTGGCCGGAAGCGTTGTGGAACGCCTGCGCGGATAACGGGCTGACTCTGGCGCTTGTGCCCGAGGAACGGGGTGGCGCTGGGCTGAGCTGGGCCGACTGCTTCGTCATCGCCCGGGCGGCGGGCTACTATGGACCGCCGGTCCCGCTCGTCGAAACGATGCTGGGGAGTTGGTTGCTGGCCGAAGCGGGGATCGAGATACCGGATGGGCCATTGACGGTCGCGCCGGCGCGCGGCGACGAGGCATTGCGGCTCGACGACGGCACGGTCAGCGGCGTCGCGGCGGCGGTGCCTTGGGCGCGCTCGGCGACGCATGCCGTCGTGCTGGCGGGAGGCCGGATTTCGTTGCTGGCGCTCGATGGCGTGACGGTCGAGGCGGACTGCAACATCGCCCGCGAGCCGCGCGATACCGTGACCTTCGAGAACGCGCCGGCGATCGCCTCGGCGGCGGCGGCGCTGCCGCAGGACGGATTGCAGGTCTATGGCGCGATGTTCCGCGCGGCGCAGCTCGCCGGCGGCGTCGCGCGGGCGCTGGACGAGACCGTGCAGTACGCCGGCGACCGTATCCAGTTTGGCCGCCCGATCTCGAAATTCCAGGCGATTCAGCAGAATCTGGCGGTTCTCGCCGGACAAATGGCGTCGGCCGGGGCGGCGGCGGAGATGGCTTTCCGTGCGGCCGATAGCGGGAACCCGCGCTTCGAAGCGGCTTCCGCCAAGGTGGTGACCGGCGACGCCGCGGGATCCGCGACAACCACGGCGCACCAAATCCACGGCGCGATTGGCTTCACCTACGAACATATTCTGCAGTTCACGACGCGGCGGCTTTGGTCGTGGCGCGCGGAATTCGGCGCGGAAAGCCGCTGGGCCGAGGAGATCGGACGCAACGTGGCAGGACGCGGGGCGGACGCGTTCTGGCCGGATTTGACGGCACGGCAATCGGGCGTGCTAGCCTGACGGTGACGAGATAAAGGAGAACGAGTGATGGCGACGGCAGCGCAAACGGAAACGGCGGCGGCCACGGGCACGATATCGCAGACCCTGGCGGCATTCGCGCACGGTTTGACCTATGACGATATTCCCGCGGACGTGCGGGAGCGCGCCAAGTATCTGATCCTCGATGCGGTCGGCATCGCCATGGCGTCGACCCGCTATCCCTTCGCCGATGCGATCCTGGCCGGCATCCAGGCGGTCGGCGAGCCCGGCGATCTGCCGGTCATCGGCATGAAAGCGCGCCTCGGCATGCGCGATGCGGTGCTGATGAACGGCGCGCTTGTGCATGGGCTCGACTACGATGACACGCACATGGAATCCGTCGTGCATGCGACCGCCGCCACCTTGCCGACCGCGCTGGTCGTCGCCGCGCGTGAAGGGGCAAGCGGCCAGGATATGCTGACGGCCTATATCGTCGGCATGGAAGCCGCCATCCGGATTGGCGAGGCGGCCAATTTCGGGTTCCATCACCGCGGCTATCACGCGACGGGCGTGGTCGGACATTTCGCTTCCGCCCTGATCGCCGGCAAGCTGCTCGGGCTGGACGCGGCGCAGCTCGCGGCGGCGCAAGGCATCGTCGGCAGCACCGCGATGGCGAGCAATGAATTCGTCGAGGACGGCGCCTGGAACAAGCGGCTGCATCCGGGCTGGGCCGGCGTCGCCGGCATCATGGCGGCGGGACAGGCCAAACACGGTTTCGTCGCCCCCGGCAAACCCTATGAGGGTCGTTTCGGCATCTTCAAGAACCATCTGGCCGAGCTCGAGAGCGAGGCCGATTACGCCGCGATCACCGACCGGCTCGGCGTGCGCTGGGCCGTCGTCGAATCCGCGATCAAGCCCTATCCGACCTGCCATTTCACCCATGCCATCGCCGACTCCGCGCTGGCTCTGCGCGAACAGCATGGCATCGAGGCCGCGAACATCGCGCGCATCCGGGCGCTCATTCCCGAAGAGACGGTGCCCGTCATCGCCGAGCCGGTGGCCAACAAGAAGCGCCCGGTCAGCGACTACGACGCGAAGTTCAGCACCCAGTTCATCACCGCCGCCTGTTTCGAGCGCGGCAAGTTCGGTCTGGCGGAGTTGGAGGACGAGGCCCTCAACGACGCGAAAATTCTGTCGCTCGCCGACAAGGTCGATTGCGAGATCGATCCGAAATCCCAGTTCCCGCGCTACTTCTCCGGCGGCATGGTGGTGACCACCAAGGACGGCGGTGAATACGTCCACCACGAGCGCATCAACCGCGGCGCCGGCGAGCGGGCGCTGACGGGGCAGGAGATCGTCGCCAAGTTCACCGACAACGCCCTGATGGCCGCATCGCAGGAGAAAGCGGAGGCGGTGCGGGAATGCGTGCTCGGCCTCGACGGAGTGGGCGCGATGGACTTGGCAGAGAAGTTGGCGGCTGAATAGGACGTTGCTCGGCCGATACGAAATTTTATTCGTCGCTCGGCGAGTTGTTAGGTGCGCCCTTTGATCAAAGTGGAGATTAAGATTTTTGATAAAATTCGACTCGAAAAGGATGCGTCTAAAGGCAATTTGAACCGATTTAGTCGGTCGTGAAGAATACGGATTTTCAGGCCAATTGCGCGAATTTCGGCG
>CAYLTU010000301.1:0-6648 GCA_964386465.1 uncultured Rhodospirillaceae bacterium
TTGACGCTAACGCTATACAGTGCAAAGTGATACGGAAACGAAGCGGCAGGAAAAGCTATGGCCACGGTAACCGAGATCGAAATGCGCGACCGGATCGCGGTGTTGCGGTTCAACCGGCCCAAATCGCTCAACGCGCTCAGCGTCGAACTGGCGCGCGCGATCGCGCGTGACCTGATCGAACTGGACATCGATGATGCGGTCGACGGCATCGTGCTGACCGGGAACGGCGAGCGCGCCTTCTGCGCCGGGGTCGACCTCGTCGAAGCGCGCGCCGCCCAGGTGCATGAGATCGAGGACTGGTTCGGCACCATGTGCAATGTCTACCGGCAGATACTGTTGACGGGGAAGCCGGTGATCGCGGCGTTGAACGGTGTTGCCGCCGGCGGTGGGTTCCAGATGGCCCTGGTGTCCGACCAGCGCGTCGCCCATGCCGGAACCCGCATGGGCCAGCCCGAGATCAATGCCGGTATTCCCAGCATCATGGGATCCTATTGGATAGGTCTGCATCTCGGCTGGTCGAAGAACCAGGAACTGTCCATGACGGGCCGCCTGCTCGATGCCGAAGAGGCCGTATCGCTTGGCCTCGTGAACCATCTGGAGGCGGCCGACGCGGTTGTCCCCAAGGCCTGCGCGATCGCCGAAGAATTCGCCGCAAAACCCTCGGTCGCCTGGCGGCGAACCAAGGCCCGTTTCCGCGAGATCGCGCTCGCCGGATTCGACGAAGTTTTCCGCGCCGGCGTCCTCGGCCAACAGGAAGCCTACGCCAAGGGACAGCCTCAGGCGGTGATCGACGCGTTCTTCAGCAAAAAATCCTAGATCAGATCGCTGTTTGTTGGAATCGCCCGCAGCGTTCCCTTGTGATCCAGCCTCCGCGGGTCAAAACGGCGATTTCGGAATTATTCTTGAGAGGCGCTCGAAAAATCGAACCCGTCTACCTTCGCTCTGCAATCATCATAGGAAATGGTGATACACCGGCGGTGCATTTCGCCAAGCGTCATTTCCGAAGCGCGTTGCGGAAAGCTCACAGGCGCCTCCAGACAATCCTGAAATATCTGTTTCACCACATCAGATATCCGCTGACAGCTGGTGTGGTAGAGCATTGCCTTCCCCTTGCGCGACTGATCGGGAAAGATCACGACATACCCGCATTTCCATTGCAGACGATCAACAGCAGCAAGCTCTTCTCCGTCGTCCAGGAAAAGAATGTTTTCTCGAACAACCATGCATCGTCCATTTTGCTGCAGACATTCCGCTGAGAAGTCCGTGGGATTCTCCACAAATCGGCTCATTTCATCCCCCAACAAGATTTGTGACTTTCGAAGGGCATGGACTAACGGCCGAAAGGCATAGCCTAACGGCTTCATCGTATCAGCGTGAACGATAGATTATCGTATTCGCGCGGCCTGTTCCAGCCATGAGCCGGGCGCTATGTCATTTTCATCGGCCTCGCCAGCGAGAGGAGAAATGGTTTTGGCGGTTGGAAAGAACTCAGCCTTTAATTTAGGCTGTAACGCCCGTGCAACGTGGCTTAATCATGGTTACTGAGGCTGCAGGATACCCGGCAACTCAATCAAGATCAAAAGACACCTCTGGCTTCTCGCCGCGGAATAAACTTGGAAGAGTGATTCAATGAGCAACCCTGGAAGCCGCATTTCGCCCGAGAAAGCAGGGCGAAGGCTCAAAGCCGACGCTCCGAACGCCCGCGACTCAAGAGGATCGGCGCGGCGGCTCGACACTGAGGTCGAGCAGTGGTTCGCCAGCGAGGGGGTGGCGTTTCCAACGTCGCAGTCGTCGATAATCCCCATGCTCCAGGCGGCGCAGAATGCACTGGGGTATCTGCCGCCAGATGCCATGCGGGCCATCGCACGGCATCTCGTCGTCCCCACGGCCGCGGTCGAGGGCGTCGCCAGTTTCTATTCGCAGTTCCGATTCAACAAACCGGGCCTGCACAGCGTCACGGTTTGCACCGGCACCGCTTGTTACGTTCGTGGCAGCGGCAAACTCATGGATGAACTGCAGGCGGACCTGGAGATCGGGTCCGGCGAAACCACCGCCGACGGTGCCGTATCGTTGGAAGCGGTGTCGTGCTTCGGCGCTTGCGCCCTGGCCCCCGTGGTGGTTCTCGATAAGAAGGTTCTGCGCCAGCAGACCAGCGAATCCATGAAGAAGGTCATGCGGGAAATTTCCCTCCCGTCGAAGGGTGGGTCGTAAGGATGGGCATGGAAATGACAAAACTCGCGGTCCGTGACGACCTCGATAATTTGCATGCTCAGCTCACCGAGTCCTTCGATCCGGATAAGAACCGCATCTTCGTTTGCATGGGTACCGGCTGCAAGGCGTGCGGCGGCGATGAGATACTCAGCGGCCTTGAGGAGGCCCTGGAACAGGAAAGGTTCGGCGACCGGGTCGAGGTGGTGATGACCGGATGCCGCGGTTTCTGCGAGAACGGCGCGCTTGTTTCGGTACGGCCTCTCGGCACCTTGTACTGCCGCGTCGGCCCCGACGACATTCCCGATATCGTGGGGAAAACCGTTGAGAACGGCGAGGTCATCGATCGCCTGCTCTATGAAATGCCGGGGGGCGCCGCCGATACGGCGGGGCGGCGTATCTCCGCCGAGCGGGAAATTCCGTTCTACCTTCATCAGGAATCCGTGGTCCTCGGGATGAACAGCCGGATCAACCCGGCAAAGATCGAGGATTACATCCGCGAGGGCGGCTACGCTGGGCTCGCCAGGGCGTTGTTCGACATGAGCCCGGATCAGATCATCGACGAGGTGTTGCGCTCGGGATTGCGCGGGCGCGGCGGCGGCGGTTTTCCCACCGGGCAGAAGTGGAAGTTCTGCCGCGCCGAGGACAGCGACGTCAAATACATCATATGCAATGCCGACGAGGGCGACCCGGGCGCCTTCATGGACCGCTCCTTGCTGGAGGGCAATCCGAACGCCGTGCTCGAAGGAATGGCCATCGCGGCGCGCGCCATCGGCTCATCCCAGGGCTATATCTATATTCGCGCGGAATATCCGCTGGCCATCGAGCGGTTGCGCATCGCCATTGATCAGATGCGCCGGTCAGGATTGCTCGGCGAAAATATTCTTGGGTCGGATTTCTCCTTCGATATCGTCATCAAGGAAGGCGCCGGCGCCTTCGTCTGCGGCGAAGAGACTGCCCTCATCGCCAGCATCGAAGGCCGCCGCGGCATGCCCACCTCCCGCCCGCCGTTTCCCGCCGTCAAGGGATTGTTCGGCAAACCGACCAATATCAACAACGTCGAAACCCTGGGCAATGTTCCGCACATCATCACAGGCGGCGCGGAAACTTACGCGAGCCGGGGAACAGAGCAGAGCAAGGGAACGAAGATTTTCTCCCTCGTCGGCCAAGTGAACAACACGGGCCTGATCGAAGTGCCCATGGGGATGCCGCTGCGTGATCTCGTATACGAGGTCGGCGGCGGGGTCCAGGGAGGCCGCGCCCTCAAGGCGGTGCAGTCGGGCGGCCCGTCGGGTGGCTGTATTCCCGCCCATTTGATGCACCTGCCCATCGATTACGAATCCCTGGCCCAGGCAGGCTCAATCATGGGATCGGGCGGCCTTGTCGTCATGGACGAAACGACCTGCATGGTCGATCTGGCGCGCTACTTCGTGTCATTCACGGAGAAAGAGTCCTGCGGTAAGTGCGCGCCGTGCCGCCTGGGTACGCGGCAGATGCGGATGATCCTCGACGATATCTGCGAGGGCCGCGGCACGGTAGACAGCATCACGCAACTCGAACAGCTAGGCGAGGCGGTCCGCAAGGGATCGCTCTGCGGCCTTGGCCAAACCGCGCCAAATCCTGTTCTGACGACGATCAAATATTTCCGCGACGAGTATCTGGCGCACGTCAACGAGAAACGCTGCCCCGCCGGCGTCTGCGAGCCCATGTTCATTGCAACCTGCTCGAACCGCTGCCCGGGCGAGGTGGATGTTCCCGCCTATCTCTCCCTGGTTGCCGAGGGCCGCAACGAAGAGGCTCTGCTGAGCCACATGGAACGCAATCCGTTTCCGTCCATGTGCGGGCGCGTCTGCCCGCACCCATGCGAGACGCGCTGCCGCCGCGAGGAGATCGATAGTTCGGTGGCCATACGCGCCGTGAAGCGCTACATGGTCGATGCGGCGACGGAAATCAGCATGCCGGTTATGGATCGGCCACAAGATGAACAACGGCGCGCCGCGATTATCGGTGCCGGCCCGGCGGGACTGAGCGTGGCCTACTTCCTGCGCCGCCTCGGCCATGAAGTGACCGTCTATGAGGCCATGCCCGAGCCCGGTGGGATGCTGCGTTACGGTATCCCCTCCTACCGGCTGCCGCGCGAGGAACTTGAGCGCGACATCGCGCGCATCACGGCCATGGGCGTGAAAGTCGTCTGCAACGCCATGATCGGCGAAACGCTCACCATGGAGCAGTTGCGCAAGAACAACGACGCCGTCTTCATCGGCAGCGGTGCTTGGTCGGACGTGAGCATGGGCATCCCGGGCGAGGAAGGCGGCGGCGTCGCCTCGGGTATCGAGTTTCTCAAGAATGTCGAGCTCGGCCCGAAAACCCCGATCGGCGGCGATGCGGTTATCGTCGGCGGCGGAAATACAGCCATGGATGCGGCCCGCACCGCCATGCGTCTGGGCGCATCCAACGTCACCGTCGTCTACCGCCGGACCCGCGAGGAAATGCCGGTTCAGCCCGAGGAGGTAACCGAAGCCCTGGAAGAAGGCGTGAAGTTCGAATTTCTCGTTGCCCCCGTCGGGGTGATCCGCGATGGCGGCGGAAACGTCACGGCAATCAAGCTGCAAAAGATGCGGCTTGGCGACTTTGATGACAGCGGCCGCAGACGGCCGGTGCCCATTGAGGACGGTTTCATGGAAATTCCGGCGGCACAGATCATCCGGGCGATCGGTCAGCGGGCGATCATCCCCGACGGTGGACCGTCATCGACCAATTGGGGCACGGTCAGCGTTGATGAGTTCTCGCTGGCGACGGATTTCGACGGTGTATTTGCTGGCGGCGATGCGGTACTTGGCCCGGCGACGGCGGTCGAGGCCATCGCGCAAGGGCGGCGGGCGGCGGAGGCGATCGAGCGCTACCTGCACCCGGATCAGGCCATGCGGTTTCCTTGGAACGCTCCGCGTAACCTCGACACGGCTTTCGATCCCGCCGCTGCCCCGTCGGAAACGACCCGCCGCGAAACGCCCAAGCTGCCGCCGGACAAACGGCGAACCTGTTTTGACGAGGTCGAGCTATCGCTGTCCGCCGCCGATGCCCGCCTTGAAGCGGATCGCTGCCTGAGATGCGATTTCGGGAAAGCTCTTGTCTCGCGAGATGAGGTGCCGTCATGCTGAACTTGAAAATCGACGGCCGCGAAGTGACGGTCGAAAAGGGTAAAACGGTGCTCGACGCCTGCCGCACCGCCGGTGTCCATGTGCCGACCCTCTGCGCTGACCCGAACCTCGAGCCCTACGGCGGATGCCGCCTTTGCATCGTCAAGGTCGATGGCCTGCGCGGATTGCCGACGGCCTGCACGACGCCCGCCACCGAGGGAATGTCGGTGACCACCGATGATCCCGAGATTTTGGATGTGCGCCAGTGGACGATGCAACTCCTGCTCTCGGACCATCCCGAGGATTGCGAGAGCTGCAAACAATCGGGTCGTTGCCAGTTGCAGGATGTCGCCGAGCATTTGGGAGTTCGCGAACGTGTCCTGCAGCCCATGGAACGCGAAGCGAAAATCGACGACTCGAACGCTTGCTACAGCATCGACATGAGCAAGTGCATTCTCTGCGGGCTTTGCGTCCGCGCCTGCGCCGAAATTCAGCACCTCGGCGCCATCGATTTGGTGAAGCGCGGCTACGAAAGCGCGGTCGAACCCTTCGGAGGCGGGCCGATGAAGGACTCCATCTGTGAGTCCTGCGGCGAATGCGTCGAGCGCTGCCCCACAGGAGCGCTCGTTCCGAGAGGGCATCTTAAGCCGGAACGCGAAGCCTCGACCGTCTGCCCCTATTGCGGCACCGGCTGCCGAATTATCCTGGGCGTTCAGGGAGAGACAATCGTCAGTGCCAGCGGCGACAAGGACTCTCCCGTTTCGAACGGGCGTTTGTGCGTGAAGGGACGCTTCGGATCCTTCGAATTCGTTTCGCACCCCGACCGCCTGAAGACCCCGCTAGTAAAGACCGCTGACGGCTTCCGCGAGGCCTCCTGGGAAGAGGCCCTGGACCGTGTTGCCAGTGAATTGAAGAAATACCGTGGCGACACCTTTGGTGGACTGTCCTCGGCCAAGGTCACCAATGAAGACAATTACGTGTTCCAAAAATTCGTCCGCGCCGCCATGGGGACGAACAACGTCGACCATTGCGCGCGCCTGTGCCACTCCTCCACAGTCGCCGGACTGGCGCTGTCATTCGGCTCGGGGGCGATGACCAACCCCACGGAAGATTTCCTGGAATCCGACATCATCCTCGTGACGGGATCGAATACCACGGAAAACCATCCAATCATCGGGTTGAAAATCCGCGAGGCCGTGGCGCGCGGCGCGAAACTCGTGCTGTTCGACCCGCGCCAGATCCAATTGAGCCAAATCGCAACGGTCTGGGCGCGGCAGAAACCGGGCACGGACGTGGCTTGGAT
>CAYLTU010000302.1:0-6591 GCA_964386465.1 uncultured Rhodospirillaceae bacterium
GCCAGTCTCACGCTCGGGATCGCACAGGCGGTCAGCGCGATCGGCCGGATCGGCTGGGGCGTGCTGAGCGACACGCTGTTCCAGGGACGCCGCAAGTGGCTCGCCGCCGGTATCTGTCTGGCCGCATCGGTCTTTTTCGTCGCCATGGCCGCGGCCGGCCGGGTGCAGGCGGCGACGATCGGTATGGGTGTCGCGGTGCTTCTGGGACTCACGATCGCGTCCTACGCCTCGCTGATGCAGACGATGGCCGTGGAAGCCGTGCCGCCGGAGCATTCCGGGTCGTCGATCGGCTATATCTCGATCGGTACAGCGGCCGGGGCCATGGTCGGTCCGCCCCTGTTCGGCGCAGTCATCGACGCGACAGGTCGTTTTGCCGACGGATGGCTAACGACCGCCGCGATTGTCGCGGCGGGCGTCGTTTTATTCGGTTATGGATTTCGCGAGCGGAAATCGGCGTAATCGCAACGCCGCCCTACCGCAATCGACGCTAAAGCGCCTTGCGGAGTTCGACCAGAAAATCGCTGATCCCTAATTTCAGCTGCTGGCTTTGGTCTGCGAGTTCTTCTGATGCCCCCAGTACCTGACCCGATGCCTGTTCCGTTTCGTCCACCGCGGAATTAACGGCCGTAATACTGGTGGTCACTTCTTTCGTTCCGGTGGCTGCTTCTACCACGTTGCGCGCTATTTCCTGGGTCGCCAATCCCTGTTCTTCCATCGCCTCGGATATTGTCACTGAATTTTCACTAAGGACTTTGACCGAACTGGCGATATCCTGAATAGCTTTGACCGCATCTCCGGTCGAACCCTGGATGGACGTCACGTGACTTACGATTTCATCGGTGGCATTTCCAGTTTGATTGGCGAGGTTTTTGACTTCGTTAGCCACCACGGCAAAACCTCTGCCTGCTTCCCCGGCGCGGGCGGCTTCAATCGTCGCGTTTAGCGCCAGCAAATTCGTTCTGTCGGCAATTTCCTTGATAAGTCCGACGACGGAGCCAATCTCGCCGGCCGATTTCGATAGTTTCCCGACTTCGTCGTTTGTCTGCTGAACTTCATCGACGGCCTTTTCGGCCATCTTGTTGGATTGAACTACCTGTCGATTTATTTCACCGATCGATGACGTAAGCTCTTCCGCCGCAGCGGCTACGGTTTGCACGTTTGCCGAGGCTTGCTCCGCCGCGGCCGCAACGACGGTTGATTGCTCGCTGGCACTTTTCGCCGCGTGCCCCATATCGCCCGCTGTCGTGTGCAGTGTCTCCGCTGAGGTCGATACGGTTTCGATCACCTGCGACATGTTGCTCTCGAATTCGTCGGCGACATCGGTGAAGGTCTTCACCCAATCACCCGTGGCGCGCGTGGAGCGATTGATGATCGCGCTGGCCTTCTTAAAGCTGCCGACCATCCCTTTTTCGGAAATGGTCCGAAAAAATTTCTTATCGCTTACGTATTCGATACTCGTCGCAGCTTCACGCACGAAAGATTCCGTTCGGTCGATCACGTCGTTTAAAGCGAAATAAAGCTCGCCCAATTCGCCGGTTTCACGAATGTCCGTGATACGCTCTTCGAGGTTTCCCTCAGCGGCAGCTCTGCATACCGCCAAGGCTTTCTGGATACCCGGGATTTTACGTTTCATTGTTTAAGTTCCTGCTGTCGGCAAGGGTGAACCATTGCAACGGCCCTTTATCAAAGCGAAAAAATTAATTCTTCGTAGGTCGCGCCTTTTTCCTTCAATAGGTTCAAAAGCATATCGAAGGAGGCCATCATCCCCGCTTTGCGATCCGCATGACGGCTTTCCACGTCCAGTAACGATTTGTAGAGCGGGATAATGGTGCCGTCCAAGACCGAGCGTTCCGGAACGCGGCGATTGGAATGATAACCGGTAACATTCCCCGACGCGTCGTAGCTTGGCGTCACATGAGCCAACACCCAGTAGTGGTCGCCATTCTTGGAACGGTTTACCACATAGGCGAAAATCTCGTTTTCCGAACCGAGAGTATCCCAGAGTAGTTTGAAAACGCATCTGGGCATTTCCGGATGACGGATAATGCTGTGCGGTTGACCAAGAATTTCTTGTTCCGTGTAACCGGCCAAACGAAGGAAGACACGGTTGCCGTAAGTTACATGCCCCTTGAGGTTGGTCTTGCTGACGATGATTTCGTCGTCGTCGAAGAATCGCTCGACTCCGGTCAATTCATCGTTTCGCACCGCCCGCGGCCGCAAGATTTCCTCCCGCTCCGTTTCAAGTACGGTGAGAGTGTTGCCCGGCGCTCCGCTATCAAGATTTTCACGAAGTGTTTGGTTCATTGTCGTGCACCGCTATATGACTGACGATCAGTGCCGAAAAACTGCGCCCGGAAGATTAATAAAGCTTTACTGACCCGATTTTGCATGTTTTCGGTACATTAATTGGTAAAACCCTAATTTTTGCAGAGGTATGCAGATGAAAGGCCTCGTAGTGTGTCCGCAACCCCGCGCCGCCGATGTCGGTGCGGGAGTCCTCGCCTCGGGCGGCAACGCCTTCGACGCGGCGATTGCGACCGCCTTCACGCAGATGATCGTCGACCCGTTCATGTGCGGGATCGGCGGCATGGGGACGTTTCAATACTACGTCGCCGAAACCGGCGAAAACGGTATGATCGACTTCCACGCGACATCCGGCGGAAACGTCACCCCCGGCATGTGGCAAGCCGACATGAAAGGCCGTACCGAAGTCTCCGGCTACACCCTGTTCGACGATTACCGCAGCGAACTGGGCTACACGTCGATTATGACGCCGGGCACTGTCGCCGGCTTCGCGGAAGCGCACCGACGGCTCGGCACCCTGCCCTGGGCCGAATTGCTGCGGCCGGCGATCGATATCGCGCGCGACGGGTTCGAAATGACCTCCTATGTCCGGGATTTCTTCACGCGTGAGTTCATGGCCGGTATTCCCGACGGTATGACGCGTATCACGACGACGGATGCGTGCCGCGAAATCTACGTTCATCCGGAAGGCCGCCTGCACAATGTCGGCGAAATCGTGAAAAATCCGGGCTATGCCGAAAGCCTGGAAGCCCTCGCGACGGACGGGCCCGAAAGCTTCTACAAAGGGGCGCTGGCCGAGAAGATCGCCGAAGATCTGGCGGCAAACGGATCGTACGTCACGGCGGAAGACCTCGCGGCCTATGCGCCGAGCTGTTACGCGCCGGTCAAGGGCACCTACCGCGGCTTTAACGTCTCCTCGAACCCGCCGCCGGGCAGTGGGGTTACCCTAATCCAGATGCTGCAGATCCTCGATCATTTCGACCTCGGCGTCCTGCATCACGGCTCGGCGGCGCATCTCGACCTCGTCGCCCGCGCGATGGCTGCCGCGCATAGAGACCGCAACGAATATCTGGCCGACCCGGCCTTCACCGAGGTGCCGGTCGATATGCTGCTCTCGCCGGAGCGCGCCGCCATGTGGGCGGAGAAAATCCGGCAGGGCGAATTTCTCGGCGACGGAAAGGAAGCGCCACCCTCCTGCACGACGCACCTCTCGGTCTACGACGCGGCGGGCAACGCGGTGAGTTGCACGCACACCATCGGCACCGGTTCCGGCGTCGTCACGCCCGGCACCGGCTTCGTCTACAACAACTCCATGAAGCTGTTCGATCCGATCCCGGGACGGGCGAATTCAATGGCGCCCGGCAAGCGGCGCACGACAGGCATGGTGCCGACGATGCTGTTCCGCGAGGACGGTAGCCCTTTCATCATCGTCGGTGCGCCAGGTGGCAGCGTCATCATCAGTGCGGTACTGCAAACGATCCTGAACATCGTCGATTTCGGGATGTCTCCCGTCGAGGCGGTGACCGTCCCGCGCATCCATTGCGAAGGCAAAGCAATCCATGCCGAGGCGCGATTGCAGGACTCGGAGATGAATGCGCTCCAGGCGATGGGACACGAAGTCAAACGCAACGCCATCAGCTTCGACCCGGTGATGTCGCGCGGCCACGTCATTGTGGTCGACGCGGAAGGCAATTGGCGCGGCGGCGCCGACCCGCGCGGCGGCGGCGGGGTCGCCTATGCCCGATAGAATTTACGAGACCTTCTCCGGCCTGCGTTTCAGGAACGAGGCGGACTCGTAGGTAATGACCGTCTCGCCGCGCTGATTGATGCCCTTGGTCAGGTAACGGACAATTCCACGGTCCGGTTTCGACTTCGAGGGGCGCACTTCGAGTACTTCGACTTCGGCGTACAGCGTATCGCTGGGCCTGACCGGTAGGAGCCACTTCAAGTTGTCGATCCCCGGACCGCCAAGGCTGGATTTTTCGATGTAGCCGAGATCGACCCAGAGCCGGAATATGACGCAAGCGGTATGCCAGCCCGATGCGATCAATCCCTCGTAAGCGCCCTTCGCCGCGGCTTCCCGGTCGGTGTGGATCGGTTGCGGATCGTACTTCCGCGCGAAATCCATGATCTCCGACTCGTCCATGGACATGCCGCGGGTCCGGAACACATCTCCGGCAGTAAAATCTTCAAGGTACTTGGTGTGCATGGGTGTACGTCCGTTCAAAGGCAGGCGACGGCTCGAACGTCTTCTACCCCTTCCGGCAGCGGCGAAGACACCCAGTTCTTGCCACCATCTTCCGTCCCGAATATCTGGCCGAGCCGGGCGCCGCAGAAGATTCGGTTCGGGTCGTGTTTGCTCACCATGACGGTCATCAGTGTGCTGTCTATCGAGATACCGTGGTCGATCCGCTGCCAGTTCGCGCCGCTATCGTCGCTGCGATAAACCGACCCCGCGACGCCTCGCGATGAATCGCTCAAGGCCGCGACGAATACGCGGGGATCATGCGGGCTCACCGTCAGGTCGCGGCCATAGTGCAGCTCGGAGAACCGGCCGATCCCGAACTCGCGCCAATTGTCGCCGCGATCCTCGCTGACGAACAGGCCCATGCGGTTCGCGATCCAGACCGTCCCGGGCTGCTCAGCGCGTACCGTCAGCGCGTGCAAATCCATCATGCCTTCGGTCAAATCGTCGCTCAGGATGCAGTTGCGGAGATGCGGTTCGTGGGACAGTTCGATCAGTCCCGCGCTGATGTCCTCCCAGCTCTCGCCACCGTCATCGCTGCGGAAGACGCCTTGCTGCGCGCCGACGAACAGGGCGC
Organism: uncultured Rhodospirillaceae bacterium; assembly: GCA_964386465.1. GTDB lineage: Bacteria > Pseudomonadota > Alphaproteobacteria > UBA8366. The sequence continues at coordinate 5,127 of CAYLTU010000302.1, forward strand.
CACCCTGCCCTTCGAGGATGCTGTAGACTTTGACCCGCTCGGGAAGCCCCTTGGTGAGCGGTTCCCAATCCGCCTGTCCCGCTTTGCGGCGAAACAGGCCGCTGCCGTCCGCCATGACCGCGCCTGCGAAAACAGTGCTTTCCATTTTCCTTCCCTTTATCCCATCGCCGCGCGATTGTGTCCGCGCCAGGACCGCGTGAGGTCGAGCACCCGGTCGACATCGTCGCTGTTGTTGTAGAAATGCAATGAGAACCGCAGGATACCGCGCCGAATTGAAAGTTGGACGTCGTTTTCCATAAGGTGGTCGTGCAATGAGCTCATCGCCGCATCGTCCGTCGTATCGTGCTGTCCTTCGCCGATGCTTCCGACGGGTACGATCGATCCCAGGTGCGGCCCGGGCTCGCCGCCGCAAACGGGCATCCCCAAATCGAGCATGCCGCGCGCGAAGTCATGCGCCAGGCCGACCGTGTAATCCTCGATCGCCCGCGGTCCCAGCTCGTGCATCAAGCCGAGCGACGCCTCCGCCGCGGCGACCCCGGTGTAGTTGTAGTTGCCGAGATCGAAGCGCCGCGCGGCCGGCATCAGGGCGTAGTCGTCGTCGCCGAGCGACGCCTCATGCGCCCCGGAACTGCCGAGATCGACACCGAAACGCGCCAGATAAGCCGGCGTCAGCCTTTCCGCCCATTCAGTCCGGCAATAGAGAAAGCCCATGCCGTAGAGCCCGAGCAGCCCCTTCTGGGTCGACACGGACATGGCGTCTATCTTCAGTGCTTCGACGTCGGTGTCCAGGATGCCGACGGACTGCACGCCGTCGACCAGGAACAGGATGTCCTTGTCGCGACAGACCGCGCCGATGGGCGCCAGGTCGGTACGGAAACCCGGCGCGAAGGTGACGCTGGAGGCGGTCACCATGCGGGTATTTCCATCTATTTGCGCGAGAATATCGTCCGTCGGGATGATGCCGTCGCGCGGCGCCACCGAACGGACCTCGACACCGAAACGCCGGTTGAGATGGCGCCACGGATAGACATTGTTCGGATGCTCCAGATCCTGGCACAGCACGACGTTGTCTCCGCTCTTCCAGGGATAGGCGGCGATGATCGCGTTCAGCCCCTCCGAGACGTTCTTGACGAAGGCGATTTCGTCCGCCGAGGCCTTGATAAGCCTGGCGTAACTGTCCCGCGCGCTTTCGATGAGGTCGAACATCGCCGCCTTGTCGGTGTCGCCGGACTGCATCCCGTCGAGCAACGCATCGATAGCATCGCGCGACCGTTGCGGCATGAGCGCACGGGCGGAAACGTTCATGTACGCGTAACGCCCGGTCCCGGGGAACTCCGCGCGCGCGGCTTCGATCGATGCGTAGTCCGGCATATCAAGCCTCCCAACTGGTCTTAAAGCCCTGGAAGGGCTTGGAAATCTTCTGCAAATCCTGGATCAGGTCCGGCGTCAGGCCCGGATCCGCGTC
>CAYLTU010000303.1:0-6548 GCA_964386465.1 uncultured Rhodospirillaceae bacterium
TCCACGCCATCGCCTGCGATACCGACGGCATCGACGGCAGCGAGGACAATGCCGGCGCTTTCGTCGCGCCGGATACGCTGCAACGCGCCGCGTCGAAGGGGCTCGGCGCGCGCGACCGGCTTACCGACAACGACGCCTACGGGTTCTTCGAGCCGATCGGGGATCTGGTAATGAGCGGTCCGACGCTCACCAACGTAAACGATTTCCGTGCTGTCCTGATTACCTAACTATCCGCCTTGCGGATAATGTAGGTGAAGACGCCGTCGTCCTCGGAGGACTCGACCAGTTCGTGGCCCATCGCGTTGCAGAAATGCGGGAGGTCGATCATCGAAGCAGGATCGGTCGCCAGCACTGTCAGTTGCTCGCCGGCCGCGATCTCGCGGAGCGCGCGCCGTGCCTTCAGGACCGGGATCGGGCAATTGAAGCCCTTGGTGTCGAGAATGGTGCTCATCAGAGCGTTTATTACCTTCTTTGGAACAGCGCGTTGCCGCCGAGGCCCGCCATCACCGCGATGACGATGGCGGCGATACCATAAAGCGCGCCGTGCTGGTGTGCGACCCTATAGACGTCCGCTTCGATGCCGATCTTGCTGATCCGCAGCGGCATCGTCCGCGTGCTGACGATCTTGCCATCGTTCACCAGATAGGTTCGGACGAAGTATTTGCCAACCGGTACGTTCGCGGGAAAGAACACAGTACTGCGAAAGAGTCTTCCGCCGGCGAGCTGTAATCGGCGTTCGACCTGACCGTAATGTCCGATTTGCTGCTTGTTGCGGATCAGCGCGGCGCGATATTCCGACGCCTCGGCCGCGCCGATCTCGCCGCGCGGCTTCAGGTTGAGGTACTCGACGCCGATTTGGTTCTCCTCCCGCACCGCAAGCGGCAGCCATTCGTCCAGGCTGTTCGTCGACAGGACCTGATAGAATGCCGGCACGTCCTTGAAGTCGACCTGCCGGCCATTAATCCAGATGCCCGCGATCTGCTCTTTTCGGCGGACGCCGACCAGTTCTTTCGGGCCCTCGATCACGACGACGACTTCGCCATAACCGCTTGTCGCGCCGAAAAGGAGTACCTCGGTGCCGGTAAAACCGGCGGTGATAGCGACGAAATCCTTCGACAGGTCGACGACGACCGGTTGCGCCCTGGCGGCGGAACCGGCCCAGACCCAGAAGGCGAGAACGACCATCGCCGCGCGCCAGATCAATGTCCGCCTCCCGTTGCGATTACGTAGAGTTCATCGGGCGTTACGAGAAGGTCGAAGACGATCTTGCCGCAGACCGTGAGGACCATCAGTGCGAGCAAGCCGCGCAGCTGTTCGCCACGCAGCTTCGAGCCGACCATCGTGCCGACCTGCGCGCCGATCACCGCACCGATCAGAAGCAGGATGGCCAACACGACATCGACCGTCTGGTTGAGTGTTGCCTGCAGGAAGGTCGCGTTCGCGGTGACGAAAATGATTTGGAACAGCGAGGTGCCGACAACGACCGATGTCGGCATGCCAAGTAGGTAGATCATGGCCGGCACCATGACGAACCCGCCGCCGACACCCATGATCGCCGAGAGGATACCGACGAAGACGCCGATCAGGAGCGGCAGCAGTACGCTGATGTAGAGCTTCGACTTCCGGAACCGCATCTTGAAGGGAAGGCCGTGCAGAAAATTATGCTGATGCAACTTCCGCCGCCGGGCCGGGCTGCGCGCACGCTGCATCGCCCGGATGCTCTCGACCAGCATCAGAAGCCCGATGATACCGAGAAACACGACATAGGAGAGCATGATAACCAGGTCGATCTGACCCAACTCACGCAGTATTTTGAAAAGCCATACGCCAAAGGTCGAGCCGATGACGCCGCCGACCAGCAGCACGGACCCCATTTTGAAATCGACATTGCCGCGCCGCCAATGGGCGAGCACGCCGGACACCGACGAGGCGACAATCTGATTGGCTTCCGTACCGACGGCAACGGCGGGCGGAATGCCGAGGAAGATCAAGAGCGGCGTCATCAGGAATCCGCCGCCGACACCGAAAATTCCCGAAAGAGTCCCTACACCGATTCCCAGTCCCAGAATAACGAACACGTTCACCGAAAGTTCGGCGATCGGGAGGTATAGGAACATGCGGGGCCGCCGTTTCTCCGAGGCCAACCGTATCGTTCCGCGGACGCCTACCGTTCTACTTCAGTGTGCGCGCTTTCACTGCGGGAATACGGTGCTTGGCACTGAAATGTTTATTATAAATGCGTTTAGGACTGCTGAGGGTGTCTTGCAAGCAAAATCCGGATATCGGGCGATTCTAATCGGATTTTCATGCCTGACTTGCTACTTTACCAATAATTAAAGAGTGTCCCGTAAAAGTTGTGATAATAGCAGTCCCAGACGTGAGCATTAGAGAATGGCCGAAACCGATCCCACGGAGACCCCGGAAGGCGGAACGATAGACGGTTTGAATCCGGCCAGGCTTGAAGCGGCTAATACTGCTGTCGAAAAGCTGGCCGACGCTTACCCGGCGCTCGCTATGCTTAACCTCCAGGAGATCCGCGCCACTTTCGCACTCGGTAGGAGCGGCGATTCGAAGGAGATAAAGGAGGCGCTGCACCGGTTTGCTCATAATCTAATAGGGCAGGGTGCCTTGTTCCGCTATCCGCTTATCAGCGAAATCGCTCAATCCATGTATGGCCATTTGCGCGAGCACGATCGCTCGAGGGATTTGCGATGTGTCACGATCGAAGCCTATTTCGATGCGATCGAGGAAGTGTTTGACCGGAAACTCGTCGGAGACTGTGGACCGGAGGGTGACGCGATTCTCACACGGCTTGAGGCGCTTGCTGCGTAGGCCGGATATCTCACCTCATTGGGGCCGTCATCGCGGTGTGCGGACCCGATCCGCTAGGAGAAGGCCGAAAAGCGTAGCGGTGACTACGGTTGAGGCCTTCGACAACGCGGGCGGTCCGCACACCACGACTCTTCGGGCGGGGTCTATCGCGCGACAGGCTGTGTCGAACCGCTTGCCCGATGTCCCCGCATCGCGCGGCGCGGTTCTCCTAACCTGTCGCGCGATATACCCCGTGGCGACCCCAAGGACGGTGAGATATCCGGCCTAGGAGCGAATTCGATGTTCTCTTGACGAGAGCCTCGTCGAAGGCTGATGGTGTCGCTTCCTGAGGAGTGGCAATGACCCCAGACAAAAATCACCCAAACGAAGATCGCAAGGCAGTTGTCATCGGTGGCGGCATTGTCGGAATCAGCTGCGCCCTGTTTATGCAGAGGGATGATTGGTCGGTCACGGTGATCGATCCCGCGGAGCCCGGAAGCTCGGATCAGGCGTCCTACGGAAATGCCGGTTCGATCAGCAGCAGTTCGGTTATGCCGACAGCGTTGCCGGGAGTCATAAAGCAAGTACCGAAAATGCTGGCGGACCCTACCGGTCCGCTGGCAATACAATGGCGCTATTTGCCGCGCCTTGCGCCCTTTCTCCTTACGTTCCTGCGCTATTCGTCACGCGCGCATGTGGAAGAGAGCGGGCGCGCGATCGCGACGCTTATTCATCGTGTATCCGACGCGTACGGGATTCTGCTCGACGACACCGGTACGCGCGAGATGGTCGTGCCAAACGGATCGTTGAAGGTCTACAAGTCCGATGAGTCGTTCGCCGCATCCGCATTCGAGCGCCGAATGCTGGAGCAAAACGACTGCCGTTTCGAAGTGTTGAACGAAGACGAGCTACGCCAGCTCGAACCGGCGCTGGAACCTATTTTCAAACACGCGGTGTTTATGCCTGACTCGAGCACCGCGGTGAATCCCGGGAGGATGGTGGCCCGTTTCGCCGAGCATTTTGTTGCGAGAGGCGGGTCGATCGTGCGTGCGGAAGCCCGCGACGTTCGATTCGTTGATGGAACACCACGGACCGTCGTAACCAGCGCGGGCGATTTCGATGCGGATACCTTCGTTTTAGCGGCGGGAGCCTGGTCGCGAGACCTGTCGAAGCGGCTCGGCGCGCCCGTCCTGCTGGAGGCGGAACGCGGCTACCACGTCATGCTGCCGAAGCCACCGGTGATGCCAAAGCGGTTCATCACCTTTCTGGACCGCAGGTTCGCGATCCTTCCGCACGAGGATGGGCTGCGGGTGACGACGGGTGTCGAATACGCCAAGGTGGATGCGCCGCCCGACTACCGCCGTATCCGAGCCATGCTGCCTTTTGCGCAGGAGTCGATCCGCGATCTCGACGCGACCGAACAGAGCATCTGGCTCGGCCGGCGGCCGGCCTTGCCCAACAGCGTGCCGGTGATCGGCCGTTCGCCACGGCACGAAAACGTGCTTCTGGCTTTCGGTCACAGTCATTTGGGACTGACCATGGGGCCCGCGACCGGGCAAATCATCGCCGACCTCGCGGCCGGGCGCGATCCGGGGCTGGACCTGTCGCCCTATCGCCCCGAGCGATAGACTCGAAGCATTTCGTTGCCGCCCTTCTGGAATTCGTAGTCGACGCGTCTGATCTCGGACTCGAGCCCCTCCGCGCGGAGGGCATTGCGCACCGGTTCGACGTGGCGCGACGGTTCGCCGTCGAGATCGAGCAAGGGGAATATCCGTGCCTCGTCCGCGACCCGCATCATCTCCGTAATACAGGCGACATGCCGGGCCGCGTCGAAGTGGCCGCTGTACAAGAACAAAAAATGCGAGCTCAGCGCGATGTCGAAGGCACGGTCGTCGAAGGGCAGATCGGGTAGGGCGGAGGTCAAGTACCGCTTCTCGCGTTTCCCGATTTCGAAATCCTCGAGGAACCGTCGCAGGGCTCCCATCCTAATCGCTTCGTGGCGTTCGATCGTGCCGTGCCAGGTGAACACGAAGCGGTGCAACGCGGCGCGCAGCCCGTCGATCATCTGTATCCGCGTCGCTTCGACCCTGCCGGCGATTTCGGCGACCGAGAATTGGTAGAGCGGGTCGGCCGAAGTGACCCGATAGCCGGCTTCCGTCATCTCCGCGTTGAACGACGCCGGCCCGCCGGCGCAATCGAGTATCCGTGCTTCGGGACCGACCCCGCCGAGGTCGAAGAACGCCGTATATTCCGCCCGGTTCCTTCCCCAGGGAAGTACGTCTTTCAGTTGGAATTCGCCAGCCATGCTATCCTCCTATAGTTTCGCGTCGGAGAAAGCGGCGTTTATCGTGCACACGAATAAGGTCGCCTTCCGGTACGGCAGCCTTTGAAGTGAATCGATAGAATCGCAGGCCGCCTGTCAGGCGGCCCACCATCGCGTCTGCGTAATTTTGGTTCCGATACGCATCAGGTCGCGTAGTCCGCGCCTTCGCGGTCGAGCTGGCGGCGCAGCGCTTCCCAGGCTGGAGGCGGTGATCTCGTCGAACATCTGGCCGTAAGGGTTTTGATCAGGAAAGTGTCCGGCTCGCCGGGGACGCGCGCGGTAAGATGCGTGTAGATCAGGTCCGTCATCCGGTATTTCGCCAAAACGCGATACAGCATCGCCAGATCGACCCTGGTCTGCCATTCGGCATCGCTCATATCCGCTTTCGAAACCACTTCGGCGACCGCCATCCTAGCCTCCGCTCGTAACGCCGCCCACGGAATCGGCAAGCGCGGGTCCGCGCCGGCGAGGCTTGAAAACATCAGTGTGGCGGTACCCTACAAAACGAAAGATTGATTGTAAAAGGGGGCCTTCGCGCGATTCGACAGCGCACTTTAGCGCTGCGCCCTAAGTATCCATCGAGATTTTCAGATTTGCCAAGTGCTTTCGCTCCCCGCGGAGCCGGAGGCATCGATGTGCATGACGGACGCGGCGCCCCTGCGGTCAAGACCGGGGAAGGGACGGTCGGACCGGCGTCGGTCCGGGCCGAAAAAACCGTCGCACCGGACAAAAGGACGTTGATCCTCGATGACCGAGACGATCCGGCTATACAGCGTGGCTGGCGTGAAGGGTTTTGCGAGGAACTCGGTAATGCCCGCGTCGCGGCTCCTCAAGACCCGATCGATGTCGGTAAAGGCCGTTAACATAATCGCCGGGACGAACGGATTCGGCGTGTCGTTCGCATTGCGCACTTTACTGAGAAACTGCAGGCCGTTCATCGGCGTCATGACCCAATCCACGATCACGATATCGGCTGCGAACTGGCGCAACATCTCGTACCCGCGCGTACCGTCGTTCGCGGTTTCGATATTGCCGATTTCGAACGCCGCCAGGACGTCGCGAATCAGCATACGCATCGCCATGTCGTCTTCGACCAGCAGGATGTTCAAGTTAGCGAACCGGTACGCCATACGCTGTAATCGTCTCCGACGCCTGCGTCCGAATAAATCGGCTTCTATCGCTGCTAGCATGGAGTTCGCGAAGCGGCAAGGGCCTTCCCCGGATTCGCGAAATTGACCGTAAACTGTTCAATTTACGGATAGATTGCGGAGACTGATTACCTCCATATTTGAGGTTGCCTTAGGGGGGGCGTAAGGAATGCTGGTGCCGCAGGAGAGACTCGAACTCCCGACCTGAGGTTTACAAAACCCCTGCTCTGCCAACTGAGCTACTGCGGCAGCGCGCGGACCATATC
>CAYLTU010000304.1:0-6535 GCA_964386465.1 uncultured Rhodospirillaceae bacterium
CGCTTTTGCGAGATGGCGGACTGCAAGGAATTGCTGGACGACGAACGCTTCAACACCGCGGTCGAACGGGTGCGCAACCGCGAGCACGTCACGGAGACCTTGAACGAAGTCACGCGCAAGCACCCGTCGTCCTGGTGGCTGGCCGAACTGGAGAAGGTGAAGATCGGCTGCGGCCCGATCAACACGCTGCAACAGGTCTTCGACGACCCGCAGGTCAAGGCGCGCGAGATGACGGTGGAAATGGCGCATCCCGCGACCGGGGGCAAGCCGGCGAAACTGATCGCGAGCCCGATCAAGATGTCGGAAACCCCGGTTCGCTACCGCCACGCGCCGCCGATGCTGGGCCAGCACACCGAAGAGGTGCTGGGCGAGATGCTCGGGATGTCGGAGGGCGATGTCGCGGCGCTTCGCGAGAAGGGCGTGGTTTAGTCGGTGACGAACGGCATGAGAAGGAAGGTCAGAAGCGCGAAGAACGTCGTTTCATCCCAATGATTCAGCTCCGGCGCGTTGAGCCGCTGCTTCGCGCGCATCGCCAGGACGCCGGAAACGAACACCGCGAGACCGCACAGTCCGACGAAGAAGCTCAACCGGAACCCGGCTTCGGAAAACAATGACAAAGCGACCGCGACCGCCAATGTGACGGCGATTCTCTTGACCGTCAGGCGCGAGTCCGGATCGAGCGCTGTGAAAAGCTGGTTTAGCATCGCCGGCGGCCATTCTCGCATCGCTGAATTCGGCTGTCGAATGGACTGAACCGTTTCCGCTTTCGATTTATTCCGGCCCTCGCAATGCTTGCTTGCATAACGGGAATTTCTTGCAGTTTGCCTTATAATATTAACCATACATTAATTGGTAATCTAGCGTTTCTCGTTTGTCGTCAAGGGGTTAAGTCGGACATGCTTTGTTCCCCCTAACAGCGCCCTAACAATGGCACCGTTCTACACGGTCAATGGTGCTACGGACGCGGCCATACGCGAAGCGTGCGGCGGGCCGCAGCGCAATTTGCTTAAGCGGGTGGAAGGCATGGGCCACAAAGTGACGACGGCCAAGGTTGCCGGACCCAAGGGCCGCAAGGTGAACGCTTACCGGATCCAGCTTAAGAAATGGACGGCTCTAGATAATCGTGCGACGGGGTCGGATCTGCATTTCCATTCGTTAAATGAGAAAGCTATATATATCTAAACTATTGATATATGGTCCTATTGAAATAAACTCTGACTGAGTGGCGACAAAAACCTGCCATGTGAGTGATAGGGAGTTGAGTTCGTGTCGATAGATTTTGACGATCCACGTTATCCTGAATATGAGGAAGAATTCGAAAAAATTGTTTCTTCAAAATCAATTATACCTTTGAAAATAGTGTTTTTTATAGATGCATGGCACTTTAGATTGGCATGCAGACAACTAACAATACAAAAGAAGAAAATTGAAATTGAAAACTCCAGAAGAGATGGATTATTTTTTGATCCAAAAAAATTAAATATAGATGTAGAATTGTCTGCCACAGGGCACATGCTAAGAGATTATTTTGGAATAGAAATTACGAATAGAATGGTTAATTTAACATCCAAGCATTTAAAGAGGAATTTGTTGCCAATCCCAAAAATGGAACTCAAAATTTATCCAAATCAATTTAAAAAATTGTGTTCCGATATTCGTGAATGTGATGGATTAGTCAATACGCTAACCGTGATGAAGGTCTTTGCCGGAAGGCCACCGAACCCTCAATCTCTACGGAGACAGTTCAAAAGAGCGTTAAATTCTAATAGATATGAGGAAGGTTCTGCGGGATACAGTCTCTTAATTGAAAATATTGAATTGTCTTCCGAAGGAAAAATGAAAACCGTATTTGAAAGAAATCCAATTTCGTTTTCTGACTATGATGACTTCCTAACCGATTTGGTGAAATATGGCGAGGAAGAAGAAAGAAAATCGCACTCGCTCACTTATGCGATTACGCGGATCGATGTTGCAGATGCTGGAACCGTGAGCATACGTGAAAAAGGAGTTGATGCGCACCTGATGCTAAGTTTACTTGATGAGTTAGAAGAAAGCGAAACAAGTGCGATTTGTCTAATCTCAAATGATAGTGACTATTACCCTATAATTGATAGAGCTAAGAAAACATCTTCAAAGCCATTTTTTCTTGGATCCTTAGTGCCAAACCAGTATATTTCATCATCTTTGCGGCGCTCAGTGGGAGACGAGTGGATTGTATCTGTAAATTCAATGAAAGAATTGAAAGAAATTTCTTGGCACAATTCAGTAGAATGGTTGGAAGAAATATATGGTGATTTATAGTAAGTTTATAGAATAATTTTCAGTGCTATCGATGCAGTTTTAAACTGCCCTGTGCCACGATCTCGCTGTTCAACGGCACCACGTAAACGTCACCATCCGCCGCACTTTCCATACCAGCACGCTTCCGCCAGTCGTTCACGGTAAAGGCATGGCTTGCCGCCTTCATGGTGGCCAGCTGCATTTCCTCGTCACGCGCCACGGGCGTATCAAAATCAATGATGATCCGATCGTCGAACAGCGGCACCAGTTCGCGCTGCATCACCCGGCGCAAGCGTTCCAGTCGGGGCCGCAATACATCGGCGGTCCAATGGTGGTCGGCGGCAACAATGGTTGCCCGGTTGCTGTTCTGTAGCAGACCCAGTTTCTCAGGCGGCAGGCCGAACACTTGAATGATGGCTTCCCGCTCGTGCTTACGCAGCGGCACCATTTGCAACTGTTCCATGTTGCCCTGCAATTCCTTGATATCAATCTTGCGGCCAAGGAATAGGGGCCGGAAGCTACGCATGACGCCTTGGTGTTTCTGGTTCCACTGGTGTTCCAGCCGCTTTGTGAATTACGGTGACAGTTTATTAAATCCCTTAATTAAGTTAGCGTTGCCGGCATGGCCCGTCTTGCCCGTGTCGTCGTCCCCGGCTTGCCGCATCACGTGACGCAGCGCGGCAATAACCGCAACCGCACCTTCTTCGAGGACGGCGACTACGCGCTCTATCTCGACATGCTGGCGGACAGCAGCGCCCGCGCGCGCACCGCGGTGTGGGCCTATTGCCTGATGCCGAACCACGTCCACGTCATCCTCGCGCCCTCGGACGCGGACGGGCTGCGCCGCACCTTCGCCGACCTGCACCGGCGCTACACGGGTTATGTCAACGCCAGGGCGCGCACGACCGGCCATCTCTGGCAGGGCCGCTACGGCTCGGTCGCGATGGACGAGGCGCATCTCGTGAACGCGGTGCGCTACGTGACCCTCAATCCGGTGCGCGCCCGCCTTGCCGCGCGCCCGGAGGATTGGGCCTGGTCGAGCGCACGGGCGCATCTCGCGGGACGGGACGACAAGGTGGTCAGCGTCGCCCCGGTGCTCGAACGTACCGGCGACTTCGCCCGCTTTCTCGCCGAGCCGTTCGACGCGGACGCCGCCTACGCGCCGCTGCGGCGGGCCGAATCCATCGGCCGGCCGGTTGGAGATCCCGGCTGGCTCGCCGAACTGGAAGCGCGCACGGGCCGCCCGCTGCGGTCGGGAAAACGCGGTCCGAAACCTGCATGAATGGGGATTTAGGGATTTAGTAAACTGTCACCGAAAAAGCACCGCCGTATTCGCCTGTCGAATAGGCTGACCCGTTTCCGTTATCGATCTTTTCCGTCTCTCGCGATGCTCGCTTGCATTGCGACAATCTTCCGCAGTTTGCCTTATAATATTAACCATACATTAAAGTGCTGACCGGAAACTGCGGACATGCCCGACCCCTTAGTCAGATCGAAGGCGCCGAAAGCCTCGAAACCGGCGAGACCGGCAACGAAGGCGCGCAAAGCGGCCAAGCCCAAGGCTTCGGCTCGCGCCGCGCCGGAAACGCATGCCAAGGCTGACGGCTACATTCCGTTCCGCGAACGGTTCCGCGCCTGGTGGCATGGCGTCGAACCGGCGGCCGTCGTCAAGAAGGGACAGAAGGCAAAAACCACCTTTACCAAGCGGCTGATCGAGCTGGACGACAAGGATGACCTGCCGCCGCAGGCGGATTGGGGTGCGGCCCGGACGCGGATTTGCGAACAGGTGTGGGGCCATGGTTTCGTCGGGCCGGGCGGAGGCACCTATGCGGTCGATGCGGCGCGGCCGTTCTCCAAACGCCCGGAATCGATCGTACTCGATTTGAGCGCGGGACTGGGCGGCCGCATCGGCGAGATCGCCCGCGATGCCGACGTGACGATCGCGGGAATGGAGCGCGATCCGGAATTCGCCGACATGGCGGTGGAGCGGATGAAACAGTTGGCCCGTCACAATGTCCGGAGCATCACATCCTTTAATCCCGAACGTTTGGATCTGGCCGGGCTCAAATACGACTGCATCCTCGCCCGGGAGGATTTCTTTACCGTCGAGGACAAGCTCGGGCTGCTCGGCGCGTTACGCAACGGCTTGCGGCAGAAAGGTGCGCTTTCCTTCACGGATCTGGTCCTGGCCGAAGCCGATCAAAACGAGGGAACGGTCATGCGCGAGTGGCACGATTCCGAACCCATGACGCCCAAACCCTGGTCGCTCGAGGAATACCGTACGGCGCTGTTCGGCTTGAACCTGAACGCGACGGAGTTCGAGGACGATTCGGACTATTACCGCGAACTGGTGCTGCACGCCTGGCGGAAATATGTCGACGGCCTCGAGGACGTTACCTTCGACCGTACGCTCGTCGACGCGCTGATGCGGGAGGCGCAGCTATGGCTTCACCGCGTCCGCGCCATCGAAAGCGGCCAGCTGCGCGTCTTGCGGGTTTTCGCGCGGCTGCGCTGAGCGCCGCAACCGGACAATTCGCGTTGACATCGCGGGGCGCCATCCCTATTTTCCGCGCGTTCAGACGGTCCGAAAAGCTTAAATGACGGAAATCAGCCATGAAAGTCGTACGTTCGCTGAAATCGATGAAGAACCGGCATAAGGATTGCCGGATTGTGCGCCGCCGCGGCCGCGTCTACGTCATCAACAAACGGAACCCGCGCTTCAAGGCGCGTCAGGGCTGAATCCCGTCTGAACATACGGATTTTGGAAACCGCGCTCCGGCGCGGTTTTTTGTTTCTCGAACGCCGGCAACGCGCTAATACCAAACGGTAATCGCGGGTGACTTGCCATGGAAATGCCCAAACCCGATGAAGGTGTTATCGCCCGGCGGCAGGAGATCGCCGACGCGCTGCGTGTGATCGTCCCTGGCGAGGGGGTCATCGTCGACGAAGATGCGCTGCGGCCATACGAGTCGGATGGGCTGACCGCGTACCGAACCCTGCCGCTGATCGTCGTGCTGCCGGAGACGGTCGAGCAGGTCAGCGGGGTCCTGCGCTATTGCCACGAAAACGCTGTAAAGGTCGTGCCGCGGGGTGCCGGAACGTCGCTGTCGGGCGGCGCGCTGCCGCTTGCCGACGGGATCATCCTGGGGCTGGGCAAGTTCAAGAAAATCCTCGAGATCGACTACGACAATCGCTGTGCCGTCGTGCAGCCGGGCGTGACAAATCTCGGGATAACGGACGCCGTTCGCGATGATGGCTTTTACTACGCACCCGACCCGTCGAGCCAGATCGCCTGTACGATCGGCGGCAACATCGCCGAGAATTCCGGCGGCGTGCATTCCCTGAAATACGGTTTGACGACGAACAACGTGCTCGGCCTCGAAATCGTCATGATGGATGGGGAGGTCATTCGCATCGGCGGCAAGCACCTCGATTCCGAAGGCTACGATATGCTCGGCCTTTTGACCGGATCGGAGGGTTTGCTCGGCGTGGTGACGGAAGTCACCGTGCGGTTGCTGCGCGCGCCGGAGACCGCGCGGGCGGTACTGGTCGGGTTTCCGTCGAACGAGGAGGCCGGTGCCTGCGTCGCGGGCGTGATCGGCGCCGGCATCATCCCGGGCGGCATGGAGATGATGGACAAGCCGGCCATCGCCGCCGCGGAAGCCTTTGTCGAAGCAGGCTACCCTCTCGATGTCGAGGCGTTGCTGATCGTCGAGTTGGACGGACCGGAGACCGAAGTCGACCATCTGATCGAAGCCGTCGAAGGCATCGCAAAGGAAAACGGCGCCGTCTCGATCCGCGTATCGAACAGCGAGGAAGAGCGGGAGCGGTTCTGGGCCGGTCGCAAGGCGGCATTCCCGGCGATCGGCCGCATCTCGCCTGACTATTACTGCATGGACGGAACGATCCCGCGCAACCAGTTGCCACGGGTTCTCGCACGAATGACGGAGCTGTCCAGCGAGTTCGGCTTGCGGGTCGCCAACGTGTTCCACGCCGGCGACGGCAATCTGCACCCGCTCATCCTTTACGACGCCAACGAGCCCGGCGAGTTGGAGAAAGCCGAGGAATTCGGCGCCGAGATCCTGAAACTCTGCGTAGAGGTCGGCGGCGTGCTGACGGGGGAACATGGTGTCGGGGTCGAGAAGCGCGATCTAATGGGTACGATGTTTTCCGAGGACGATCTGAACCAGCAGCAGCGGGTCAAATGCGCGTTCGATCCCAATTCTTTGCTCAATCCGGGCAAGGTGTTCCCCGA
>CAYLTU010000305.1:0-6508 GCA_964386465.1 uncultured Rhodospirillaceae bacterium
ATCAACACCGCGTTTCCCCAGAACGTATGCCTTGTGGGAACTGTCATGGCGGATGGCTTCGCCAACATCAGCCCCAGGGGCAGCGCGCAGGTTTTCGACGGAGACACCCTCGCCGTTTGGGACCGTGGCGGTCGCGCGTCGAGCGACGCCCTCGCGAATGGTGCTAAATTGATGGTCTATTTTCGAAATTCCGCACTTAGCGCGGTTGCCCGTGGCGGCAACGGATTGTTGCCCGCTGGGGGCATAGCACGCTTTTTCGGTACGGCGGAACTTCATACCGAGGGCGACGCCTACGAACAGGTTTGGAACAACATGGTCCAGCAGGAACGCGATAGCGATCCCGATAAAAAGGGCTTTGCCGTCCTAATCCGCGTCGAACGTTCGGAAGATCTTCGTGGCCAATCTTTACCGGAAGACCTGGCGCTCCCAAAAGACTGAATTGGTTTTCCAGCCGGACGTCGGAGCTGGAATCTCGCATGTTGGAGGTAAGGCGGAAGTCGATCCGGAATGTTGCGAGTTCGCTTTCTAGCCGACAACGGACTCTCCTGCGGTATCGTGCTAACTTGGCGGCCAGGGTCAGTTTGCGGAATTTCGGGGATTAATTTCCAGATTATATTCAGTTTGGATCGCGCAAATATCCAAATAGGGGCAAATTCGATCCTGGCTCATTTGGCACCCTTATACGTACGCGAATTGCTTCGTGACTTACTATGACCGGCGAGGCCGTCGACCCGTGCAGCTAGAAAAAAGTACCGGCAGAACGTAATGGCATTTCAAACGGAAACAGTAGACGACTTGTTTGCTCGTTTCGGTAAAAACTACCGCGTGCTGGTAACGGTGTCCGGTATGACGGCTTCGATCGTAATGGTCCTGTCCGGCACAATCGTCAATGTCGCAATCCCCGATGTTATGGGCGCTTATGGGGTAGGCCAGTATCAGGCGCAGTTGCTCGCGACGTCCTTCAACGTCGCAATGACAACCTGCCAACTGCTTAACGCTTGGGTTGTCGCCGTGTTGGGTCAACGATACGGATACATCGCCGCTTTAATTATTTTTACCACCGGCAGCATCGTTGCCGGTTTAGCCGATAGCTTCGGTATGCTGGTCGCTGGACGGGTCATTCAAGGAATGGCAACCGGCATCATTCAACCGTTGATAATGGTGACCGTGTTCCAGGTATTTCCCAAGGAACGGCGCGGCTTCGCCTTGGGTATCTATTCCATGGGTCTGGTCTTGGCCATTGCTCTCGGGCCTCCCGTCGGCGGCCTGGCGCTCGAGGTTCTGAACTGGCGTTATATTTTCTGGCTACCGCTTCCGTTACTACTAATTTCCTTGCCCTTCGGAATGGTCTTTATGCCTTCCGTTCGCAAGCCGGGAGGACAAGCGTTCGATTGGCTCGGCTATATCCTCATCGCCGTAACATTATTTTGTATTATGACGGTGCTGACCGACGGACCGCGGAAGGGTTGGACATCCGACCATATCCTGATCCTGGGCATGTTAGGCATTTTTTGCGGATTGGGATTTATTAAGAGCCAGCGTCGCGGCAAGGATACGCTGATAGACATATCATTGTTTAGGAACAAGCACTTCGTCATCGTCCTTTTCGTGACATTTTTTTCCGGCATTGGCAATTTCTCCACGACCTACGCCTTCCCGGTTTTCACTCAACTCGTGCAAGGGCTATCTCCCCTGGACGCGGGGTTTAGTTTGCTGCCGGGCATGTTGCTTGCCGTCTGCCTGGTGCCGTTTACCGGCCACCTTGCCGACAAACTGGAACCCGGGAAGGCAATGATGTTCGGGCTGCTGATCCTTGGTATCGGAACACTGCCAATGACCGGGGCGGACGTGAACACGCCCTTGTTTGTCATAATGATATACGGCGCCATCGGGCGGTTTGGAACAACATTCGTTCAGCCCTTTCTAATGACCACGGCGCTGCGTTCCTTGCAGCCGGAGAAACTGAACGCGGGCGCCGGCACGGCTAACTTTATTCGCCAAACCGGTGGCTCGCTTGGCACCAATGCCTGGGTCGTTTTCGTTGACCAGCGTACTTTCTATCACAGCGAGAGTTTTGCGTTCACACAAGACCCGGCGAACGCGTCAAGTCGCGAGTTGATATCCGCCGTCACCAGACTTCTCAATGAAGCCGGTGTCGCCGAAGCGATACAGCAGCACGGCGCCTTGCACTACCTCGGTCAGGTAGTCTACGCCCAAGGCATTACGCGGGCCTTCCAGGACGGCTTTATGGTATTGGCCATTGCCTACCTGATCGCAGTAATACCGGCCTGGATTCTTAGCCGGACGCGGGCAAAGTGAAAAAGCGACAAGTCATTTCTCTTTTACCAAAGTAGGCGTCATCTTTGCGTCAAAATGACCGGTTCATCTAGACCTTGGCCGGTCTGCCTTTCCCTTTGACGGGGTCGGCTTTCCGCACGCCCCATGCCTATTTCGAGCTCGATCCGACATCGTGATTGTCTTTCATGAATCTGGGATCGAATCTGGTGTATACCATCCGATATTTGAGGAGTCCGATGCTACTGTTGTGCGGAACGTTTGTCCGACATCTTGGATTTCATGCGTTAACACGGTTGCCAATCAAATACACTGGACCGCATCCGAAGTACGCGCTTTTCAGAGACGAATATGCATGTAGATATGGAAACCCGGCTTGGAATGCGGATTGCCACTTTCGTCCCGGCGGAAGGCGCTCTGGGTTACCGCTACCCTCGCGCGTCCGGCGGGGTGGAACCGACCGTGCAGGCCTTCGTGGGCGGCGTCACCGACCGCGAGACCCGCGCGCCTTCCGCCAATCATCCGAAGCGCGGCGTCGTTCTGATCGAAGCGCCCTACCCGGACATGATGGCGCTGCCGAAAAACCTGTGGGCATCATCCCCGGCGCCACCCGTACATGAATGGGTTCTGGAGCAAATTCGTCCCGGCAATCGACCATCACCAACAGACGCCGGAGGTCTGTGCATCTCGTCGATGGAGGTGGATACCGCAATCGAGGACGAGTTCAACGAATGGTACAACGAGGAGCATATGCCTTTGATGGATGCGGTGCCTGGCTTGATCGCAGCGCGCCGCTTCCATGCTATTGGCGGACTGCCCCGCTATGTCGCGATGTATCATCTGGAATCGCCCGAGGTGTACAAGCAGCGAAGTTGGTATGAAGCAAACCAGACCCCTTGGATCCGGCGGATACACCGGTTTCGCCTTCGCACGCTGCACATGATCCTGGAGCGGGTCGAACTGCCGACATAAAGTGCCGCGACCCGGTCGATATTGCCGGCGGGCCGGTCAAGATGCGAGATCAGCGTCCCTTCATCCGCAGGTACCCATGTCCGAACGCTATCGCCACCAAGACCTTATCGAATCGACGGCCACCCTATTCCACGCGGCGGGTCTCGCCGATCCAATCGCGCGAACCGTGGCGGAGATCCTCGTCGAAGCGGAATTGCTCGGATACGACACGCATGGCCTTCAGTTCATTCCGGCATACATAAAGAACATCGAAAACGGCCTGACCGAAACCCGGGGCGAGCCGAAAATTGTCAAGGACGGCGGCAATACGCTGCTGATGGATGCGCGCCGTCTGCCGGGCCAATGGGCGACAGTACGCGCATTGGAGACGGCGTTCGCGCGGCTGCCACAACATGGGTCCGCGACCGCCGTCCTGAGGAGAAGCGGAAATATTTCCTGCCTCGCGACCTATGCCAAACGGATCGCCGATCGGGGCGTATTGGCGATCGTCGCGAGCTCGTCGCCTCGAGGAGCCGTGGTGGCGCCGCCCGGCGGAAAAGAAGGAAAAGTCTCAACAAACCCACTCGCCATTGGGATACCGACGAAGAGGCATCCGATCCTAATCGACACAAGCACCGCCAGCGTCTCGAACCGCCGGATCGAACGAACCCATCGGGCCGGCGGTCGTCTGGCCGATGCGTTTCTCGTCGACGCGAACGGCAGCGCCAGCGACGATCCGGAGGCGTTCTACGGGGATCCGAAAGGGGCGATCATGCCGCTCGGCGGTGTCGCTCTTGGCCACAAGGGTTTCGCGTTCTCCCTCATGATCGAGGCGCTGACGACGTCGCTCGCGGGTGTCGGCCGCGTCGACGGCGGAGATGTCGGGAGCAATGTCTTCCTGCAGCTCATCGATCCCGCCGCATTCGGCGGCGCCGATGCGTTTCGGGAAGAGGCGGAAGCGCTTGCAGTCGCCTGCCGCAGCGCTGCGGCGATGGATCCGGACTCGCCTGTGCGCATGCCGGGCGACCGTGCCTACCGTCGCTGGCGGGAACAGACCGACAAAGGCGTTTCCCTTCATCCCGAGCTTCCCGCTCTCTACGCACCCGTATTCGAGAGATACGGTATCGCACCGCCGAAACCAATCTAGTTGAGCCTGATGGCGAACCGTATCTTCTTTCCTGGTGTCCTGATCGTGAAATTCAAGGGATTGAATTTCTCGTGAATCAGCACACTAACTATTTGAATCTAGTGTGATTCAGATCCTAAAATTCGTCGCATTCAATGCGACGAACTTCAGAATCATCACACTAGGCCAAGCCTTTCTGGAACTCGACGGACTCTCGCCCTGACGTTACGCTGAATCCCTAAGATTATGGGGCGTCCTTCGTCTGGCGGGTCTGATACATCGAACGGTTACAAGAGGAAGCGGCTGCATGGCGGATCGGGATACAAAGCCTCTGAAGGGTAAAGTCGCACTGGTTACAGGCGCGGGGCAGAACATCGGCCGCGCCATTGCGCGCGGCCTGGCTCAAGACGGTGCGTTAGTCATGGTCAATGGCCGGGGCAATCTCGACGCCATCGAAACCGTCGCGGGGGAGATTAACGATGCTGGAGGGCAGGCTCTGAGCCACCTCGCGGACGTCTCTGATGAAGGATCGGTGCGGGAAATGATTTCGCGCTTGGCCGAAGAAGCCGGTGGAATCGATATGGTGGTCAGCAATGCCGGCCTGCGCCGCCAGACGCCGTTTGTGCAAATGAGCTTTGCGGAATGGCGGGAAATATTGTCCGTTGCCCTGGACGGGGCCTTTTTGCTGGCGAACCACGCGGTCCCTCATATGCAGGCGCGCGGCGGCGGCGCCTTTGTCGCCATGAGCGGCATTTCCCACCACATCGGCGCCAAGGAACGGGCCCATGTCAATGCCTCAAAAGCCGGTCTGGAAGGTTTCGTGCGCGGCTTGGCGATGGAGCTTGCAACCGACAACATTACCGCCAACGTCGTCGCTCCCGGTGCCATCGACACCCAACGCGGTGCCGCCGCCGGCGCGCGTTCACCTGGCGCCCTCGAACGCATCCCACTCGGCCGGATGGGCATGGTGGATGAGATCGCCGCCATGGTTCGGCATCTGGTGGGGGCCCAGGGCGGCTTTATCACGGGGCAATGCATCCATATCAACGGCGGTGCATATTTGGGAAGTTAAGAGAGCAACGTTGTTCCTTTGCCGACTGCGGGCAAGGCGGTACTTTCCCCGCCGGAACATCAAACTCACTGCGGGATTGAGATCTGTAGGCGATTCTTACCGATCAAATTATTGTCTTGGAAATGTCAAATTAGAGTGGTGAAACGGCGTCATGAAAACGGGTCTTTTGGTTAATGTTCCGGTGTTCGAGGGTGGGCTCGAAGGGTTATCGGACGATTTCGATATCAACCAGATCCTGGACGAACGGGAGCGCGCCGGCTTCCTGCAATCGAACGGTGCGGCGATCGAAGCCGTTCTGACCAACGGAACGAAGGGCCTCACGACCGCGGAATTGGCGCTGCTGCCGAACCTCAAGCTCATCTCCTGCATTGGCGCGGGTTATGAAAGCGTCGATATCGAGGCCGCGATAGGGCGGGGTATAGCGATCAGCCACGGGCCCGGAACGAACGACATCTGCGTCGCCGATCATGCCTTCGCCCTGCTGTTTTCCATCGTACGGCGCATCGCGTCCTACGACGCCCACGTGAAACGCGGCGGTTGGAAAACGCCGGCGGATACCTGGCCAACCCTCACCGGAAAAACGCTCGGCATTCTGGGTTTGGGGCGGATCGGCATGCGCATCGCCGCGCGCGCCGGCGGCTTCGACATGGCGGTGCACTACCACAATCGAAACAGGCGCGGCGATGTCGACTACACCTACGAACCCTCCGCACGCGATTTGGCGGCTGCGGCCGATTTTCTGATCGTCGTTTGCCCCGGCGGCAGGGAAACCCATCATCTGGTCGACGCCACGGTCCTCGAAGCGCTCGGTCCGGAAGGCTACCTCGTCAGCGTCGGAAGAGGCTCCGTCGTCGATAACGAAGCGCTCGTGGCCGCCCTGTGCGACAGCACCATCGCCGCCGCCGGCCTGGACGTTTTCGACGGCGAACCCGAAGCGCCCCAGGCGCTGCTGGAAGCGCCCAACATAACCTTCACGCCGCACATCGCCGGCCGCGCGCCCGAGGCGCGTGCGCTGATGATCGACCTCTTCCAGCGAAATTTGAAAAACTTCTTTTCCGGCGCGG
>CAYLTU010000306.1:0-6500 GCA_964386465.1 uncultured Rhodospirillaceae bacterium
CCGCTCCAGCGCAAATCTTCTCCGATTCGCGCCAAACTGAACATGCAAGGGGGAGAGTTTCGCGTCTATCCGAACAGGGCCAGGATGGACCGTTCGCTCTGTGCGGCCAGCGACAGGGAGTTGATGCCCAGTTGCTGTCTGGTTTGCAGGGCGAGGAGGTTGGCGCTTTCCTCGTTCAGGTCGGCCAGCGTCAGCTTGCCGGCGCCTTCCGTGAGCGTATTGACCAAATCCTCGGTGAAGTTGATGCGGGTTTGCAGGACGGTTGCGTTCGAGCCCAGCGTCGCGGAGGTCGTCCGGAGCGTCGTGATCGCGCTGTTGAGGGACGTAATCGCCGCATCGATATTGGTGTCGGCCGCAAAGCTGCCGACGGCGCCGGCGACGTTGATTCCTGTCGCGCCGGTGGATGAATCGATGCCGGTAATCGTCAAGTTGCTGGTGCCGTCCTCGTTGAAGTTGACGGTCAGATTGTCCGGAGTCCCTTGAATCAGGTTCGTGCCGCCGAACGTGGAGTCGTTCCCGAGGCTGTCGATTTGAAGCAAAAGCGCATCGAACTGAACGGCAAGCGAGGAGCGCTCGTTCGTATCGCTCGTAGCTTTCGCCGTAATCGCAAGACCCTTGGCCTGCTCGACCAGTTCCGTGATCGCTTCGACACCGGCGATCGCCGCTTCGATCGTGCTGATACCCTGATCGATATCGCTCTTCAGACCGGTAAGGTCGTCCGCGCGATTCGAAAGACCGCGAGCGGCGAAGAATGCCGCGGCATCGTCCAACGCGGAAGATACCTTAAGGCCCGTCGACAAACGGTCCTGGGTACGGTCGATAAGATCCGTCGTCCGGGAGAGGGTCAAAAGGTTTGACCGTATTGCAGCTGATAACTCGATTTTATCTGGCATCGTTTTTCCCCTTCTAGGGCGTGGGTGACCACCTCCCTCCGCTTCCAGGCTTCGCCTTGGACGCGTTGCAAACCGCGATGCGGACCTCATTCATTCAGATGAGGGAACACCGCCGCTTGCGATGCTGAGTTTCAGCGGTCGCAATCTTCGATGGACAGATAGCAAGTCGGATGCCAACGTAGCTGCGTTGGAAAACTGTTCTATTTCAATATGTTGTCATGCTGGCCGGCGAGTGAGCGTCGTCGCCGGGAAATTTTGGCCGAGTGTTGGGGTAGGATTTGCCGGTTAGCTGGTTGATCCTTTCCCACCGCGCGCCTCGGGGAACAGCCAGATCGCAATGATCATCAAGGCTGCGATTCCCAAAACAATTTCGCGCGCGTTAATTCCCATGTAGTAAACGAGACCTGCAACAGCGGCGACGATCAGGCAGATGATAATTTTCAGATAGTTGGGCATTTTCTATTGTCAGCCTTGGTCACCTTTATTCCGCCGCGATCGGGTGCGCCGCCGCTTCGACCGGCGACATCGGCTGGCCGCGCAAATTCGTTTTCAGGTGTTTGGTACCGTAGCCGTTGAACAAGTGACCCAGCAGGCCGCGGTCCAGATCCGAAGTCCCGAACATCCAATCCGATATCGGGAAGGTCAGGTTCATATTGATTTCCATCATAAGGCGCGAATTGTGGTGCGCCGTGTGGTGTCGCCGCAGCGTATTCACGAACGGGCAGTACCGCACGAACCAGTTCTCGTCGACGTGAGTGCAGAAATGCATGAACTCGTAAATGAGGTACATGCTTGTCGTAGTGCACATGAGAAGCCAGCCGACATTCGGTGAAATCAGGTAGCCGAGGATCACGCCTCCCGGCGCGGACATCAGGATGAAGACCACCAGCGCATAAGGCGGGAAGACGGTGACGCGCCAGTCCATTTGATCGCGGAAGCGCATTTCGCTGTCGGAGAAGAACTGGTGATGGTTCAGCGTGTGGCGGATATAGATCGGCCGCAGGCCTCGGATCGTGATCGGGCGATGCATGACGTAGGTGTGCAGGAACCACTCGAAGACATTGCACAGCAAAACAACCACGGGGATCGTCAACCATTCCCACCAGGCAATCGTCGTGATGTTCTGGATGTAGACATACATCGCCGGTAACCCGATGCCGTAGATCACCGCGATATGAACGTAGCCATTGTACCAGCCGTCGATTCGTGACCGGTATTCCCGTCGAAACGAGGCTTGTTTCTCGCTCATCATGGTGCAGGTCCTCCGTCGAGATCATTCAAAGCGCCGTCGATTTCGGCAGCGGTCAATTCCCAGTCATTGTCCAGGTTGGCGATAATGCGTTGCATGAACGCGTCGCACCAGTCGAGCGCTTTGGCATCGTCTTCCAAGTGGTGAGCCAGCAGTGCCAAGGCGAGTTGCGAAGGCTCTACACCCTCGTAGGTCCATTCAAAACCACGGTCGGTGAAACGCTTCAGGTCTGTCCGCGGGTCGAGCGGCGCGCCGTCGGCCAAGACGACGATTCCGTCAATTGCGCGCGCGCCCGTATAGGTCGCCATGCTCGTAAATTCCCTGTGCTCCATAACCTGATATATCTGTAATATATTATTGTTGTCCCCCGGCTTTGTAAATCGGTTTCGCCCAAACGGACTCTAAGTCTGTGCGGTAAAGGATTGCCTTTCCGACGACCTCGCGATTTGCGATCGCCTCCATGCCCCTTACGACCTGATCGAAGGGGAACCGGTGTGAGATGTGGGTCCGTATCCGACCGTCCGATGCCCATTGCAAAAGTGTTTCGAGGTTCTTTCCGGCGGTAGCCGGGTCGCGGCGCGACATCGACCCGGCGCGAATTCCGGTAACGGACGCGCACTTTATCAACAGGTGGTTAGTGCGGGCTTCCGCGGCCCTGCCAGCGGTGAAACCGACGACGATCAAACGGGCGCCCATGTTGATGCACCGCATCGATTCATCGAATACGTCGCCACCAACGGGGTCGAAAACGACATCGGCGCCGCGCCCGTCCGTCAGGTCTTTTACCCGGTCGCGGAAACCGTCTTTGTAGTTGACGAGATGATCGGCCCCGTAGGAACCGACGACGGACAGTTTCGCATCGCTTCCCGAAGTTGCAATGACGGTTGCGCCGAGCTGCTTGGCCACTTGAACCGCCGCCAGCCCCATGCCGCCCGTAGCACCGTGGATCAGTACGGTTTCTCCGGCTTGCAGCCGTCCGGCCTGCACCAGGCCGTGGTAGGCGGTTACGAAACCCGCGCGAAATCCAGCAGCCTCTTCGAACGGCATGTTGTCCGGCATGGGAATGACATTCGCGCGTTTGGCTGTAACGATTTCCGCGAACGCGCCTGGACGATGGCGCGTCATGACTTTATCGCCGACGACGATATCTTCGATGTCCGCGCCGACGGCCGTTACATAGCCCGCCGTCTCACCGCCGGGTACAAAGGGCAGGTCGGGCCGCAGTTGATAGGTGCCGCCGACCATGATGACATCGACATGATTCAGGCCCCAGGCTTCCGGCGCGACGCGGATTTCATCCGATGCCGGTTCCGGCGCTGGACGTTCTTCGATGGCGATATTTTCGTACGGTCCAAATTCTCGGCAAATGACGGCCTTCATACCCAGGGTCTCCGGTTTAGATCGTCCGAGGCGGCGTCAGGTTATACGGTGACTGCACAGCCGGTAAGTCTTCCCGCCATGAGCGCGCGGCTGGATCGCGAAGGGAAAGAGGATGAACTGGTCCTGGAGTTCGATTTCGATACGGCCCGTGGTCCAACCGGACAAAGGAGCGTTGCCAAACTTTTAGTGCACTTTTAAATTGAAACAATAGAGGTTGACCATGGCTTTTAGCCGGCTTCCTTCCGCCGTAATTGCGAAAGATTAAGGCTTAGATGGACAAACCCGCCGGGTTGAGCGAGGCATTGCGGCCGCTTCTTCGGTACTGGATTGCCGCGTGCGGCGATAAGCGCATGCCGGCGCGAGCGGATATAGACCCGGTGGAGATGCCCATCAAGTTATTGCCGAATGTCGTTCTTGTCGATGTCGTGCCCGACCCGCTACGGTTTCGTTTTCGGGTCATGGGGACGGCAGTTGCCCGTATGCTCGATGAAGACTGGACAGGTTATTTCGTGGACGAAATTCCGAATATTCATGAAAGCGTACAGCGACAGTATGTAGAATCGGCAAAAAACCGATACCCGACCGTGACGATGAACGAATACGACCGGTACGACCCGGGTCTGATGCAGCACAAACTTCTTCGTTATGAATGTCTGCTTCTGCCGCTTTCCGAGAACGGTGCCACAGTATCAATGCTGCTTGGCGGCACAGTCGAACGCCCGACCGCCTGGTGATGCAAGTCAGCCGAAGTCCGGCACGGCGACGCAGCGAACGCCGCCGCCGTGCCGCTTCGATCAGAGTGCGTTCACGTCTTCCGCGGTTTTCTTCGGTTCAGGCCGCCTTGTGTAATCGACATCAATATCCGTAGCCCGGATTATGCCGTTGGAGTCGACCACCAGGCGTGCTGGAACCGGCAGGGTCCAGCTTTCGTCGCCGTTGTATTTCGGGAGATCTATTCCGAAGTTGGCGTAGATTTCTTTGACGTCGTCGGACACTTCGAAACGCAGGCCGAGTTCCGCCGCATATTCGTTGCCCGGATCGGACAACAGGTGGAAATTCAGCGCATGCTTTTCGACGAGCGCCTGGTTGTGCTCCGGCAATTGCGGCGTCAGGGCGACCAGGGTCGCGTTATTATCTTCGAGGTCTTCGAGGATTTCCTGCAAAGCATACAGCTCCGCATTGCAGTAGGGTCACCAGACACCTCGGAACACGGTGAGGACGACGGCGCCCTGCGACAACAGGTCGGCCGAATGGATCTCGACGCCTTGCGTGTTTTTCAGGGAAAAGTCCGGCAGGCGGTCGCCGGTTTTCGGCACGCCTTCGAGGATGCCCGATTCTCTAAGGTCGGCGGTGGCGCGTCCCATTATCGCGCGTTTGTCTTCGGGAATGCGCTTAGCGCCGGCCTCCCGAATAGCGTCCAGCTTCTCGGCTAAAGACATTTATTTCTCCGTATTGGATTGTGGGCGGTCGGAACAACCGCCATTGGATATCCGCTATCTAATGTAGTGCGGGAAATTTTCCAGCGTTTCTGTGTTCAACTTTTCTTGCGCGAGACAACCGCGTCCGCCATGACGCATAAAATTTCGTACATGAACGTGGCGCCGACCAGCGCCGTATTGCCCGATTGGTCGAAGGGCGGCGCAACCTCCACGACGTCGCCGCCGACGATATCGAGACCTTGCAGGCCACGTACCATGCGTTGCGCTTCGTGAGTCGAATAACCGCCGACTTCCGGCGTTCCGGTGCCCGGCGCATAGACGGGGTCCAGACCGTCGACATCGAAGCTGATATATACCGGGCCGTCGCCGACGACGCGGCGGGCTTCCTCGATTACGGCCGCGACTCCCATATCGTAGAACTCTTCGATGTAGACGACGCGCATTCCGCTTTCGTGCGAGAAGTCGTTGTAATCCGCATCGGAGCGCGCACCGCGAATGCCGATCTGGATGGTGCGCTTGGGATCAAGCAAACCTTCCTCCACGGCGCGCCGGAACGGCGTCCCATGATGAAAGCGTTCGCCGTCGAAGGCGGCGTCGGCCGTATCGGTATGGGCATCGAAATGAACCATGCCGACCGGCCGGTCTTTGCCTAGCGCACGCATGATGGGCAGCGTGATCAAATGGTCGCCGCCGCAAGACAGTGGGACGACGCCTGCATCGGCGATCCCGGCATAGAACTCCTCGATCATCGCCAGCATCCGGTCGTTGTTGATCGGATTGACGGGCGTGTCGCCGATATCGCCGACACGGCAGAGTTCGAACGGATTGATGTTGCTGACATGATGAACCCGCCGGATCAGGCTCGACATGTTGCGCACCTCTCGCGGTCCATGCCGCGCGCCGGCTCTGTTCGTTACGGCGCCGTCCCACGGTACGCCGGCTAGCGCAATATCGATTGCCGCGTAATCCGTTACGACCGGCGTGCGCATGAATGTCGCGAGGCCCGTATAGCGCGGCGCGACATTGTTGCTGGGAGGCTGAGGCAAGCTTCTTTCGTCGGGCATTCGGTGGCTCCTGAAATGCTGGAACCGACAGGTGATTCCAAGACCGCCTGATTAAACACCAATACGCCTAAGGCAATCCATCAAGGCTTCCAAATCGTTTCGAAGAATGTCCTTAATATCGCGGTTCCAGCAGGAATTCGGGCAAATACACGCTATTAGAGTTTGCTTTTTGATAAATTCATACACCTACGTGATTAGCCTAATATTATGATTCCAATCGATTTTAAGACTTTCGTAACTAACAATATGTAAATATTATAGCGCTTTCAATGGAGCTTAAGTGCCCAAAGTAAAACTTTGTAGTATACTGTTGTGATGGACGGGACATTGGCGATCAAAATCTTTGCCGCAGTATTCGTGCTGCTCAGCTTGGGCATCCCGGCCTATCTGTATGCTACGAAACCCAAGATAAAGACTGGATATCGTAGCCGGTCGGGCAAGAGGCGGCAGCGTATATTGGTGAGCGCGTTCATTA
>CAYLTU010000307.1:0-6459 GCA_964386465.1 uncultured Rhodospirillaceae bacterium
CCCCCCTTGCGGGCTGAAATGTCCATCACAGGCATTTCAGGGTTAGGATGGGGGGGTGAAACGGCGGCGAAGAAATCATAAAGATTAGCCGTCATATCCGGTCAGCCAGCACATGTTGGACGGGTCGGACAGGAACAGCAGTTCGATATCCCGCGCCGCCATCGCACGGCGGGTCTTGGCGATCCGGTCGGCGTATTCCTCGCGGCTGAAATGCGGGCGCGTCATTGGCTTCTTTCCCGGACGTTGAGATTTAGTGACTTCTGGAATAATTTCTCAACGACACCGTTTTCACCCCCATCCTAACCTTCCCCCCTCAAGGGGGAAGGGAAAATATTTTAGGATCAATAGGTTATTCTCCTCCCCCTTGAGGGGGGAGGATTAAGGTGGGGGTGGACGGCGACGCCTTTCGCAAATTTGCAGAAATTGCTATTTGGCAGATTGAACCGGACATACTACCGGCGGAGAAACCGAAATGAGCGACGATCTTCAGCACCTCCTGACCCGGCACAATGGCGAGAAGGCCTATTCGCCCTTCTCCGACGGCGAGATGGCGCGGCGGCAGACCGCGATGCGCGCGCATATGGAGGCGGCGGAACTGGACGCCTGCATTTTCACCTCCTACCACAACATCTGTTATTTCACGGGCTTCCTGTACTGCTATTTCGGCCGCCGCTACGCCTTTGCGCTGACCGGGGACAGCGCGACCACGATCACGCCGGCGATCGACGGCGGACAGCCCTGGCGGCGCGGCTTCACCGACAATCTCACCTACACCGACTGGCGGCGGGACAGCTATTTCCGTGCGCTGCGGGAAGCGGTGGGCGCGCCGAGGCGGATCGGGATAGAGTTCGACCATGTCAGCCTCGATCTGAAAAGGCTGCTCGAGGAATCCTTTCCGGACGCCGAATTCGTCGACGCCGGCGCGGCGGCGATGCGGCTGCGCACGGTCAAGTCTCCGGAGGAACATGTGGTGATCCGCGAGGGCGCGCGCATCTGCAATGTCGGCGGCCGCGCCTGCATGGACGCGGCCCGGGCCGGCGTGCCGGAGCACGAAGTGGCGCTGGCCTCGACCAATGCCATGGTGCGCGAGATCGCGGCGAGCTTTCCGTTCGTCGAGCTGATGGACACGTGGACCTGGTTCCAGTCCGGCATCAATACCGACGGGGCGCACAACCCGGTCACCAACCGGGCGATCGAGAGCGGCGACATCCTGTCGCTGAACTGTTTCCCGATGATCTTCGGCTACTACACCGCGCTGGAACGGACCCTGTTCTGCGAGCATGCGTCCGATGCCCGCCTGGCGCTTTGGGAAAAGAACTGCGCGGTGCACGAGAAGGGCATGGCGCTGATCCGGCCCGGCGCGCGCTGCGGCGATATCGCGGCCGAGCTGAACGAGATGTACCGCGGCTGGGACCTGCTGAAATACCGCTCCTTCGGCTACGGCCATTCCTTCGGCGTGCTGTGCCACTATTACGGCCGCGAGGCGGCGGTCGAACTGCGCGAAGACATCGATACGGTCCTGGAACCGGGCATGGTCGTCTCCATGGAGCCGATGATCATGCTGCCGGAAGGCGAACCCGGCGCAGGCGGTTACCGCGAGCACGACATCCTGATCGTCACAGAGGACGGCGCCGACAACATCACCGGATTTCCCTACGGTCCCGAACACATGATCGTCGGTGCGGCGGAATAGGCGCGGCACGGGATGATGGCGTAAATTGCCAAGTAGGCGTCGCAAACAGAACAATAAACAACGGTTGGCGCGCACCGCTCTTGCGCCGGTTTCCCGATGCTGCGACAGTGGTCCCAAGTAAGCGGTGCGCAAGAAAACCGCTTAGAGAAGACATAAAAACCCGATCGGACAGGGGGTATCGTGGCGGACAGCGCCGATTCGGCCGGACAGAGCGACGGACTAGTTCGCTTTGCCGAGGTCCAGAAGAGTTACGACGGCATTTCGCTGGTCGTAAAAAATCTCAATCTTTCCATAGCGGACGGCGAGTTTCTGACGATGCTCGGGCCCTCGGGTTCGGGCAAGACGACGTGCCTGATGATGCTGGCCGGATTCGAGACCGCGACGCACGGTCAGATCTACCTGGACGGCGAACCGATCAACAATGTCCCGCCGCACAAGCGCGACATCGGCATGGTGTTCCAGAACTACGCCCTGTTCCCGCACATGACGGTGGCGGAGAACCTCGCCTTCCCGCTCAAGGTCCGCAAGATGGGCAGCGCCGATGTCGAGGAGCGGGTAAACCGCGCGCTCGATATGGTGCAGCTCGGCGAATTCGGCGGCCGCCGGCCGGCCCAGCTCTCGGGCGGGCAACAGCAGAGGGTCGCCGTGGCCCGCGCTTTGGTCTTCGATCCGAAACTGGTGCTGATGGACGAACCGCTCGGCGCGCTCGACAAGCAACTGCGCGAGCAGATGCAGTACGAGATCAAGCACATCCACGAGAATCTCGGCATCACCGTCGTCTACGTGACGCACGATCAGTCCGAAGCGCTGACCATGTCGAACCGCATCGCGGTGTTCAACGACGGCATCATCCAGCAGCTCGCGCCGCCGTCGGAACTGTACGAGAAGCCGGACAATTCCTTCGTGGCGCAATTCATCGGCGAGAACAACAAGCTGACCGGCAAGGTCGTCGAAGCGACCGACGGCGCCTGCACCGTAACGCTCGATTCCGGCGAACGGGTCAAGGCGCTGCCGGTCAATATCGACGGCCCGGACAGCCCGACCATGCTGTCCCTGCGGCCGGAGCGCGTGCTGCTCAACCCCGGCGAGGGCGAATGCGACACGTCGGTCTCGGCCCAGGTCGAGGAACTGATCTATCTGGGCGACCATATCCGCACCCGGATGTCGGTCTGCGGCCGCGACGATTTCATCGTCAAGGTACCCAACGCGACGGAACGCTCCGAATTACAGCCTGGAATTGCGGTCCAGATCGGTTGGAAATTGCAGGACTGCCGCGCCCTGGACATGCCGGAGACGGTATAGGGAACGGCTTTTGTTTGAGACTTTAAAATTAACAGGGAGAAAATCATGAAACTTACCCGAAATCTTGCCGTCGCCGTGATCGGCGCGGCGTCATTCGCGGTCGCCGCCACGGCGATGGCGGAGACCGAACTGGTCGTCGTCTCCTGGGGCGGCGCCTATTCGAAAAGCCAGCAGAACGCCTACCATTTGCCTTATATGAAAGCGAACCCGGGCATAAAAATCATCAACGACGATTCAGCCCCCGAGGCCGTCGCGAAATTGCGCGCGATGAACGAGGTCAAGAACGTGACCTGGGACTTGGTCGACGCGGTCGCCGCGGACGCCATGCGGCTTTGCGACGAAGGTCTCGCAATACCGATCGACCCCGATAAAGACCTCGCGCCGGCGCCGGACGGCACGCCCGCATCGAAGGATTTCGGCGACCTGATCGTCTCCGAATGCTTCATCCCGAATATCGTCTACTCGACCACCTTCGGCTACCGTACCGACAAGGTGAAAACCAAGCCGACCAGCGTCTGCGACGTTTTCGATCTGAAGAAGTTCCCCGGCAAGCGTTCGCTTGAGAAAAAACCGATCAACAATTTCGAATGGGCCCTGCTGTGCGACGGCGTCGCACCCGACAAGATTTACGAAGTGCTCGGCGCGGACGGTGGCGCTGAACGCGCGCTGAAGAAGCTTGGCACGATCAAAAGCCAGGTGATCTGGTGGACCAAGGGCGCGCAGACGCCGCAGCTACTGGCCGACGGAGAAGTCGTGATGGGATCGACCTACAATGGTCGCCTTTTCTCGCTGATCGAGGAAGAAAAGCAGCCCGTCGCGATGCTTTGGGACTGGCAGGTCTTCGACCTCGACGGCTGGATTATCCCGAAGGGCACCAAGAACCTCGCGGCGGTGAAGAAATTCCTCCGCTTCGCCACCGACACGCAACGCCTCGCCGACCAGGCCAAGTACATTTCCTATGGTCCGGCGCGCAAATCTTCTGCGCCAATGGTGAGCAAGCATGCGACGCTCGGGATCGACATGAAACCGCACATGCCGACCGATCCCAACAACGCCAAGACCACCTTGCTCTACAATTATGAATTCTGGGCCGACAACCAGGACGACTTCACGGAGCGTTTCGAAGCTTGGCTCGCCAAGAAGTAGACGCGTAACGTTTCCGGGGCGGCTCTGGCGCCGTCCCGGGACCGCTACGGTCGGTGGGGACCATGGCTGACGCACAATCAGGCGAAATAATCTACACTGCGGACGGTACGCCGCTGCGGGTGAGTCTGGCCCGCGCGCTGCGCCGCCAGAAACTGCGGGCGCTGATGCTCGTGGGGCCCCTCTTCCTCTTCATTCTGTTTACGTTTTTTATCCCGATCGGCGATATGCTGTTCCGCTCGGTCGAGAATTCCATCGTTACCGACATCCTGCCGCGCAGCACCAAGCCGCTCGCCGCTTGGGACTCTACGACGAACGAACTGCCGTCCGAGGAAGTCTTCGCCGCCATGGTCGAGGACATCAAGGTAGGGGCCAAGGCCCGCACCATCACCCGTGTCGGTCAGCGCCTCAACTATGAGGTGCCGGGCATGTCGAGCCTGTTCCGCACTTCCGCCCGCAAGGTGAAACGCATCAAGAAAGGCCCTTATAAACCGGCGCTGATCAAGGCGCACAAAAAATGGGGCAAGGTCGAGACCTGGAAGGTCATCAAACAGTTCATACCCAAATATACCGCGGGATACTTCCTGGCCTCCGTCGACGCCAAGCAGGAGTTGAACGGCGACATCGTCCGGCTCGGCGAGGAAAGAAGGATTTATATCGATCTGTTTTGGCGGACCCTGCGCCTCAGCCTGATCATCACGGTATTGACCCTGGTGCTTGGGTTCCCGATTGCCTATCTGATGGCGATCCTGCCGACCAAGTCGTCAAACCTGTTGCTGATCTTCGTGCTGCTGCCCTTCTGGACCTCGCTACTGGTCCGCACGACGGCGTGGATCGCGTTGTTGCAGCAGCAAGGCGTCATCAACGAGCTGCTTGTCTTCGTCGGCCTGGTTGGCACCGACAACCGGCCGCAGATGATCCACAACGAATTCGGCGCCATCGTCGCGATGACGCATATATTGCTGCCTTTCATGGTGCTGCCGCTATTCAGCGTCATGAAGACGATTCCGAAGAGCTACGTTCGGGCGGCCGTCTCGCTTGGCGCGCATCCCTGGATGGCCTTCTGGAAAGTCTATTTTCCGGGCACGGTGCCGGGCATCGGCGCCGGCGCCATCCTCGTCTTCATCCTGGCCATCGGCTACTACATCACGCCGGAACTGGTCGGCGGCACCACTGGCACGTTCATTTCCAACCGCATCGCCCACCACATTTCGTCGTCGCTGAACTGGGGGCTGGCGGCGGCGCTGGGCGTCATCCTGCTCGGCATCGTCGTCTCGCTGTACCTGCTGTACGACAAGATCGTCGGTATCGACAACATGAAGCTCGGCTGATGAACAAGCTGCCTCCCTATCTCTCCATGCCGGAACGGCTGTGGCATTACGGCTTCCGGCTGATGTGCGGCCTGATCTTCTTCTTCCTGATCTTCCCGCTGGTCGTCGTCATTCCGCTCTCCTTCAACGCGGTACCGTTCTTCACCTTCACCAAGGCGATGCTGGCGCTCGACCCGGCCGGTTATTCGCTGAAGTGGTACGAGGATTTCTTTACCAATCTGAATTGGCAGGGCGCGGTACAGAACAGCGTCATCATCGCCTTCTTCGCGACCCTGCTGTCGACGACGCTCGGCACCCTGGCCGCGCTCGGCCTGTCGCGTCCGACCATGCCGGCGAAGACCCTCGTCATGAGCATCCTGATTTCGCCGATGATCGTGCCGCTGATCATCTCTGCGGCGGGTATGTTTTTCTTCTACTCGCGGGTCGGCCTGCAGGGCACCCATATCGGCGTCATCATGGCACACGCGGCCTTGGGCACGCCCTTCGTCGTGATAACGGTGACTGCGACCCTGGTCGGGTTCGACAACAGCCTGATCCGCGCCGCGGCGAGCCTCGGCGCCTCGCCGACAACGACCTTCTTCAAGGTGATCGTGCCGCTGATCCTGCCCGGCGTCATCTCCGGCGCGCTGTTCGCCTTCATTACCTCCTTCGATGAGGTCGTCGTCGTGCTGTTCGTCGGCAGTTTCAAGCAGCGCACGATTCCGTGGCAGATGTTCTCCGGCATCCGAGAGCAAATCAGCCCGACGATCCTCGCCGTCGCGACGATCCTGGTCATTGTCTCGATCGCCCTGCTGTTCTCAGTGGAGCTGCTGCGGCGGCGCGGCGAACGGCTGCGCGGGATACAGGAAACATGAGCGGCACCGTCTGCCTTCTGGTTTCGCTCGGCGTCGTCGCGCTCGGCGCGCTTGCCCTGTATGTCGGGTTAAAGAACGACAACATGGCCGCCAAGGCCGGCGGCAGCTTCATCGCCGTCATCGGTATCCTGGGCGC
>CAYLTU010000308.1:0-6310 GCA_964386465.1 uncultured Rhodospirillaceae bacterium
CAAGTGGACTAATTTTACGCCGCCCTCTGGACTGGTTTTGCTCCGCCGTTGACAGCCGGGTCTGGGGCGCGTGCGTCCGCAATTTCAGCCATCACGACACGCGGCGCATCGATTGCGTCGTCGGCATCGCCTATGAAGACGATATCGATACGGCCTTCGCCAGCGCGCAGGCGGCCGTGGACGGTGACGGTCGGGTGCTCAAAGACCCCGCACCGATGATTGCCGTATCGGAACTGGGCGACAGCGCGGTCAATTTGACCGTCCGCGTTTGGTGCGATGCGGGCGATTACTGGCCATTGCGTTTCGGGTTGAACAAGAGCCTCAAGGAACGGTTCGACGCCGACAAGATTTCGATTCCCTACCCCCAACGAGCTTTGCATTTTGTTGGCAGCACTCCCGCCCCTCCAATTAGCGCTGCCAGCGATTAAAATGCAAAGATAGGGCTCGTCCCAGCCGGATTGTGGAATACCCGGCTGGGGCGGGCCCTATTCGCCTGGACTCGCCTTGCTAATGATCGTCTCGCCTCGTGGGAATGTCAGATGAAGCTCTCGCTTCGAGTCGTACTGCTGATAGGCATCATTTTTGTCCAGCTTCTAACGGTTTTCGGGATCCTTTTTTCGACCTACGTCACGACACAGGACGCTCTGCTGAATCACGCCCGCCAGCTCATGCAGGAGGTATCGCGACATGCGATCGACCGTTCGGAACAATTCCTGGAGCCGGCCCGCGTAACAGCGGACCTGACGCGCCGCCTTGCCGACGCCGATATCATCACCGTCAAGAATTCACGGCTGTTGGAGCGCTGGTTCTATGAAGAGCTCCGGCTCTACCCCTGGTTTTCCGGCATCTATTTCGGCGGAACGGACGGCAGTTTTGTTTTCGTTAAGCGTGAGACGAATGGCGCAAAGAGCGCCGCCGCCTATCTGACCAAGATCATCGAATATCAGACCGATACGCGTACGGTTGAGTTGATCTCCCGCTCCGACAGGTTCGAGCCCCTCACGCGGCGCAGCGATCCGACCGACGCATTCGATCCGCGCACCCGCCCCTGGTTCAAACTGGCCAAGTACAGCAAGAAGCTGCAATGGACCGATCCCTACATTTTTTTCACCTCGAAGCAGCCCGGCGTCAGCGCGACGGTCGGCGCCTATGCCGGCGATAATTTTCACGGGGCCATCGGAGTCGATATCGAGATCGGTCAGCTTTCCGCCTTCCTGAGCGGGCTCGAAATCGGCAAGGACGGATCCGCCTACATCCTTAACCGTAATGGCGACGTGATCGCCCACCCGCAATCGGACAAGATAACAGTCTCGCCAGCCGAAGACGGTGCGCCGCCGCGCTTCGTCAAAATCGATGAACTGGACGACCCGATCGCACGCGCCGCGTTCAGCGCCTTGCAGCTGCCCTTCGGCGTCATGTCGATCGGGGAACCGGTGGTGCGCCGCTTCGAACATGAAGCGCGTAAGTATCTCGCGGTCTTCACGCCTTTCTTCAACGCGAACTGGCCGTGGACGATGGTGATCTACGTGCCGGAGGACGATTATCTCGGCGTTCTGAACGACCGCACCCGCCTGAACTTGTACCTCGGCATAGCGATCGCGTTCCTTGCTTGCGTTTTGAGTTTCTTCATCTGGCGTATGATCGCCCGCCCCATGCGGCAATTGAGTGCGGACGCCATTGCGGTGCAGGAAGGCGACTTCGACACCAATCCGAAAACGACCTCGATTTTCCGGGAAGTGAACGCCGCTGGCGACGCCTTCCGCAAAATGGTCACCGGACTGCGCTCGCGCGAGGAAGAGAATATCCATCTGCGCCGTCTCCAATCCCGCCTGATCGAGGCAATGCGGCGCAGCGCGGCGGGCCATTTCGCCTCGGCGATCTCGCACGAACTCAACAACCCGCTGGCCGCCGTCTTGACGAACCTGCAGATCGTCTCGCGCGTCCTGAAACGGTCCGAAACACAGCCGGAACCACGGCTACTCGAAGCCGTCGACGGCGCGCAATCGCAGGCGGAACGGGCCGGCGCCATCATCCGCAGCTTGCGGGAATTCGTCGAAGCAGAAGAGGCCGACCGCAGCGCAGAGGATATCAACCAAGTGGTGCGCGAGGCCGTCGATCTGGCCAAGACGGACGAGAATACGGCACGCGCCGAATTTGTTTTCGATCTCGGCCGCGACCTGCCGGCGGCCGTCATGAACCGGGTGCAAATCCAGCAAGTAATTCTCAACCTCGCGCGCAACGCGGCCGAGGCGATGGCGGATAACGGCGCCCCGACGATCATTGTATCGACATCTTCACCCGGCTCTGCCTTCGTAGAAGTCGCTCTGGCAGATCGCGGGCCCGGTATTCCGGATGAGATCATCGAGCAGCTTTTCAAGCCGATGGTGACGACGAAACCGGCCGGCATGGGGGTCGGCCTCTCGATCTGCCGCACGATCGTGGAGTCGCACGGTGGCAAAATATTCGCTGAAAACGCGCCTTCCGGCGGTGCCCGCTTTGTCTTTACGCTCGCTACCGGACGCCGAGAGGGAACCGCCGATGACTGACGACCCGGTCGCCGTCTATATCGTCGACGATGACAATGCCGTGCGCGCGGCCCTCGCCTCGCTGCTGGAGCTGGAGGGCTACGCGGTCCGGCAATACGAGACCGCCGAGGCCTTCCTCGACGATATCGCGGCGGACACGGCCGGCATCCTATTGCTCGATGTCCGCTTGCCGGGCATCAACGGACTCGAGGTGCAATCGCGCCTGGTCGAGATGGGCTCGAATCTGTCGGTCATCATCATCACCGGGCATGGTGACGTGCCGATGGCGGTCCAGGCGATCCAGGCGGGCGCCATTAACTTTATCGAGAAACCCTTCATTGGCGACACGGTCATCGACAGCGTCCGCGCCGCCGAGGCGGACGCCCGCGACGCGATGCAGACGGCGAAGGAAACGCAGGTCCTGCGCGATCGCTACGATCAGCTCGCTCCCCGCGAACACGACGTGCTGCGCCACCTGGTGCAGGGCCAGCAGAACAAGGTCATCGCCTTCGAACTCGGCATCAGCCCCCGCACTGTCGAAGTCTACCGCGCCCGCCTGATGACCAAGATGCAGGCGAAAAGCCTCGCGGTCCTGGTACGTATGGCGATGAGCAT
Source organism: uncultured Rhodospirillaceae bacterium (assembly GCA_964386465.1). Lineage (GTDB taxonomy): Bacteria > Pseudomonadota > Alphaproteobacteria > UBA8366. Next base: position 3,141 of record CAYLTU010000308.1, read on the forward strand.
CGGCTTGGAAACGAATGAAGGTTAGCAGCGAGCCCTACCCCGCATACGCCGCCGGCACCCGGTTCACCCAGCCCGTAGCCTCCTGGAACGCCCAACCGATGCGCAGCGCCATCGCTTCGTCGTACGCGCCGCACATGATCTGCAGCGAGGTCGGCAGGCCGCCTGCCGTGCTGCCATTGGGGATGGCGAGCGCGCAGCGGTCGAGCAGGTTGACGACGCGGGTGAAGGTCGCCGGGGTTTCGTCCTGGTCCACCTCGGTCAGCGGCACGGCTGGCGTCGTCGTGGTCGGGGTCAGGTAGGCGTCCACGCCGGCCAGCGCTTCGTCATAGGCCTGCTTGATCGCCTCGCGCTGGCGCAGGATTTCCAGGTACTCGCGCGCGGTCATGTCCTTGCCGACCCAGATGCGCGGGCGGACGTCCTCGTCGATCTGCAGTTCCATGTCGTCGACCTGGTCGCCGACGAACAGATAGCCCTCGGCGCCGATGATCTTGCCGGTCATCGCGCCGAGCCCCGTGAAGCGGCCCGGCAAGGCGACATCGACGATCTCCGCGCCGAGCCCGGCCAGGGTTTCCAGCGAGGCGTCGTAGGCGGCCAGCACCTCGGCATCGACGCCGTCGCGCTCGCGGTCGCCCATGCGCGCCATGCGCAGCCCGGCCACGCCGCGCCGCATCGAAGGCGTCGGATCCTCGAACGCCACGCCCTTGGTGTGCGGATCGCGCGGGTCCGGGCCCTGCATCGCGTTGTAGAGCAGCGCCGCGTCCTCCACCGTGCGGCACATCGGCCCCGGCGTGTCCAAGGTGCTGGCGAGCGGCAGGACGCCGTAGGTGCTGATCCGGCCGATCGTCGTCTTCAACCCGACGAGCCCGCACCAGGCCGCCGGCAGCCGCACCGAGCCGCCCGTGTCGGTGCCGATCCCGCACGGCGCGAGGCCGGCGGCGACCGAGACCCCCGACCCGGCGCTGGAGCCGCCCGGCGTACGGTGTACCTCCGCGTCCCACGGGTTCCAGGGCGTGCCCATATGCTGGTTCGTGCCCCAGCCGCCCATGGCGAATTCGACCGTGTGGGTCTTGCCGATGACTATCATGCCGGCCGCGACCAGACGCTCGACCAGGGTCGCGGTCGTGGGCGACACCCGGTCCTTCCAGGGCAGCGAGCCGCCGGTCGTTATCCGGCCTTCCATGTCGACGATATCCTTCATCGCGATCGGCACGCCGTGCAGCGGCCCGACCCGGTGACCGGCCTTCTGCGCCTTCTCCGCCGCCTCGGCGAGTAGCCTGGCGTCGTCGGCATAGACGGTGACGAAGGCGTGCAGCTTTTCGTCATGCCGGGCGATGCGTTCCAGATAGCGCTCCATCACGGCGACGGGCGACAGGGCGCCGGAGGCGTAGTCCTCGGACAGTTCGGTCATGGTCAGGAAAGCGGTGTCGGTCATGCTAGTACCCTCTATCGGAATCAGGTGTCACGTCAGTCGCGCGTCAGGAACGCGAGCGTGTATTGGCGGAACGCTTCGCCCTCGACGAGCGGGAAGAAATGCCCGCCCGTGTCCAGGATCACGGTCTCCGCGTTGGGAATCAGGCGGCCCAGCTCTTCGGAGAAGTAGGCCGGCGTGGTGATGTCGTCGCGCGCGCCGATCACCAGGGTCGGAGCATGTATCGCGCCCAGCGCGTCGCGGCGGTCGAACTTCAGGATGCCGCGCATACGGCTCAGCATGATCTCCGGCTTCGGGAAGCTTTCGATCGCCGCCTTCTCGCCGTCCAGCATCGCGTCGAGCTTATCGCGGACCCAGTGCGGCGGGAACATGAAAACGGCGTGGCTGCGGACATAGGCCTCCACGCCGCCGGCGCTCAGGATCTCGCCGCGGACCTGGAACAGCCGCTTGAAATAGTCGTCCGCAGCACTCCAGGTCGCGCTCAGCACCAGCTTGCCGATGCGCAAGGGGTAGTCTATGGCCAACGTCTGGCCGATCGCGCCGCCGGTAGAATGGCCGACCAGATCCGCACGGCCAATATCGAGATGATCCATCAACTGCAGCAGATCGTCCGACATCTGGTCGACCGAATAGTCGATCTTCGACGGGCTGCTCCGCCCGGTGCCGCGATGGTCGTGCAGCACGACGGTGAAGTGTTCCGCCAGCGCCGGCACATGGTCATTCCAGAACGCCCCGACGCCTCCCAGCCCCGCGACGAGCAGCAGCGGCGGCCCCTCTCCGTGGACTTCGTAATAGAGCTGTTCGCCGTCGCGCAGGGTCAGGTGCGGCATCGATTTTCCCTAAGAAGAATTCCACCAGTAATCGAAACGGCGGCGTTTCCACCCCCCATCCTAGCCTTCCCCCGCAAGGGGGGAAGGAAAATTGAGTGATATCAGAATATTATCCCCTCCCCCTCGACGGGGGAGGGTTAGGGTGGGGGTGGACGGCGGCATCAATTGCCATCAATCCGCCTTGCCCATCGGCGCGAACACCGTCGCCGCCTCGATCTCGGCGACATTCTCGGGCCGCGCGAAGGGTTCCGGCGCCGTCTCGCCGGCCGCGCGCGGCCTTCCGATCGCCTCGAAGAAGTCCTCCAGCCCGCCCGGCGCCAGGACCCACATCATCTTCAGGTCCGCGTCGGTGTCGTTGACGATCTTGTGCGTGTTCAGCCGCCCGGCATAGACCATGGTGCCCGGCCGCACCGGGTGTTCCTCGCCATTGACCAGCACCTTGCCGGTGCCCTCGAAGAAGAACAGCAGCTCCTGCTCGGCGCCGTGCTGATGCTCGCGGATATGGCAGCCCGGCGCGATCACCTGGATGCCGGACGACAGGGCGCCGATCGACGGGTCGTCCCGCTTCGAAACCAGCACCTCGGCATAGCCGTTCGCCGGCACCGGCTGCCAGTAGCTCTCCCCTTCGTCCGGCTGCACCACGAAGGCCGCACCGCGTTCCCGTTCGCTCATGACAATCTCCTCGCTGGGTGGCCCGATGATATAACAACCACCGTTTTGCACGAGTCGTTTCCCGTAAACGGGAGACCTGTGTTTATATTTGAAACTTCTACGCCGTCCACCCCCACCTTAATCCTCCCCCATCGAGGGGGAGGAGATTAGTATTTGATATGAGCTCGTTATCCCTTCCCCCCTTGGGCCCGACCGGGAAGATAGGTAACAGTTTGTACCGGCGACATGGGTAACAGTTT
>CAYLTU010000309.1:0-6243 GCA_964386465.1 uncultured Rhodospirillaceae bacterium
TTCTTCACATGGACCATCGCCTGTCCGGGCTTGGTGGTGTAGGTGCGCAGTTCGTAGATCATCGCGGGGCTCCCTCCCTGGCGGGTTTAGTTTCGTTGGGCTTAGCGTAGGCGCTGGCTTTCCCCTCTGGCAAGGATAGTCCCCCCTCCCTGTCATCCCGCACCCAAGGTGTCATCCCGCACTTGATGCGGGATCCATAATCCCGGCGACATTGCACGGTCAGGTCTGGATCCCGGATCAAGCCCGGGATGACACGGAAGGTTTTTTGTTCATAGTGGCCGCGTCACCTAAGCGGCGAGTGATCCGCCGGCAGCATCAGGGTCGACCACATTTCTTCGATCATCGGGCCGCCTTCCTTCAGGAATGCCCGCCAGGCGGGGTCGCCGGCCGCGGCGGCGCGGGCTTGCGTGCGGGCGGCCAGGTCCTTGTAGGCCCAGATGTGGCAAATTTCGTTCGGCTGACCGGCCTCGGTCGTCCACAGGCCGACGAGTTTGGAGTATTTCTCGCGCACCGGCAGCGCGCCGGTGAAGGCCTGGCACCATTTGCCGCTGGCGCCCGGCCGCAGTCGGTAGTTGCGGAATTCGTAGATGTTGCCAGGGCTTTCCGGCGGTTTAGGCGCGACGATGGCGTTCATCAAACGAACGTCCTGGCGCCGGATGACCGCGCGGTTCGGCGGCAGGTACTCGGTGCGCCAGCGTTCGTTTTGCGCCAGCGCGGCCTTCTTCGCCGCGCGGTCGTTGAGATCGTCGTAGGCCCACATGTGCATCGACTGGTTGAGCGGCCCGATCTCCGTCAGCCAGTGGCCCACGAGCACACCGTAATCGTCGCCGCGGATGTCGCGGCCTAGCGTGCCGGCGCTGTTGGCGTGGAACGGCGCCATGCCGGGCTGCATGGTGTAGGTGCGCAACTCGTAGATCATTGGGTTCCTGCCGGTGTTCAGCGCATATGGTCCGGAATATCCAGCCCCACGCCCGTCAGCGCGCCGAACAGCGCGTGCAGCCGTGCCGTATCCGCCTCCGGCAGCGGCGGGCGCAGGATCGACTCGATGTTCGCCGCCAGGTGATCCTTGTTGCCGGTGCCGAACAGGACGGTGTCGGCGCCGGGCTGGTGGCGGGCGAAGCGGTAGGCGGCGTCGATCACGCTCTCCGCCCCGCCCTCATGCACCAGGAAGCCGAGCGGGTCGGCCGGGTCGAGATCGCCGGGCGGCAGCGCGCCGCTGTCGATCAGGTCGCGCACCGTGTCCGCCAGCAGGCCCGGCTTGCTGAAGATGTTGCGCACCACATACATCATCGCCGTGCCGATGCCGTGCAACCGGGTCTTGGGGAAGATTTCGCTGCGCGCCGTCTGATGCATCATGTGGAAGGCCAGCATGGCGACGGCCCAGACCGGGTCGTCCACGGCGCGGCGCATCGCCGCCTGTTCCGGGTCGCTCGCGGCGGGTTCGGTGATGCCGAGCCAGCGGAACTTGCCCTTGTCGCGCTCCTTGCACATCGCCGGCGCCAGCACGTCGTGCGCGTAATCGTAGTCGCCGAGCGCGACGCCGTGCAGGTAGTAGATGTCGACATAGTCGGTGCCGAGTTGCCCCAGCGACTGGTCGAGATGGTCGGCCAGTTGCGCCGGCGTGATGCGCTCGCCCTCGACCCGGATGGTCGATTTTGTCGAGATCACGACCGAATCGCGCGGCACGCCCTTGATCGCCATGCCGACGACGGGCTCGGTACCGTAATTGCGCGCCGTGTCGATGTAGGTCACGCCGAGATCAAGCGCCGCGCGGACGATATGGGCCGCCTCCTCGTGCGACTTGCCGGTACCGATCCCGGCCCGGCTGTTGCCGCCGCAGCCCAGCCCCGCGACGCTGACCCGCAGGTCCGTGCGGCCCAATGTGGTGTATTGCATGCGTGCGTTCTCCCTCCCGTCCATCCTGAAACGCTTTCGCCGACGTTTCAACCTGTCCGGGGGACTATTGCGAATTGGCAAACGTGGACGCCGAGCGCCCGCAATTTGTTCCGCCGGTCGGCTCGGCAACGGCGGGGTCGCACCAAGCACCTTGTCAATTCGAAACAAATGGGGAACAATGTGGCATGAATATTACCCTCTCCCCGGACATCGAAGCGGTCGTCGGCCGCCTCGTCGAAAGTGGGCGCTACGCGTCGGAAACGGATGCGCTGGCGGCGGCCGTCCGGCTGCTGGAAGAAGAGGAAGGCGCGCTGGCCGAGGTGCGGCGTCAGATCGAAGCGGGCGCGCTGGCGGCGGATCGCGGCGAATTGCATACGCTGGACGCCGTCGCCGCGATCCTGAGGCGCGACCACGAGGACGATTTCGGGCCGCAGGATTGGGGTGGCTGACCTCCGCTTTTCGGATCCCGCGCTTGCCGATCTGCGCGACATCCGGCGCTATATCGCCGAAGACGATCCCACCGCCGCGATCCGGTTCATCGCCGACTTGGTAACCCATTGCGAGCGCCTCGCGGCGATGCCGGAGATGGGGCGGAAGCGTCCCGAACTCGGCAACGGCTATCGCGGCCTGCCCTTCCGGCGATATCTCATCGTCTATCGCATCAAGCGCGGTGCGGTCGAGGTGCCACGCGTCGTGCACGGCGCCCGAAATTTCCGCCTGCTGTTCCGTTAGCGACTCCGCCGCCGCTATCCCAGCGCCGCCTCGATCGCCGGCCAGCAGTCGAGCTGCCGCAATATGTCGTCTTCCGGCTCCGGCTCCAACGGCAGCGGCACGCAGCCGGCGTCCAGTTCGCGGATGAAGCTTTCGAACGCGGCGTGGTCGCGCGGCGGGTCGGGCGCGTGTTCCGCATAGCGCATCATGATCCTGTCCCTTTCGGTGCGGTTCGGCGTTGCGTCTGAACCGGCTATGCAAGGGACTGGCGGTTATTTTGGCGGAGGGCTCCCCTATTCCAGCTTCGCCACCAGTTCCGCCCACATGTCGAGCTGGCGCAGGATCTCGTCCTCCGGCTCCGAATCGAGCGAGATCACCACCCGCGCCACGCCGCGCTCGCGGCGCCGTTCGAACTGGGCGAGGTCGGGCTTGGCGCCCCAGACCGTCACCGGTAATTCGGCCGGGTCGCGGCCGGCGTCCTTGGCCATCTGCTGGAATTCCGGGATGAAGTCGGTCACGTCGTCGTGCGGCGGCAGGGCGGCGTGCGGGATCCAGCCGTCGCCGTAGCGCACCGCGCGCCTGGCCGCATAGGGCCAGGATCCGCCGACGATGACCGGCGGATAGGGCTGTTGGACCGGCTTCGGCCACATCATCATCGGCGGGAAATCGACCATCTCGCCGTGGTACTCGGCCTTCGACTGCGTCCAGATCTCTTTCATCGCCTCGATGCGCTCGCGGGCCAGCTTGTTGCGGGTCTTGTATGCCGTGCCGTGGTCGGCCATCTCCTCGGCGTTCCAGCCATTGCCGACGCCGAACAGGAAGCGGCCGTTCGAGACCCGGTCGATCGAGGCGACCAGCTTCGCCGTCTGGATCGGGTCGCGCTGCATGACGAGGCAGATGCCGGTGCCGAGCTTGAGGGTCTCGGTCGCGACGGCGGCGGCGCTCAAGGTCACGAACGGGTCCATCACGTCGTAATATTTCTTGGGAATTTCGTCCCACAGCGGGAAGGAGGATTTCGTGCCGACCGGGATATGCGAATGCTCCGGCGCCCACAGCGACTCGAAGCCGCGCTCCTCCAGCGCCCGGCCCAGAACCGGGGCGGTGATCGAATAGTCGGTGAAGAACATCGCGGCGCCGATCTGCATCTCTTTCCTCCCTGACGTGGCGCCTCGATCCTGTCACAGGCAGGCACGGCCCGTCCATCCGCACGGGACCGCGGCGGCGCGATGTTGACAACCGGAATGCGCGGCGCGACAATTTTAAATTGCATGAACTGGATAGTGGGAGCGGCATCATGGCAAAGGTCATCGTCGGCATTCACGGTCTAGCCAACAAGCCGAAGCGGACGGTCCTCAAAAAATATTGGATCGACTCCATCAAAGAGGGATTGCGGAAGAACTGCAATGTCCGCACCCCGGCCTTCGACTACAAGATGGTCTATTGGGCGGACCTGCTGTACCACACCCAACAGCACGACGACCCGCTGTTCTCTTTCGACAAACTGTACAATGACGAACCCTATATCGACGGGGCCCCGGGGCCCTTCGAGCTTCATGAGGACGGCGTCACCGATACGGTCATGGCCAGCGTATTGGGCCTGTTCGGGGCCGGCATCGATGTCGCCAAGGAAAAGTTCAATATGGAGGGGCTAGCCGACTGGGTTCTCGGCAAGGTCCTGAAAGACCTTGATTTTTACTATGACGAGACGCGCAAGATCGGCGACAGGTCGAAACCGAAGAAAGCCGTTCTCGCCCGCACGGTACTGATGGACGAGTTGAAGAACGCGCTGCTGCCGCTCAAGGGCAAGGAGATCATGCTGATCGCCCATTCCATGGGCACGATCATCGCCTACGACGTGCTGCGCGATATCGGCCGGTCCGATCCCGATTTCGAGCTGAGCCAGTTCATCACAATCGGCTCGCCGCTCGGCCTGCCGCATGTGAAAAAGAATATCATCGACGAGCGGGCCTATTCCGGCCTCAAGAAGAACCGCGTCCGCACCCCCACCGTGGTAACCGGCCGCTGGGTGAACTATGCCGACCGCAAGGACCCGGTCGCGCTCGACGTGCATCTCAAGGATGATTACGGCAAGAACAAACGCGGCGTGCAGGTCGAAGACGATCTTGTCGCGAACCGCTACGAGAGCCCGGCCGGCAAGGCCAACCACCACAAATCCTACGGCTATCTGCGGACGCCGGAGCTTTCGACCCACATAAAGGAATTTCTGGAGTCGTAAAAACCCCGCTCCCTTGACCGTGGCGCGTCGGTCCCCGATATTCCGGAGTGCAGGAAATTGGCAGGAGCGGCCCCATGGACATCAATCTCAGCGACGCGGACCTCGCATTCCGGGACGAGGTGCGCGCCTTTCTCGACACCGCACTGACCGACGACATCCGCGAAGGCGCGCGGCTGACGCCAGGCGTGCGTACGATGCCGGAGATGGCGCAGCGCTGGACCAAGAAGCTCGCCGAGAAGGGCTGGCTCTGCCACAACTGGCCGGCCGAATTCGGCGGTCCCGGCTGGAACACGGTGCGGAAGTACATCTTCGAGTCCGAATGCGCCATGGCGGGCACGCCGACGATCAACAATATGGGCATCCGCATGGTCGGCCCCGTCGTCATGAAATACGGCACCGAGGAACAGAAGGCCGAAGTGCTGCCGAGCATCCTCAAGGACGAGTTCCAGTGGTGCCAGGGCTATTCCGAGCCGGGATCGGGCTCCGACCTGGCCTCCCTGCAGACCCGCGCGGTGGCGGACGGCGACGACTACATCCTCAACGGCAGCAAGATCTGGACGTCCGGCGCGCATTACGCCGACAAGATCTTCTGCCTGGTGCGCACCTCGACCGAGGGCAAGAAACAGGAGGGCATCAGCTTCCTGCTGTTCGACATGGATTTGCCGGGCATCAAGGTCGAGCCGGTCGTCATGTTCTCCGGCGAGCACGAGCTGAACCAGGTCTTCTTCGAGGATGTGCGGGTGCCGCAGGCGAACCGCGTCGGTCCGGAGAACAAGGGCTGGACCGTGGCCAAGTATTTGCTGGAGTTCGAACGCGGCGGCATCGCCTACACGCCGCCGGTCAAGGCCAGCCTCGCTAGGCTGCGCGATATCGCCGGCGAGGAAGCCGGCGGCGGTGAAAAGTTGATCGAGGACGACGATTTCCGCCGCCAGCTGAGCCATCTGGAAACCCAGGTGCAGGCGAACGAATTCACCGAGATGCGGGTGATGAGCGCGCTCAGCCAGGGCCAGAACCCGGGCACCGCGTCTTCCATGTTCAAGCTGCGCGGCTCCGAGCTGTTGCAGCAGACCCTGGAGCTGACCATGCGGGCGATCGGCTACTATTCAAACGTCTTCCAGCCCGACGCCTATACGCCCGGCGCCAATGTCGACCCGATCGCCCCGAAACACGGCGTGACGGCGAGCGCGAAATACTTCAACCAGCGCGCCGCCACGATCTACGCCGGCTCGAGCGAAGTCCAACGCAACATCATCGCCAAGCACGTGCTGGGGCTTTAGGGGACGCGGTAAAAAGCCACCGAATCGCCGTCCACCCCCTTCCTAACCTTCCCCCCTCAAGGGGGAAGGGACCTTATAGATTTAGCCATACTCAAATTTCCCCTCCCCCTCGATGGGGGAGGG
>CAYLTU010000310.1:0-6203 GCA_964386465.1 uncultured Rhodospirillaceae bacterium
CCTTTAACGCCAATCGCCTTGCTTCGCAGCGTTTGCGTTCTATTTTCGATATTTATACGCAATTACCATGCCATAAATAAAGGTTGCATGTTTTTAATAACTTACAGGCGCAGCATTCAAGGCCGGGAGCTAAACTGTAAAGTATTCCGACGCCAGAATCACAGTTGCTAGGCCAATGCGGGATCGAAAAACCATAAAAATATTAAGGTTTATAAATACTTACCATAATACGCTTCCGTTTCCGCGAAGATTTCATGAGTGTAAAGAAATTCGACACTTCTACGCCGGTTTACGTAATCAGGTGGCGCGCTCCGGTACCGGCCACGGGAAAACGACCAAGGACTTCGAACGATAAAAAGGTAGCGTCCCCGTAAAAAGGCGGCGGCGAAAGCGAAGGTCGAAGCGCCCTAACCGTCGACGCCAATCCGGACATTGTCGAAGGGCACCAGATTTTCGCGGGCGATGATGTCGCGCAACAGCTTTCCGTAGGTTTCCGGGATTTCCGAATAACGCGTCAGCCAATTGCTCAGGGCCGGTCCCGAGACGGGCTTGCCTTCGCGGCGCAATGCCGTCCGGGCTTTTCGCAATGCTCGATAGGCATCGTGGGTATTCAAATTGCGCATGTACGCGGCCACGCCGTCGCCCAGCGATCCGAACCGAATGATCTTGAAGCCCGTCGCGCCGGCCGGTGCAATTCCCGGCACGCCGTCGTCGTAGGTCTGCATGCCGAACAGATTGTTTCCCTCTAGCGCAAAACGCGAAGTGCCCCAGCCGCTTTCCAACGCCGCCTGGGCAATGACCAGCGAGGCCGGGATGATGTCGAGAAATTGTTCCAAATGTTCACGGTCGCCGGATTGAACGCCATGATCTTTGGTGATCGGTTTCAAATAATCCGCCGATATTGTTGCCGGTAAGGCGCCCTGTTCCAGTCTTTTTCGCAGAGCCTGTATTCGATCGTTTTCGCGCGCGACGAGGGGCAGGAGCATACGGATAAAGGCCTGTTTTCGTTCGGCGGGCGGCAGGGCCGAGAGGTCGGTGTCGATCCGTTTGATAAATATCGGTTGGACATGGCCTGAAATGCGCACCGCCGGAAGCGATACCAACTGAACTTGCTGGAGGGCATCGCGATCCTCCGCGGTTTTCATCCCAGCGGCGAAAAACAACGACAGGCAAACGGCACCGATCAGAACGGCTATGCCTGCGAAGCAAACCCACCGGTTGACCTGCCAGAAGTGGATTGTTGTCGGGGATAGGGTCATGGCGAAGGGAACTGCCTGTAAAGCCGGGCGATTTCGGCGAAGGAGATCGCCGCCGGAATCAGGCTTATTCCGACCGGCTCAAATGCCGTCCAAAGGGGCCAGGTCGCCCCGGCAGCGGTGGATCACCGCCTCGGCGACGCATTCTTGGCGCAGTTGGAAGTTCTCCTCCCCTCCGGGCGCGTGCGGCAAATCGACGAAGGCCTGGTGGCTCGGGTACCATACGGCAAGAATTTCGTCGACCGCCTGTTCCCCGACGGCCTGTCCCAGGACCCTCGTACGCCAGAGGATCCTGCCGCCGACCTTCGGCAGCAAGTCGTCCAGGACGGTCATGTAGCGCCGGTACAGATCGCCGTCCGGATATCCCGCCGCATCGGTGTAGCGGTTGAGGTTCAGCATCAGGACCGGTCCGTCCGCCTCTGTGCCGGCGATCGCCTTGATCCGCACCAATTCGTCTTCATTGCGGCGTGGCCCGTTTCCCGTCATGGCAGCCTCCATTCGCCTACGGCCGGACCGGGAAACTGACCGGACCGACGAGGCCGGGCAGGAGCGGCTGGATCCATTCGATCCATTGGCTGAGGCGAGGGCGGGTCTCGCGCGGGTCGATCAGCTCGTGCATCGAGAAGGATTCCGCCCGCGCGTTGGGCCGGGTGCGTTCGGCCATCTTCTCCTCGAGTTCGAGCCGTCGCGCTTCGGGATCTTCCGCCGCGGCGATATCGCGGCCGAAGGCGACGGCGACGCCGCCCTCGACCGGCAGCGCGCCCATCTCGGCCGACGGCCAGGCCAGGACATAGGCGTTCGGGCCGTAATGCGCGCCCTGCGCCACGCCATAGGATTTGCGGACCACGACCGAGGCCCAGGGGACCTGGCAGTCGGCCACGGTCAGCACGGTCGCCGTGCCGTAGCGGATGGCGCCGAGCCGCTCGGATTCGCTGCCGATCATGAAACCGGGCTCGTCGACGAGGGAGATGACCGGCAGATGGAAGGTCTGGCACATCTCCACGAAGCGTCGGACCTTCTGCGCCCCCGCCGCCGTCATGGCGCCGGCGTAGTAGCGGCCGTCGTTGGCCAGGACGCCGACGGATTGACCGCTCATGCGGGCGAGCCCGATGACCTGGCCGCGGCCGAAGTCGCGCGCCATTTCGAAGAAACTGCCCTTGTCCAGGATCATGTCGATCATCTTGCGGACGTCGAAAATCTGCCGCCGGTCGCGCGGGATGACGGACAATAACTCTTCGTCCTGGCGGTCGGGGTCGTCGTCGCTGTCGCGGCGCGGCGGTAATTCCCACACGTTTTGCGGCATGTAGTCGAGGAACCGGCGGATCTGCGCGAAGGCGTCCGCTTCGTCCTTGGCGATGTTGTCGACGACACCGTTGCGGGTGTGGACCTTGGCGCCGCCGAGCTCTTCCTTGGTCTTGTCCTCGTGCAAGGCGCGCTTGACGACGGCCGGGCCGGCGATGAGCACCTGCGCCGTCTTGCGGCTCATGACCGAGAAATGCGAGGCGACAAGGCGCGAGGCGGGCAGGCCGGCGACGGGGCCCATCGCCGCCGTGGCGACCGGAACCGTGGCCATGGCGCGGGCGACGGACTGAAAGCGCGGCGGCGTGTAGGGCGGGGTGCCGACGGTCTTGCCGCCCGCGCCGGTGACGCTGCCGCCGCCGCCTTCATGCAGCCGGATCAGGGGCACGCGGTACTGGCAGGCAAGTTCCTCGGCATAGAGGCTCTTGCGCAATCCGGCTTCGTTGGGCGATCCGCCGCGCAGGGTGAAATCCTCGCCGCCCACGATGGAGCGCCGGCCGTTGATATCGCCGAAACCGAGGACGAAATTGGCCGGTGAAAAGGACTCGATCGATCCGTCCGGGTTGCGTTCCGCCACGCCGGCGCCGGCGCCCATCTCATGAAAGCTGCCGGGATCGATCAGCGCGTCGATCCGCTCGCGGATCGTCAGCCGGCCGGCATTGTGCTGCCGGTCGACGCCCGCGGGCCCGCCCTGTTCCAGGGCAAGCTTCCGCTTTTCCTCGATATCCCGGACTTCCCGTTCCCAACTCATTCCCTGCGCCTCGTACCTGGTGATGACGCCGGGAGTATAGACAGGCGGGGCGGGTGTGTTCCCGCGCTATTTGCATTTGCTGGTACCAGACCGGATCAGAATTGATGCAAGGCATCAATTCTGTGAATCCGCTCGCTCTTGATAGATAGAGCAAAGAAACAGGATCGATGGTAATCGCTAAAGGCGATTACCATCGATCCTGATTCGCTCTAAAACGAAAAGCGGCGGAAATCCGCCGCTTTCTTTAGGATGGAGTGTCCTGGTTCGTTATGCGTCTGTAATTCCTGGTTAGCCCCAGTACATCGCCATGAACAGTGCGGATGTGCCGAAGAAGCCCGTGAAAAGCCCCAGAGTGATCGCCCAAGTCGCTGAATTATTCATGAACTTTCCCCGTAACAAGTTTCAACCGATATCAAATTCTCCGCTTTAGATACGCGGTATCAGCCGTCTGGAAATCACCCATTTCGGGTACGTTGTGCGGTATTTTAGTTTAGTGCCCATAAAATTTCGCTCGAACGACGGCTTTCGGTATTGTTCGCTAGAGCACATCAGGATTAGATGGAACCGTTACCGGTTCCATCTAATCCTGTGAAGGTGCTCTATTATCAAAAAGTTAGATCAGATTCACGCGGTTGTTGGATCGCTGTAAGCGATTCCAACAAGCCCCGATCTGATCCAGGCTGATGGAAAGTCGAAGAAAGATGAAATTCCTGGAATCGCTGGCGGATCAGGCGGAAGAAATCGTCTCCCGATGCACACGTTGCGGCCGGTGCGTCGAAGTCTGTCCCATGCCCACCTCCGTTGGGCTCGATGTTGGCGACTCCGCAGCGGTCGCCTCGGGCGTCCTGAATATTTTGCGGACGGGCCAGGGCCCGGAAGCCGCGGAAGCCTGGATAACGGCCTGTTCCGGCAGCGGCACCTGCATCGAGGCCTGCGGCGACGGCGTTAATCCGCGGCTGATGATCCATTTGGCGCGGCTCGCGAGAAAGCGGGATCAGGACGAAACCGCCGTTCGCGAAAAGGGCAAGGTGGATTTCCAGAAAATGGCGCGTTCGGTCCGGGTGCTTTCCCGCCTGCAGTTGCCGCCGGAGCAGCTCGACCGGGTCACGCGCGCGCCGCGGCCGGAAGGCAAGCCGCCGCCCGATCTTGTCTTCTACACCGGCTGCAACGTATTGAAGACACCACACATCGTATTGTTGTGCTTCGATATAATGGACCGGCTCGGCGTCGATTACGAAGTCTATGGCGGGCCCGGCGACTGCTGCGGCATCATCCAGATGCGCGCCGGCGACGCCTCGAATGCCGGGCGGCAGGGCAATGGCACGGTGGATCGGTTTTTCGGCACGGGCGCGGCGCAGGTGCTGTCCTGGTGCCCGACCTGCCAGATCCAGCTCGGCGAATCCGTCTTGCCGGCCCGGGAAAACAGCGATCATTTCGGCATGACCATGTTCGCGACCTACCTGCTGGGCCGGCTCGACGCGTTGAGGCCCCTCATGGTCAATCCGGTGAACAAGCGCGTCGGCCTGCACGAGCACAGTGGCGCCATGGGGGTGACGGAGGCGGTCATCGCGCTGCTGAAGGCGATACCGGGTCTCGAATATGTCGATTTGGAGCAACCTCGGATCGGTTACATGTGCACTGCCTTGAAGGGCGCGCCCGACACCCGCAGGGACTGGCACGAAGCCCAACTCGAAGCCGCGGCGCGGGCCGGCGTGACGACGCTCGCGGGCGTGTACCATGCCTGTCACCGCGATCTTTGCGCGCACGAGAAGGACTGGCCGTTCGAGGTCGTGAACTTCATGGAACTGATCGGCGAGTCCATGGGGCTACGCCGTCCCGATATTTTTAAGCGACTGAAAATGCTGCAGAATGTCGATGCGATCATGGCTGAAAGTGCGGCACGGATCGCGGAATACCGTCTCGACGAGAATGAAGTCCGCGATGTCGTTCTTCAGGACGTCCTGGGTGAACAATCGCTGCCTCTGCGTGGCGGCATGGAGCAATCAAAATGATGTATGAATTGATCGACCGGATCGTCAGTCTCGACATGGGGCAGCGCGGCATGGCCGGCCTGTACGAGCCGGCGCGCGCCATGGCCGGCGAACCGATTTCCGCCGCCGCGGCGCGGCCGCTGTCGACGCTGGAAAGGGGCGATACCGTCATCCTCATTACCGGATCGCTGACCCGGGCCGGCGTGTCGTCGGCGATTGCGGAAAATGACGGGCCGGTCGGTGTCGCCTCCCTGGCGCGGGCCATAACGCACGGTTTCAACGCTATACCGCTGATCCTGGTGGATGAGACGATATGCGACAAGATGGCGGCGATAACCCGCGTCGCCGGGCCGAATGCCGTGACCCGCGACCAGGCCCGGATCGCCGTCGAGACGCCGCGCTACACCAGTGTCGCGGTGGTCGAAGGCGGGAAAATCGACGATGGCGAAGCAAGGGCCCATGCGGCCGCCTTGATTGCGGAAACCGGCCCGAAAGCGGTCATATCCGTCGAAAGGTCCGGTCTGACGAAGGACGG
Source organism: uncultured Rhodospirillaceae bacterium (assembly GCA_964386465.1). Lineage (GTDB taxonomy): Bacteria > Pseudomonadota > Alphaproteobacteria > UBA8366. The sequence goes on from CAYLTU010000310.1 coordinate 5,833, forward strand.
GACCTACCGCAACGCGCGCGGCGAGGACTACAGCGAAGGCCGCGCGCGGCTCGACCATGTCGTGCTCGAGGCGGCGAAAGCCGGCATTCCGACGATCGGGATCGGCGATGGCGGCAACGAGATCGGCATGGGCGCCATTCCCGAGGCCGTCGCCGCGCATATCCCGCATGGCGCCGTGCTGTGTTCGGAAATCGCGACCGACATTTTGTTTCCGGTCGGCGTTTCCAATTGGGGATGCTACGCGGTGGCGGCGGCACTGGCCGTCATGACCGGAAACGAAGACCTGATTCACACGCCGGACCTGGAACGCCGGCTTCTGGAGGCCTCGCCCCAGATCGGGCTGGTCGACGGCACGTCGGGACGCCTCGAAC
>CAYLTU010000311.1:0-2823 GCA_964386465.1 uncultured Rhodospirillaceae bacterium
TTGCGAACGCGACGCTCTCCCATCTGAGCTACGGCCCCGCACCAGCCGGGCCAAAATTCCTGAGCCCGGTCGAAGTGGCCGGAATATGTGTGCGGCAAGGGATACTGTCAAGTGTTCCGGGCCGCCACCATCACGCATTCTCGGGCTTGCCACGCTCTTGCCGCAAGCGGTAGTTTCACCGCCAGAATCGTTCCAACCGCCGGGCGACACGCGCTATGCAATCAATCCTTTGGCTGATCGACACCGTCATAACGCTTTACATCTGGTGCCTGATCATTTCCGCCATCCTGAGCTGGCTCGTCGCGTTCAACGTGGTGAACACGCAGAACCGGATCGTCTACACGATCGGCGACTTCCTGTACCGCGTCACCGAGCCGGCGTTGGCGCCAATCCGCCGTTTCCTGCCTAATCTCGGCGGCATCGACGTTTCGCCGATCGTTCTGATACTGCTGCTGCTGTTCATCCGCAGCCTGCTGTTCGAATACGCCCGATAGTGGACTCGACGCCGATCCGGCGCGTGCGGGATGGGATCACAGTGGCGGTCCGGCTGACACCGAAAGCCAAGGCGAGCCGAATCGCGGGACTCGCGGCGCAAGCCGACGGCGCCGTCGCGCTCAAGGCCAGCGTGACGGCGGCGCCCGAGCGGGGCAAGGCGAACGCCGCCCTTCTGGCGATGCTGGCCAAGGCCTGGCGGCTGCCTAAATCCTCCCTTCGCGTGGTGTCCGGCGCGACCGGCCGCCGCAAACTGGTTGCGGTTGCGGGCGATCCGGATACGCTGCAAAGAACTCTGGAAGACTGGATTACGGTGTATCATGGCTGAACGGAACATCATCGACGGCAAGGCCTTCGCGGAAGCACTGCGCGCCCGCATCGCCGTCGCGGTTGGCGGTTTGAAACAGGATCACGGCCTGACGCCCGGCCTCTCGGTCGTGCTGGTCGGCGAGGATCCCGCCAGCCAAGTCTATGTCCGCAACAAGGCGAAACAGACGGTCGCCTGCGGCATGGAAAGTTTCGAGCACCGGTTGGACGTCGACACGACGCAGGCAGACCTGCTCGGTCTCATCGCCAAACTGAATGCCGACGGGTCGGTCCACGGCATCCTGGTGCAGCTGCCCCTGCCCAATCACATCGAGGAACAAGCCGTCATCGACGCCGTCGACCCGGACAAGGATGTCGACGGCTTCCATGTCATCAATACCGGCCGGCTGGCGACCGGCGCGCCGGCGATGGTGCCCTGCACGCCGCTCGGCTGCCTGATGATGCTGCAGGACCGGCTGGGCGACCTGTCCGGCCTGGAAGCGGTCATCGTCGGCCGCTCCAACATCGTGGGCAAACCGATGGCGGCCCTGCTGACCGGCGCGAACTGCACGGTGACCGTGGCCCATTCCCGCACCCGCGACCTGCCCGCCGTCTGCCGCCGCGCGGATATCCTGGTCGCCGCCGTCGGCCGGCCGGAGATGATCCGCGGTGACTGGGTCAAGCCCGGCGCGACCGTCATTGATGTCGGCATCAACCGGGTGCCGGGCGCGGAAGAAGGCAAGACGCGGCTGGTCGGCGATGTCGCCTTCGCGGAGGCGGCCGAGGTCGCCGGCGCGATCACCCCGGTGCCGGGCGGCGTCGGCCCGATGACCATCGCCGTGCTGCTGCGCAACACGGTAATCGCCGCCTGCCGCCAAGCGGGCATCGCCGAGCCGGACCTCTAGGCTTTTCGTTCCCAGACCGGCAACGACAGAATTGCACCCAGCGCCATGGCCGCGCCTCCGATCAGGAACACCGCCGTATAGCTTCCCGTCGCGTTGAACAGCGCGACCAGCGCGTAACCCCCCACCGTCTGCGAAACCCCGACCGACAGCACCATGCGGCGCCAGACATGCGGCATGTTGCGGGCGCCGACGACCTGCCGCGCGCGGCCCGAGATCACCGCCGACAGGCCCGGCTGCGCGCCGAAAATCAGCGACGAGGCGATCAGAATCAGGGAACCCGGATAGAGCACCGGAATGGCGATCCCGGCCGCCAGCACGGCGAAGACCAGGACCAATGCCGAGGCGAACCCGATACGGTCTGCGAGCCAGCCGCATAGATAGGTCCCGCCCACAGCCCCGATTCCGACCAGCACCCACTGCACGCCGCCTTGCCCGATCCCCAGATCGAGCCCGCGCGCGATGTAGTCGACCCAGTAGATCGAGTGCGGCACGAGCCCGATGGCGAACAGACCCTGCGCCACAACCAAACGCGACGAGTCCCGGCGCCAGGGCGGGGGGGCCTGGGTTTCGGGCTCCGCCGCTTCGCGCGCGACCGCCAATCCCCACCAGCCGAGACCGACCCCGATGGCGCCGACCACCGCCAGTCCCGCCCAGGCCGCGGCTAGCCCATAGTCCAGCAAGGTGGGTACCAGGGTCCCGGACATCAGTATGCCGGTTCCCACACCCGTAAACACAACACCTGTCGCCTTGCCCAATTTGTCGCCGGGAACCGACGTGGTCACTAGTGACAGGCTGTAGATCATCAGGACGGCGACCGTGATCCCCACCAGCCCACGCCACCAGACGAGCCAGTAGAACCCCAGCGGGAAAATACTGGCAACGAGGCAGACCAGCGAGATCAGTAGCGCCGCCTTGAGCACCGGCAGCGTACGGTAGCGCCGGCGCAGGAACGGCACGGCAAGCGCGCCCAGCAGATAGCCACCCAGATTGAAGGCGCCGACATACCCGGCCTCCGCCTCGCTCAACGATCCGTCGAGGATGATGGCGGGGATCAAGGGCGTATAGGAGAAACGCCCGATGCCCATGCCGACCAGCAGGGTCGCCCCGCCGCCGATCGCCA
>CAYLTU010000311.1:2923-6174 GCA_964386465.1 uncultured Rhodospirillaceae bacterium
CACCATCTGCTGCTTGACCGCGTTCAGATAGCGCCGCCACGCGTCCGGCCGGTCGCCGGGTTTGGCCCGCGCCGCTGCGAATGCGCGGGCGATATCCATCGGCGAGGCCGATTTACCGGGCGCCAGGGCGCCCAGCGTATCGAGTATGGCCTCGACGATTGGGTCCGGTTTCCGTTCCGGCTGTTCATTTTTTTCCGTCATAGTGCCCTTCTAGCACGCGGCCTCCGGCAAGAACCATGGCAACATAAGCCGGTCTGGACTGGACGCCGACAGCCATGCCGCTAATATCGTACTCATGCTCGGCACGATCCAAAGTCTGGCGCTCGCCGCCGCCGCATTCGTCGGCGGACATTTCATCCTGTCGAGCCTGCCGGTGCGCCGCGGGCTCGCGGGAACCTTGGGCGAGAACGGATTCCGCGGCATCTACGCCCTGTTCGCCATCGCGACCTTCGTCTGGATGCTCTACGCCTATGGCGCAGCGCCCTATGTCGAACTCTGGCGTCTCAGCGAGCCGTTGCGTTACGTGCCCATCATCGTGATGCCCTTCGCGTCGTTGTTCGTGGTAGTGGGCGTCACGACGCGCATCGCCACCGGTGTCGGCGGCGAAAAACTGCTCGACGATCCGCACCCGGTGCGCGGCATCGCGACCATCACCCGCCACCCCTTCCTGTGGGGCGTCGCGCTGTGGGGCGTCGCGCACATGATCGCCAATGGCGACCTGGCGAGCCTGATCCTGTTCGGCGGACTGGTTGTGTTGGCATTGGGCGGTATGGCGCATATCGATCACCGACGGCGGGAAACCGAGGGTGCCGGCTGGGGACCGGTCGCGATGAGCACCTCGGCGATCCCGTTCCTGGCGGTGATCCAGGGCCGCTCCAGAATCGACTGGGCCGGCATCGGCCTCACGCGGCCCCTGGCCGGGCTGGCTGTCTACGTCGTCTTCCTCGCGGCGCACGGCTCCCTGTTCGGGGTGCCGGCGCTGCAGTAGAGGCCTAGCCCCCGCGCTTGTTCGCCAGGCGCAGGCGCAGCGCGTTCAGTTTGATGAAGCCTTCCGCGTCGCGCTGGTCGTAGACCGCGTCTTCCTCGAAGGTGACGTGCTCCAGGCTGTACAGGCTGTCGGGGCTGCTGCGGCCGATGGTGTGGATGGCGCCCTTGTACAGCTTGAGGCGGACCGAGCCGTTGACGTGGGTCTGGCTGGTGTCGATCAGCGCCTGCAGCATCTCGCGTTCGGGCGAGAACCAGAAGCCGTTATAGATCAGCTCCGCGTAGCGCGGCATGATCTCGTCCTTCAGATGCATGGCGCCGCGGTCGAGCGTGATCGATTCCATGGCGCGGTGCGCAGCCAGCAGGATGGTGCCGCCCGGCGTTTCGTAGATGCCGCGGGATTTCATGCCGATGAAGCGGTTCTCGACAAGATCGAGCCGGCCTATGCCGTTGGCGCCGGCGAGTTCGTTCAACCGGGTCAACAGGCTGGCCGGCGACAGCGCCTCGCCGTCGACGGAGACGGGGTCGCCCTTCTCGAAGCCGACCTCGACAACGGTCGGCGTGTCGGGCGCGTCCTCCGGCCGAACGGTGCGCGAATAGACGTATTCTTCGGCTTCTTCGGCCGGGTCCTCAAGCACCTTTCCTTCGGCGGAGATATGCAACAGGTTGGCGTCGACCGAGAACGGCGCCTCGCCGCGCTTGTCCTTGGGCACGGGAATCTGGTGTTTCTCGGCATATTCGATAAGCGTTGTGCGGCTTGTCAGGTCCCATTCGCGCCAGGGCGAGATCACCTTGATGTCCGGGTTGAGCCCGTAATAGCCCAGCTCGAAACGGATCTGGTCGTTGCCCTTGCCGGTCGCGCCATGCGCCACGGCGTCGGCGCCGGTCTCGCGCGCGATCTCGATCTGGCGCTTGGCGATCAGCGGCCGCGCGATAGAGGTGCCGAGCAGGTAGGTGCCCTCATAGACCGCATTGGCGCGGAACATCGGGAAGACGTAGTCGCGCACGAACTCCTCGCGCAGATCCTCGACGAAGATCTCCTTCACGCCCATCATCTCGGCCTTTTTGCGCGCCGGCTCCAACTCCTCGCCCTGACCCAGATCGGCCGTGAAGGTCACCACTTCGCACTGATATTCGTCCTGCAGCCAGCGCAGGATGACCGACGTATCCAGCCCGCCCGAATAGGCGAGCACCACCTTGTTCACGTTCTCCGGCGTCGGTTTGTCGGACATGTCACGAGCCCTCCACGGCAATTGCGGCGGCGCAGTATAGGCATTGCGATTTCGCCCGCAAGCGTCGCTTGCGCCGGCGGCGAAAAGATCGGATGGTCAGCCAAACGCAATCAGGGAGTATCGCAAAAATGACCGACCAGCCCTTGACCGAAGCCGAACTGGACGCGCTGCGCGCGCTCGACACGCCGACCGTCTGCAACGCGCTTGAGATCGTCGCCCCGGAACGCCGGGCGATCGGCTTCACGACCACGCCGCTGGTCTGCCCACGGCCGCAGCTGCCGCCGATCGTCGGCTATGCGCGCACCGCGCGGCAGCGTTCGATGCGACCGGCGCAACCCGGCGTCGTAGATCGCGTCGCCTACTACGAATACGTCGCCGACGCGGCCGGCCCGACGATCTCGATCATCGAGGATATCGACACGCAGCCCGGCTACGGCGCGTTCTGGGGCGAGGTCAATACCAATATCCACAAGGCGATCGGCTGCATCGGCGTCGTCACCAGCGGCAGCATCCGCGACATCGACGACTGCGCGGAAGGCTTCCAACTGCTCGCCGGCAATATCGGGCCGTCGCACGCCCACGTGCATCTCGTCGATTTCGGCACACCGGTCTCGATCCACGGCATGGATGTGCAGTCGAACGACCTGGTGCATGCCGACCAGCACGGCGCCGTCGTCATTCCGATGAGCGTCGCCCGCGAGGTCCCCGCCGCGGCGCAGAAGATCGTCGAACGCGAGGCCATCGTGCTGGAGGCCTGCAAGGCGCCGGGCTCGGGCATCGACAGCGTCAAGGCGGCGCTGGCGAAGGCGGCGGAGTACCACTAGACGGACAACACGGCCGTCCCCACATCACCCTGCCCTCTCCTTGGGGAGACCCCTGAGAAATATGGCGGCGACGGTGTTTCACCCCCCTTCCTAACCTTCCCCCGCAAGGGGGGAAGGGATAGTTTAATTGTTTCAATAAGTTAAACCCTCCCCCTTGACGGGGGAGGGCTAGGGTGGTCCGAACCGGCGACATAGGTAACAGAGTAGACCG
>CAYLTU010000312.1:0-6085 GCA_964386465.1 uncultured Rhodospirillaceae bacterium
CGTTTGTTTACCGTTTAGAAAACGGTGGATTTAAACCACTCCATGGAACTTAAACAAATAATTAATGAACATGCTGAAAGTGAATTCATATCCGCAGAAACACAGGCATCGAGAACACGCTACGCAATAGGGTTTTTTGAACACCCAGCACATGTCCTTATTCAGGAGATTAACGGAGGCTGATTTATGCAACTCCAGCCGCCGCCAATAGTCATCACACCAAAAACTCAGGCAACGGACGGATTATGTTGTCGCGGCGGATCTCTGTGTGTCGCACCGCGTCGCAATACCGGTCAGTCTCCGCTGTGGCGAGAGAGTGTGAAACCGCGGTACCCGTCTCTTGCGACCGTCTCACAGAGGTCGCAGTACCTGTCGAAGCCGCCAAAATAGGGCATATAGACGCGCTTCTTGCCCGGGACGTTGGCGCCGACATACCAGGAATCAGCCTTGGGCATCAGGGTCGCTTCGGCAACGACGCGGACATGTTCCACCCATTCAGACTGCGCCTGCGCATCGGCTTCGACCCGGTCGAGCCCGGTTGCCGCGAGGTGGTCCAGCAGCGCCATGATCCAGTCGGTATGCTGCTCCAGGGCGACGATCATGTTCGCCTTTACCGAAGGACTGCCGGGTCCGTTGATCATGAAAAGATTGGGAAGGCCGCTCACCATCAGTCCCAGATAGGTCGAAGGCCCGTCTGTCCAGGCGTCTTTCAGCGCCGTACCACCGGTCGTTCGGATATCTATTGCCAGCAAGGTCCCCGTCATGGCGTCGAAACCCGTGGCGAAGATTATGGCGTCGAGGTCGTGCTCGGCCTCGCCGGTCCTGATACCGCTGGCGGTGATCCGTTCGATGGGTGCACGCTTCACATCGACGAGCGTGACATTGTCCCGGTTGAACGTTGCATAATAGTCAGTGTCGATCGGCGGGCGCTTCGAGCCGATCGGCAGGTCGTCCGGCGGACTGAGTTTTTCGGCGACAGCCGGGTCCTTGACGATCTCACGGATTTTCCGCCGTACGAAATCCGCCACGACGGCGTTGGCTCCCTCGTCGACGCTGATGCCTTTGTAGGTCGCTAGCAGGGCCGGCGGCATGCCGCCCTCCTTCCACCGCTGCTCCAGCAGGGCAAGGCGGGCCTCCGGCGTATCCTCCTCCGGGAACTTGGTCGGCAGAGAAAAGCCCGTGATGGCCGCGAAGCTGCGCCGCACCTCGTCGCGCCATTGCGCGTGCTTATCGTTGAACTTGCGCTGCTCTTTGACCGCCAGCGGCCTGTTGCGTGCCGGCGTTGTGTAGTTCGGCGTGCGCTGAAAAACTGTGAGGTGTTTCGCCTGCGCGGCGACCACGGGAATGGCCTGAATCCCCGTCGAACCTGTACCGATGATGCCAACTCGCTTGCCGCTAAAGTCGACATCTTCGTGCGGCCATGTCGCGGTGTGGTAGGCGTCGCCCTCGAAGTCCTCAAATCCGGGAAACGGTGGCCGGTACGGCTTCGACAGGCTGCCGGTCGCCATGATGCAGTAAGGCGCCTGCGCCACATCGCCCCGGTCGGTCTCCAGCGTCCACAGGTTGGCGTCGCCATCGAACACCGCCGAGGTAACGCGCGTGTCGAACTGGATGTCCTGGCGCAGGTCGAACCGGTCCGCGACGTGGTTGATATAGCGCAGCAGTTCGGGCTGCGACGCAAACCGCTCGGACCAGGCCCATTCCTCGGTCAGTTCGTCCGAGAAGTGGTAGCAGTACTGCATGCTTTCGACATCGACGCGTGCGCCCGGATAGCGATTCCAGTACCAGGTGCCGCCGACATTGCTGCCGGCCTCGAAGACCCGCGCGCTCAGTCCACGCTGACGCAGGCAGTAAAGAATATAGAGCCCGGCTAGGCCCGCGCCGACGACCAAAACCTCGACTCGCTCAGGGGTCGGAGGACCCGTGCGGTCGGGCACAGCACCATCCATGAATGTCTCCTCAACGGTGGGGTCAATGATGCATTCTGCGGAAATGTTAAAGCAGAGTCGATGAGCGGTGTTATCGCTTCGTCGGTCGAGCTCGCCTCACCGTAGCGACATGGATCTACCGGCGAACCGGAAACCTTCGTGCAGTACAGTTACTGCTTGGCCACACCAAGGTTGAAAGCACGGTTAGGTACCTCGGCGTCGAAATCGACGACGCATTGGAGATCGCCGAGAAAATTGACGTCTGAACCTGAGGGCGGAGCGGACGTGCTCCGCCCTATTCAGCAAAACCTACGCCTTGGCGTGCACGATCGCAGGTCTGTTGTCAGAGGCGAAGCAGAAGTGGCAGCGGTGTAGCCGGCACTTCCAAAAATAGCCAACATGAGAGAGCGCCAGGATAAGCTGGCAAAGGATAGGAGGTGCAAGTCCCCTGCGGAGTAAGGCTTAGCCAGCCGCTCCGGCCCCGAGTGATGCGCGGCAGTTCGTGAGGGCTGACGTGAAGCGTTCACAGGGGAGACCACGAGCTGGGTATTGAGCTGCGAAACTGGCCTTTTCGAGGTGCCCATCTATTTCGCTGACGAGAAGGCAACATCATCTCATGCGGATTATGGCGAGTGTGGGATGGACCTTGCGCAGTCGGAGACCCCATGCGTGTGGAGAAGTCCTTTGTGCGGAACCTGGGAGGCCTCACTTGCGCCCGGTTGTTTGTTTGGGCCGGTTCAGGAAGGCGAGAGCCGCACGCTGAACATGTACGCGGGTGAGGAGTCGGACTGGGCCATAGTACCGAGGAAGCGACCGAACAAGGGGAGCGTGCTCCCGGCGGAGGTTGTGGAGGAAAGGGCCCGGCCTGAGGGGAACAACCGTCGGGCAGCCGCGGTCCGGACACTGAGCCGGATTGCCGCGTCGATCTGGTTGGCGGCAGTGCGCCAGGCGTTGAGCGCGTCCAAACCGCTCACAGTCTGACGTTTGACCCGAGGGAGGAGCCCGGTGCGTTAGCAGCGCACGCCGGGATCTGCGCGGGGGGAGCGGGGAAACCCGCTTCCCTACCGTGACCATCGTCAGTATCTAGTTGGCACCGTGTTTTCTGTTGTGTTTGCGATGAGTTGTTTCGCCGCAGTGGCGGCCGATTGTGCATAGCTGGTTTCGCCGTGAATGAGGATCAGCGATAGGCACCCCTCGATAAGCAGCATGATTTTCCGCGCTGTGTCATGCGGCGCGGAGACACTCCGTTCAGCTAACCTATCTGCCAGCCAATTCTCCATAGATTGTTTCTGATGCTTTGCTGCCGTGCGTGCAGGATGAGCAAGACAAAAGATTTGCGTTTGGATTACGTCAAAAACTGCCAAATGGGCATCTGAGCTCGATCAATTCGTCAAATCTAGGCTGTCGCATGACCGACCAGGGAAAATTTGTTCCTTCGGTAGCGGGAAGAAGCTCAAATTGACGACGAAATGAAGGTTATTTGTGAAATGTTGGTTAAATTCATCGGAGACCTTTCTTAATCGCCCTTCTGCGAATTAGGGTGGAAAAAACGCATGACGGGGAGTTGAAGTTCCAATGATGAAATATGCGGTTGGCCAGTCGGTCCCAAGATCCGAGGATCCACGCCTGCTCAAAGGTTACGGAAATTACGTCGACGATGTGAACCTTCATTTCCAGGCGCACGCCTTCATGTTGCGCGCGCCGCACGCCCATGCGGATATTCTGAGCATTGACGCCTCCGACGCAGAAAGCGCGCCAGGCGTGGTGGCTGTGTTGACGGGCGCTGAATACGAAGCCGACGGCATGGGCGTTATCGCCGGGCCGACACCGCGCAAGCGGCGCGACGGATCGGCTATGTTCCGCCCAACGCGGCCCGCGTTGACGCGCGACCGGGTTCGTCATGTGGGGCAAATCGTGGCGGTGGTGATCGCGGAATCGGTCGATCTCGCCAAGGACGCGGCGGAATTGATCAACGTTGATTTCAATCCCCTGCCCGTGAATGTCTCGACCGAGGCGGCGAACGACCCCGCGACGCCAGGCGTTTGGGAGGAATATCCCGACAACGAATCCTTTGTTTACGAAGCCGGTGACCGAGGCGCCACCGATGCGGCTATCGCGTCGGCGGCCCATGTCGTGCGTCAGCGCTTTGTCATAAACCGAGTAAACGCCAATGCGATGGAGCCGCGCGGCGCGGTCGGCGATTACGATCCAGGCGATGGGAAATACACCATCTATACCGGCGTTCAGCGCCCCTATGAGTGGCGGACAAATCTCGCCAAACAAATGTTTCATGTGGCGGAGAATCAAATACGTCTCGTCTGCGGGGATGTAGGCGGCTCGTTCGGCATGAAGGGCGCGATCTATCCCGAAATTCCGTTGGTCGCCTGGGCGTCGAGGCGGATCGGCCGGCCCGTGAAATGGCGCTGCGAGCGGAGCGAAGGCTTCGTCGCCGATGATCACGCGCGCGACAATGTGAGCGATGTGGAATTCGCGCTCGGCGAGGAGGGAGAATTTCTCGCCCTCAAGGTGAAGACAAACGCCAATCTTGGCGCCTATTTGGCGTTTCTTGGCGCGGCGGCGCCGACCGGAAATATTGGCGGATTTGCTGGCGTTTACACCACCATGGCGATGCATGTCGAGGTCACGGGTGTCCTCACCAACACTTCCCCGCTTTCGCCCTATCGCGGCGCTGGGCGCCCGGAAGCGTCTTATATCATCGAACGGATGATCGATATCGCGGCGGCCAGGCTTGGGATCGACCCGACGGAGCTCAGGCGTCGCAACCTCATACCGAGCGACGCCATGCCCTATAAGACGCCACTGACCTTCACCTACGATTGCGGCGAGTTCGAAATCGTCATGGATAAGGCGCTCGCCGCCGCCGACTACGCGGGTTTCGCTGAACGGCGTGCGCAATCGGAATTGCGCGGGAAACTGCGGGGTGTGGGTGTTTCCTGCACCATCGAGATAGCTGCGTCTCCGCAAGCGGCCACGCAATTGGAAACCGCCGAAATGAGGTTCGATCCTTCCGGTACATTAACGATCCTTGTCGGCACGACGCCCCACGGGCAGGGCCATGAGACCATTTACAAGCAGGTCGTTTGCGGAAAGCTGGGTCTAGACCCCGATCTAATCCGGGTGATCGAGGGCGACACCGATAAGGTCGCCTACGGCACCGGAACGGGGGGCTCGCGCTCGGCGGCCATCGGGTCTGGCGCGGTCGTCCAGGCGACGGACAAGATCATTGCCAAGACCATCAAGATCGCGGCCCATTTGCTGGAGGCGTCGGTAGAGGACATTATGCTTGAGGACGGTGAATTCGTTATCACGGGGACGGACCGCTCCATGAGCTTTACCGACGCCAGCATCGCCGCCTTTAATATGGAGAACTTGCCGGACGGGATGGAACCTGGCCTCAGCGAACTCGCGACCTATACGCTCGACGCCGGCAATTTTCCCAATGGCTGCCATGTCTGCGAGGTTGAGATCGATCCCGAGACGGGCGTGGTCGAGTTCATGCAATATAAAATCGTCGACGATTGCGGGGTTGAACTCAATCCCCTGCTGGTCAAGGGCCAAGTCCATGGCGGCATCGCTCAAGGCGCCGGCCAAGCCCTAATGGAAAACATGGTCTATGACCCAGAATCCGGGCAATTGCTATCGGGCTCATTCATGGATTACGCCATGCCACGCGCCGATAATTTCTGTAATTTCGATGTGGGCGGCCATCCAGTGCCGACCAAATCCAACATCCTTGGTGTCAAGGGTGTGGGTGAGGCCGGCACCGTCGGCGGATTAGCCGCCGTGATGAACGCGGTTAACGACGCGCTCGCCGGACTCGGCGTAGAGCATTTGGAAATGCCAGCGACATCGGAACGCGTTTGGGCCGCGATCCGCGACGCCAAGGGCGCCTAAAAGACCGGTTTCGTTTCCGCGAAGGCCGGCCGTTCCATCATGTGGTTATATCCCAACGCAATCCGCGCGCGGGTCCATCGATTGAGAACGCCGGAGCAATAATCCCTCACTGAAGCGGCCGGTTAGTCCGGTTGCGCCGGAGTAAAAATCCGTCAGCGATAGCCCTTTGCGGATTGCAGCGAAGGGCGGGGGATGAAGCGAGTGGAACTTTATGCGCGGGTGCGCCACGCGGTGATGATAGA
>CAYLTU010000313.1:0-6081 GCA_964386465.1 uncultured Rhodospirillaceae bacterium
CGCGGCGATGGACGAGGATTGCCTGTATTCAAACGTCTGGACGCCGGCGCAGGCCGCGGCGGACCGCTTGCCTGTCATGGTCTGGATCCATGGCGGCGGTTTCCGCGTCGGGGCGGGCGACAACCTCATGTATAACGGCGTCAATCTGGCGGCAGAAGGTGTCGTCGTCGTCAGTTTCAACTACCGGCTCAACGTCTTCGGGTTTTTGGCGCATCCGGCGCTGAGCGCGGAGTCCGGTCATGGCGCGTCAGGCAATTACGGGCTGATGGACCAGATCGCGGCGCTGCGCTGGGTGCGCGACAATATCGCCGCGTTCGGCGGCGATCCGGACAACGTTACGATCTTCGGCGAGTCGGCCGGCAGCCGCAGCGTGGCGCTGCTGATGGCCGCGCCGCGGGCGGGCGGCCTGTTCCACAAGGGGATTTGCCAGAGCGGCGCCCTGCGCGACGTCAGCGACGGGCTGGCGGCGCGGGAGGCGCAGGGGCTGGAGATCGCGGCGAAATTGGGCTGCGACCGCGAAACCGATCCCGCCGCGGCCTTGCGCGAAAAATCATGGGAAGAGCTGCACGGCGCCGTCGCCTTCGACAGCAACCCGTTTGTCGACGGCTGGGTCGTCCCGGAAGACCCGCGCGACCTGTATGCGCGGGGCGAGATCGCCTCCGCTCCGTTGATCGTCGGCGTCAACGCGGACGAGGCGACCATGTTCGACCGGCCCGCCCGGGACGCCTTCGATACGGTTGCGAAATACACCTCGCTGGTCGAACGGACGTTGAGCGATCGCGCAACGCCGGTTCTGGATGCCTATCCGGCCGCAACGGACCAGGATGCCTATGGCGCGATGACGGCGCTGCGCACCGACCAGCGCATGACCCTTCCGGCGCGGACCCAGGCGCACTGGCTATGCGACGCCGGTGTCCCGGTCCATCTCTATCACTTTACGCGCGTGCCGCCCTGGAAAGCGGGCGAGACGATGGGTGCGCATCACGGTGCGGAAATTCCCTACATCTTCGGCGGCGGCGTGCGCCTGGGTTGGTTCGACGCGGCTGGCGCCCTGTCCGCGACCGACCGCGCGCTTTCCGAGGCGCTGATGGGTTACTGGACCAATTTCGCGGCGAGCGGCGACCCCAACGGCGTGGGCCTGCCGCACTGGCCGCGGTACGACCGGGCGGCCGAACGCTATCTCGAACTGGGCGATAATATCAGGGCCGGCGCCAAACTGTGCGGCGCTGTTCTCGATTTACTGGAAGGATTACCGGTGGTCGCAATATAGCTTTATCGCAAGACGCGATTGGCCAATTAAGGGGACACAATGAACTGGCCCGGTTTTAACGCCGGTCGATACAGCGCCTAGACCAGGTTCTTATCGTGTACCGTGTTGCCTGGCTGCGCGCGCGATCAAGCTCCGCGTTTTATCTGTCCTGGCCGCCCTGGTCTTCCGGCGGGCGGCGATGGTGTGCCGGGACCAGAGTCGCGGCCGCCAGAATGGTTTCCCGGTCGCCGCTTGGCGGATAGATGATCTCGCTATTGATCTTGCGTTTGTGGATCTTTGCCGCTTCGCCCGTCAGTTCGACCTCGCGGTCCCAGCCTCGCGTGAAGACGGCGCCCGCCGCGCCGAGATCGAGACAGGTGACGTAACGCTCCTGGCGATAGGGTTCGAGGCCAAGCCCCAACAGGTCGTGCGCGGCGTTGTATCCGGCATAGCGGCCCATCGTCATGGCGTGCTGGCAAGACATCAGCGCCGTGTTCCCGGCCTCGTCGACGACCGCTCGTGCGACGTCGCCGGTCGCGAAGACTTCCGGCAGGCCCGGAACCCGTAACGTCTCGTCGACGATAAGGCGGCCCAACGCGTCATGCGTCCCCGGGAGCGACTTGGCCAGGGGGCTGGCTCTGAGTCCAACCGCGATAATGACGGTCTGGGCTTCGATCCGCACCCCATCCTCCAGCGTAACGCCCCGCGCATCGATCGCGCGTATCGTCACGCCGAGGCGAACCTCGATACCCAACTCGGCCAGGGCCGTTTCGATCACCGGCCGCGGCGCGGCGCCCAATTCGGGTCCCAACATATCGGCCCGGTCCAGCAGGACGATACGCGCCCGGCCGGCGCGATCATTCCCGGCATGTTCGGCGATCCTGCCCCGCAACTCGGCCGCGATCTCGATGCCTGTAAAGCCGGCGCCGATGACAACGACGTCGTCCCGTCCGGCTGAGTCGGAGGCCTCACGGCGTGCCGCGAGATGGCGGTCCAACCGCATCGCCCCTTCCCAGGTGTCGATATCGAAGGCCTGGCCGGCGCCGGGAACCGGCAGGGGCACCTGTTCGCTCCCGGTCGCCAGGACGAGCCGGTCATAGCCTTGGGTACCGGCATCCGACGCCAGAGAAACCTGCCGTCGGTCGGTGTCGATGTTTGCAACCTCACGATGGAGAAAACGCGCGCCGACCGTCTCGAGCAACGGCGCGAGCGGCGTCCGGAACCGTTCGGGCCGAGCCTCGTAGAGCCGAGGTCTGAGCGTCAAATAGGTGTCGTTGGAAATCAGGGTAACGGGAATTTCGCGATCCGCCGCGTCCAATTCGCGGACAGCCACCAGAGTTGCCCAAAGGCCGGCGAAGCCGCCGCCGACGATTACGATACCGTTCATGTCATTTTACCTTTCGCTTTCCGGCTCCCGCGCGCTTCGGCACGAGCCGTAAACCAGTCACTCGCCGCCTGCTGCAGCGGTACAGGCAGTTTGATAGAGACGCCGGTCGCGATATCCGCCAGCGAATGGCGGGCCAGCTCGTCGCGCATCGCCTTCTCCGCCCGCAGCATCACCGCGTGGATCCCACAGACGCTACGCGTCGTCGAAGGCGGCGGATTTCCGCGGTAGAGGATACAGTTTTGCCGAATTTCGCGGCAATCGAAGAGGGACTTCTCCTGTTCGATCGCATCGACGACGTCGAGAAAACTGATCTCCGCCGCAGGACGGGCCAGGCGGAAGCCGCCCCGCACGCCCTCGCCGGCGCGCACCAGACCGGCTTTCTCCAATTTGGTGAAGATCTTGGCCACGTAGGTCGGCGACAAGTCCTGAAATTCCGCAAGGTCGCGCGCGCTCGCCGCCGGCCGGTCAGGGTCTTCGGTGAGGTGCAGGAGACAGTGCAACGCGTATTCCACGCCGCTGCCGATATGAGCCACTCTAAAAACTCCGAGTTATTGTATCGGAGTTTAGTTCCGAATCGAACCGTACGCAAGACTACGGATGTCGCAGTTGCAGCAAAGTGTCTTAAGGCGAGTCAAACGATGCGCGCCGTCGCCTCGCTCGCCGAGACGCCGAACTCCATCGTGCCGAGGCAGATCTGCGACACGCGCAGCCCGCTCTGTCCGAGATAGCGGAATTCCATCGGTGATCCTCTCCTTCAATGCCACGACTTGTGCCAACATTGTTCCCCTTGCATGTTCAGTTTGGTGCGAATCGGAGATGGTTCGCACCAATCAGAACATGCAAGGGGAAGATGCGGCTGTTAGTAACGCGCCTTCGCACAGCGAATTTTACGACGCCCGACATACTCCGTGCGGATCAGAAAACAAGCGGCGAGGCGTTCGTTCTCCCCCACCAGCCAAAGCGTATTTCCAGCGTAAGTGGCGCGGTCCGGCGTAGCTGCCGTCTCCTTCGGCGGCATGACCCGCATCGTGCCGCCGCCGCGCAAGATCGTCGGCCCGGCAGTCGATACGCGCACCGTTTGCGCTGCGTCGCCTCACACGACAGTGATGTCGGCGGCGCTGGCGGTCGACATGGCGGCGGCCATCCCCACTCCTATCAATGTATATTTCAACGCTTTCATCCCGATCTCCCTCGTAACGATCCTGATTAAGCCTCTCGCTTGCCCGCGAATTCTACGCCGATTCTACGGGAGGGTGTCGATTGGATGATTTCGCGGACCAGCCGTCCTGCGATGCGGCAAATCGTCCAAGTCCGCGACGTTTCATGGTCCACCCCTTGTCCCGACCTAGCTGAATGCATAGTCAAAAGGCCAAATCGAAACTGAATGGCACTGGAGCGGAGATGCCAGGACTACGACCCGAAATCGATCCCGACGGGCTGCTCGAATATTCGGTGGTCTTCACGGACCGGTCGCTGAACCACATGTCGCAATCCTTCCAGGGGGTGATGCGCGACATCTCGTCGACCCTGAAGCAGGTCTACAACGCGGCGTCGGTCGCGCTTGTGCCCGGCGGCGGCACCTACGGCATGGAAGCCGTCGCGCGGCAGTTCGCGACCGATAAGAAGTGCCTGGTCATCCGCAATGGCTGGTTCAGCTTCCGTTGGAGCCAGATCCTGGAAACGGGCGGCATTCCTTCGGATAGCGTCGTCCTCAAGGCGCGGCAAATCGACAATGGCCACCAGGCCGCCTTCGCTCCGGTGCCGGTCGACGAAGCTGTCGCTACCATCCTGTCGGAACGGCCGGACGTGGTCTTCGCGCCGCATGTCGAGACCTCGTCGGGCATGATCCTGCCGCCGGACTATTTGCGCGCCGTCGCCGACGCGGTGCATGAGGTCGGCGGTCTGTTCGTCCTGGATTGCATCGCTTCCGGCGCGATCTGGGTCGATATGCAGGACGCCGGCGTCGACATCCTGATCAGCGCCCCGCAAAAGGGCTGGAGCGCGTCGCCCTGCTGCGGCGTCGTGATGATGAGCACGAACGCCCGCGAAGCGATCGAGGGAACGACCAGCACCAGCTTCGCCTGCAACCTCAAGCAATGGCTCGAAATCATGGAAGCCTATGAGGGCGGCGGGCACGCCTATCACGCCACCATGCCGACCGACGGCATCGTGGCCTTTCGCGACGCCATACAGGAAACCGGCGAATACGGCTTCGAGAAGGTGCGCGCCGAACAGCAGGCGCTGGGCGACCGGGTCCGCGGTTTACTGACGGAGAAGGGCTTCAAGAGCGTCGCCGCGGAGGGCTTCCAGGCGCCGGGCGTCGTCGTCTGCTACACCGACGACGGCGGCATTCAGAACGGCAGCAAGTTCGCCGCCGAGGGCCTGCAGATCGCCGCCGGCGTACCGCTGCGCTGCGACGAACCGGACGACTTCCAGACCTTCCGCCTCGGCCTGTTCGGCCTCGACAAGCTGCACAATATCGACCGCTCGGTCGCGAGCCTGTCCGCCGCGCTCGACAATGTGATCGGCGCGGCGAACGTCCGCTAGGAACTCGTGGTAAAGTCCGCGCCTATCGTGGAGCATCAGGGGCGAGTGTGGACATGAGCGATATCGATACCGGGTTGAACGTCTGGCAGATGACCAGCAACCACAACCGGATGATCGACCTGCAGGAGGACAATTCGGCGCCGAGGAACGGGCCGGTCGAGCTGGCCTTTTTCGGCAGTTCCGCCTTCCGCATCACCTCGCCGCGTGGCGTGTCGGTGATGATCGACCCGTGGCGCAACCACCCCTCGCGGCGCTGGGACTGGTACTTCCACGATTTTCCCATCGTGCCGGTCGATATCGGCGCCTCGACGCACGCCCATTTCGACCACGACGCGCTGCACCGGCTCGACGCCCATGTCCTGCTCGACCGGCTGATCGGCATGTACCGCTTCGGCGACATGACCATTTACGGCTTGGCCGACAAGCACGCCATCGATTCGAGCTGCGCCCTCTACGACTACAAAAAGATCCACGAACGCTTCCACGGCACCGATATCGAGCCGCCGAACAACCCGCGCTCCTGGGACCACTGCCTGATCGTGGTGGAGACCGGCGGCATGCGCATCGTCCATTGGGGCGACAACCGCCACAACCCGCCGGACAACATCTGGAAGGCGCTCGGCACCATCGACATCGCGCTGCTGCCGATCGACGGCTCGCAGCACGTCATGGGCCATGTCCACGCGGAATCGATCATCGACCGGCTGAAGCCGCGGGTCGTGGTGCCGCACCACTACTACATCTGGGACGTGCTGCAGCGGCAAAGCACCCTGCAGCCGGTCGAGGACTGGGTAAACGGCCGCGAACAGGTCGAACGGGTGGCGGGTGCAAAACGGATCTACGAGATCAAGGCGATGGACAAGCTGGAACAGGCCGTCCACTTCTTCGGCGACAATGT
>CAYLTU010000314.1:0-6021 GCA_964386465.1 uncultured Rhodospirillaceae bacterium
AGGTGTTGGGATATTTGTCGCCGTCTTTCACGAACGGCGCCGGTAGCCAACCGGTTACGCCCACTCCGAAATTCGCGCGGTTCGGATCCGTGGAATCGCCCCACCAGAAGTTGGTTTCCTTGCCGCCGCGCGCGGCGTACTCCCATTCCGCTTCGGTCGGCAGGCGATAGTACTTACCGGTCTTCTCAGTCAGCCATTTCGTATAGGCGATCGCGTCGACTCGTGACATGCGTAGTGCCGGGAGGCGGCCCCGGCCCCATCCTTTGTCCGCAAGACGCGGCCGGCCTGTCGCGTCGGTAAAGCGATCGTACTCGTCGAACGTGACTTCGTAGCGGCTCATGGCGAAGGGAAATTCGATCCCCACCTCGCGGACGGGCCGGGCCGGCTTCGTGTACGCCGCGCCGACATCCTGGATGTGGCCCATCCGAAACGTGCCCGCGGGTATTCGAACCATCTCCGGGCAGTTCGGGCAATCCTTGAAGCTTTCGGCTTGCCGGGGAAATACGCCCGCCGCGGGTGTTGCCGGTTTCGGCCTTATTTCGACGCGGGGCGGCTTTGCCCGCGAGACCTGTTGAACCTTCTGCAACTCGGAAATCTTGAGGTGGGC
Source organism: uncultured Rhodospirillaceae bacterium (assembly GCA_964386465.1). Taxonomy (GTDB): domain Bacteria; phylum Pseudomonadota; class Alphaproteobacteria; order UBA8366. Next base: position 608 of record CAYLTU010000314.1, read on the forward strand.
CAGGGGGACGAACGCGCCGTTCGGAAACTGCGAAAGGTAGGCCCGATACATGGCGGGATTGTCGCTTCCCTGGATCGATTGCCAGAACAGGGCCTCTTTGTCCGGATTGGCCGCGACCTGTGCGGATCGGCCGCCCGCGAGTTGGAAAATGAAATCGCCCTGGTTCAATTCCGGATCGTTCAGCTTACCGCTACGCGGTGTCTGGGTTCCGTTCGAATAGTTGGTAATTTCGCCGGACAGGAAAAGGCCGAGCTCGCTGGCGGACAGGAAACCGTCGCTGTTCGCATCCGCCGGGACTTCGCCGGCGATCGCGCGAAGGAACAGTTTGCGGAACGTGCCGTCGTCGGACACGGCCTGTCCGGCGTCGCCGCTCGTCAGGAACTGGCGGACCGGCCGCGTCGTTGCACGCGTAATCACGGGCGGTGGCTTGTCGCGTCCGACATTGAAGATCGTGCCGGCGAAACAGGAATCGAACACGGCGAATATATGCAGCGCAAGCGCGTCCCGCGCGTATTCCCCCATGCGGCGCAGCGACAGGGCTTTGCGTCGGAACCGGCCGCCCTCGCTGGTATCGGGCGCGTCGACGGGGACCAGATACCCTTCGCCGCGCTCGGAATAGCCGTGTCCGGCATACCAAACGAAGAGCCGTGCGTCGGGGTCTTCACCGGTTTCCAGGAAAAACGCCTCGAACGCTTCGACCATTTCACGCGATGTGACGTTGGTGCGAAAGGTGACTTCGAACCCTTTGGCCTCCAGCGCCTCCTTGACCAGCCGGGCATCCTTGACCGCATTGCTCAAGCGCGGCCACGGGCCGGTATAAGTGTCGTTGCCAATGACCAGGGCGTAGGACTTCTTGTAAAGGCTTACGGTTTCCGCGACAGGCGCGTCCGCCCGCGCCTCGGTGCGGACGGGCACCGAAATCACGGCCGAAGCGGTGCTGGCGGCGAGTAACGCGGCCAGATTAATGATCCCCGCCCAGATTGAAATTCCTCGGACGGTCGCCAAGAAATCCCTCCCGCTTCATTCTCCAACGGCGCGGCCAGTCGCGCCTTCATTAGCGGTACCGCGTGAGGCGCTTTGGGGCAATACCCGGCTCGCTGGAATTTGGAAGAAGTGTAAGGGCGGATAGCCGTTTTGGGGTGGCGCGACCCTCCGCTATGATGACAGCCGGCGTCGCGACCGGCGCAAGACAGGGAGAAAACGATGGAACTCAAGGGGCAGGTGGCGATCGTAACGGGCTCCGCCACCGGTGTCGGCGCGGCAACGGCGCGGCTGTTCGCGTCGAAAGGCTGCAACGTGGTGATCAACTATTCGCGCAGCGAGGACGACGCGAAGGAAACCGAAGCCGCCTGCCGGGCGGAAGGCGTCGAGACGCTTCTGGTCAAGGCCGATGTCGGCGACGACGCCAATTGCCGTCGCATGGTCGCCGAGACGATCGACAAGTGGGGCCGGGTCGACGCGCTGGTCAACAATGCCGGTACGACGAAATACGTCGCGCATGACGACCTGGAAGGTCTGACGCCGGAGGATTTCGAGCGCATCTTCCGCGTCAACGTGTTCGGCCTGTACCAGATGACCCGTGCCGTCACGCCGCAGATGAAGGCGCAGGGCAGGGGAGCGATCGTCAATGTCTCCTCGATCGCGGGCGTCAACGGTCAGGGCAGTTCGATCGCCTATGCCGGATCGAAGGGGGCGGTCAACACGATGACCTATTCGCTGGCGCGCGCCCTGGCGCCGGAAATCCGCGTCAACGCGATCTGCCCCGGATTCATCGGTGGCCGATGGCAGGCCGCCGGCATGGGCAGTACGGAAAAATACGAAGCCCGCGTCGAACAGGTCGAGAAGACGACACCGCTGCGCCGTGCCAATTCCCCGGAAGACATTGCCGAAGCGATCATGTGGTTCGTTGAAGGCGCGCGCTGGGTTACCGGCGAGACCTTGCTGGTCGACGCGGGGAGCCATTTATAGCAGGGAGGTCAGCCGAAAACTGTCTACATCGCGGCGGCGGCGGGGTTCTGGTCGACTTGACCGCTCGTGTCATCGCCCAGGCCCCAAGGCGATGAAATCAGCCAGAATTCGAACTCTTCTATCGGCAGCGGTTTGCTGAACAGATAGCCCTGGCCGACATCGCAATCGATGGCCGCCAGTTCGCGGCAGTGTTCTTCGGTTTCGATGCCTTCCGCGACGACCTTGAGGCCAAGCCCATGGGCGAGCCCGACGGTCGATTGGACGATCGTCGCGTCGCTCTCGCTTTCGTGCATCGACTGCACGAAGCATTTGTCGATCTTCATTTCGTTCGCCGGAAGGTCCTTCAAATAACCGAGCGACGAGTAGCCGGTGCCGAAATCGTCAATCGATATTCGCGAGCGCAGTGCGGCGAGAGCGGTGATCACCTCCATGGCTTTGGCGGGATCGTCCATCAAGGCGTTCTCGGTCACTTCGAGAATCAGCGACTCCGGCGGGATCTGCCATTTGCGCAGCGACTGATCGACCATCTCTACGATCTCGAAATCGTTCAGGAGCCGTGCGGAAATGTTGACGGCCATGTCGATTTCGAGGCCGCGCTCCCGCCATGCGGCGGCCTGCGCCACCGCTGTGTTCAGGACCCACTCCGTCATGTCGCCGATGACGCCCGTTTGTTCCGCCTTGTCGATAAAATCGTCCGGCGGGATGAATCCGTGCTCTGGATGGATCCAGCGGATGAGCGCTTCGACCGCGACGATGCGGTTTTGCTTCAGGTTGATTTTCGGCTGATAGAAGAGGGTCAGCTGCCCTTCCTGGATGGCGCGCCGCAAATCGCCGGTCAATGTCAGGTAGCGGACACTGTTCTGGTCCTTCTCTTCGTCGTAGACAGCGAAGCCCGACTGCGCCTGCTTGGCGACATACATCGAAACGTCGGCGGACTTCACCAGCGAGGCCGCGTCGTCGCCATGTTGCGGATACATCGCGATCCCGATACTGCCGCCGATTTCGAGCGTCAGTCCGGCCAGTTCGAACGGCTCGAACAGAACCTCCAAAAATTCTTCCGAGATGGACGTAGCTTGATCGACGGTTTCGGCGGACGGCAGCAGCAAGGCGAACTCGTCGCCGCCGATGCGGGCGATCATATCCGTTTCCCGAACCGCCGCCTGCAAACGTTCGGAAATCTTTTGAAGCAACAGGTCGCCGGTCGGGTGGCCCAGCGTGTCGTTGACTTCCTTGAAACGGTCGAGGTCGAGCAGCAGGACGGCGAAGCTTGTGTCGGTCAGTTGCGAGGCGCCCAGAGTCTGCTCCAGGCGATCGGAGAAAAGTTTGCGGTTCGGCAACCCGGTAAGCGCGTCGTGATTGGCCTGATGCTCGAGCTTGAGCTGCTGTTCTTTGCGGTCGGTAATGTCGCGGAAGAAAATCGTGAAGACTTCGCGTTCGTCGGTTTCGACAACGCTCACCGACAGTTCGATCGGAATGGACTGTTCGTCCGGACGTTGCCCTTCCAATTCGAAAGGCTCCATACCCACGCGCAACACTTCTATTAGACCGTCCGTGTCCGAAATCCCGTGCATGCCGGGAAAGAAATCCTGTATCGCCCGGCCTTCGATTCCTCCGCCGAAAATGTCTTCCGCGGAAGGATTGGCCGACTCGATATGGCCGCTGGTGTCGATGGTGATGATGCCGTCGAAGCTGTTCTGCACGACATTGCGCATCATGATGTCTTTGCGGCGCAGATCTAAATTTTGAAAGACGAGCCGAAGCGCCTGCTGATAGACACGCTTGATCACGGCGAACACGAAGCTCAGTATGACGGCAATCAGCATCGGGGCGATGTCGGCTAAAACCGGCGCCACGGCTTGCAAGCCGAGTTTCAGCGCGATCAACCCCGCCAGCACGAACGCCAGCAAAATCACCGACCGCTGCCAGGACCATTTCAGAAAGAACGGTCCGATTAACAACGACACGATCAAGATACTGATGACGATTGGCCCGGCGGCGAGTGTGTGCAGCGCGCGCCCTTGCGTTAGGGATTCAAATCCCAGGATATGCGCGAACGGTCCGGGTATGGATTTATGAATGGGAACGGCGATAATATCGCCCAACTCGACCGCCGTGCTGCCGATGACGATCTGTTTGCCGGCAATTTGGGCCGCTTCGACCTTCCCTCGCAGGACATCGACATAGGAGATACGCGGAATGGTCGAAAGTTGTATTCCGAAATCGATGTGAAATACGCCGGCTGTTTCCGCTTCATTGCGGGCAAGCGCCGCGGCCATCGAGGTAAGTTCACCGTCCGTTACCGCCATCGACCGGACCAGGCCGTCGATTTCAGGGAGAACGTTTATCGACGCCAGGTCCGCATGTTGTCGGAATTCAGGTAGCGGTACTGAAAGAACAATTTCGTTGCTTCCGTCGGCTGTCCGCGAATATTGGCGGAACGCCGGAAGCAGCACCTTGCCCGCGGCGCGGCTCAGCGCTGCTTCAAGCGCCTTGTCTTCTTCCGGACGCGACCGCGCGCTGAAATCGACATCGAACGCGACTCGCCTTGCGCCGAGCGCGACAAGCCGGTCAAGAAGCTGCGCGTGAACGCTTCGTGGCCAGGGCCAGATCTTTAGGGCTTCGATACTCTTCGCGTCGATCTCGACGAGAACGACCTCGCCGGCCGCTGGCTCAACCGGAACCCGAAGTCCGTCAGCTTGTTGTCGATCAGATACAGGTTGCCGGTGAGATATAAGGCCGCTGAAAGGAAGGCTATCGCGGTCGGAGGCAGCCACGACATAAGCCGCCCCGCAAACGATTTTCGTTCAGCCCCATCTGCCATGTGATCGCCCCGAATATTTGGACGGTTCTCCAGTCTAAAACGAACCGCTTCAGAAGATAAAGGTTAATTCGCCAAAGTTAAATAAGGGTTATCTCGCTTAACTATGTAATTCCAGCATAAAGCATGAAAATAACCGGCCGTGTGCCTTGGATTATTTGATATTGATTATAAATACTACTTTCCGGTACACGTAAATTCTAAATCCAGTGAATATCTTCGTCTCTCTCTACTGTCCGCGAAACTACATTTGACGCACGTTTGTCTTCACCGCCGAACGGACGTTTTTGTCGCCGCCGGTCCGGGCCGTGAAAAGAATCCGAATGTATGAAGTCACGTGCGTTCCGGATCGAAGATACGATTTGCCGGGCCAAGGCGTTTGGCGCGAACGGTTTCGCGAGAATCTCGGTGACACCGGAATTACGGATATCGTAGATACGGCTGGGATCGTTGGCGCAGGCCATCATGATCACCGGCAACTCGGGCGCCGGGGAGCCCGGCCCCTGTCGGATTAACCGCATGAACTCTATGCCGTTCACGGACGCCATGTCGTGATCGACGATAGCCAGGTCGGGAACGTTCTGACGGAAACCGGCAATCGCTTCCGATGCGCCCTCGGCGTCCCGTA
>CAYLTU010000315.1:0-5986 GCA_964386465.1 uncultured Rhodospirillaceae bacterium
AACTGTTACCCATGTCGCCGGTACAAACTGTTACCTATCTTCCCGGTCGGGCCCGTGGGGGTGGACGGCGGTGAATTTCGCCATGTGACGCAGGCCTAAGCGACGAACCTCAATCGTTGAGGAAATGCAGCGGCAGGCCGGGTCGCGGCCAATCCATCGCGATCAGCTTACCGGTAAAGCTCTGCGTCAGATACGCCGTTTTCAGGTCCGGCCCGCCGAAACAGATGTTGGTGCAGAACATGTCCGGCGTCGCGATATGCTCGATGTCCTGACCGTCCGGCGAGATCACCGTCACGCCGCCGCGGATCAGGGTGCCGACGCAGACATTGCCCGCGCTGTCGAGCGCCATCGAATCGAAGCGCTGGTAGCCCGGCAGTCCCGCGACCAGCTTGCCGCCATTGACCGAGGGGAACGGCTCCGTCTTCAGCTCGCCCGGCGCCAGCACCTCATAGGACCACAGGCGGCTGGTCTCGGTTTCCGCGACATAGACCGTTTTGTCGTCCGGTGACAGGCCGACGCCGTTCGGCGTGATGACCGGGAAGGCCACTTCCGTGATGCTGCTGCCGTCGGGCTTGGCGTAGTACACCGCGCCGCGGTCCATGTCGCGCTCGCGCACCTTGCCCAGATCGGTGAAATAGAACCCGCCCTCGGCGTCGAACACGATGTCATTCGGTCCGCGCAAGGCCACGTCGCCGCAATGGGTGAACAGCACGTCGACGGCGCCGGTCGCCATGTCGACCCGTTCGATCCGCCCGCCGCTGTAATCGTCTGCCTGGCCGACCGGGCGCAGCCGCTCCGGCGTGTCCTCCCAGTTGAAGCCGCCATTGTTGCAGATGTAGCAGGCGCCGTCGGGCCCGATCGCCGCCCCGTTCGGCCCGCCGCCGGTCTCCGCGATGACCTCCTTGCCGCCGTCCGGCAGCACGCGGGTCAGCCGCGCCGCCTCAATCTCGACCAGAACGACCGACCCGTCCGGCATGGCGATCGGCCCCTCGGGAAAGCGCAGCCCGTCGGTGATTGTGCGGAATTCGGTCATCGGTAAATCTCCCTGCCCCGTCTGCGGATCGGCGCGAGGGTTGAGATCGCGCCTTTATGCGGAGATTATGCGCCTCAGCGCAGCAAACGAAAGGGCTAGCGATGCCGGAGATGGTCGTCAGGTCGAAATTTCCGCAACCGGTGGACCGCGACGCGATCGCAAATTCCTGGGCGGCGCGCGGCTACGACTGCCACAGCTTCACCGACCCGCCGGGCCAGGAATGGAACGGCTTCGTCCACGCGACGAACGAGCTGGCGACGGTGCTGGAGGGCGAACTGGAATTGGAGATCGGGGCCGAACGCTGCACGGCGGGGCCTGGCGACGAAATCTTCATCCCGCGCGACGCGGTACACTCGGTGCGCAACATCCACGGCGGTACGACGCGGTGGTTGTTTGGGTATGATTGAGGAGTTGGGGTATGGCGTTGTGGCTTTCACGAGGTTGAATTCGGCGCACGTATTTAAAATTCAAGACCGGGCCGCAAGCTTCCCGTTATATTCTCGGACCAAATTAGAAAGCGAACAAGGCAAACCAAAGCTCATCCCGCTAGAAGATCAGTGTCCAACCACTGAATTTTGTCGGTTATGTCTTACAGAATCAATGTGAGTTCCAATGACAAAGCGGAAAATTAATTATTCTGAGGGGGATTGCATCAGTGTTCCGCTACTGAATAGAGAATTTGCAAGAGGCGTGATTGCCAGGATGGATGGCAGGGGATGCATCTTTGGATATTTTTTCCCTCCCTCAATTGAAGATTCCCACAACGTCAAAATTGATGATTTCTTAAGTCCGGGCAACAATATCTTGTTGGCAAGGGTTGGTGATCTCGGCTTGTTGAATAGTGAATGGAAAGTAATTGGCCGAATTCCTGATTTTAGAAGAGAGGTGTGGAAAATGCCTGCTGGATTGCGCTGGGATGAGGGTGATAGCGAAGGGGTTGAATGTATTTTTGATGAAGATACTTTGGAAACTATAAGCGAAAAACCAATCTCGATAGTCGGTCTAGACCTTACTAAAGAATTAAAAGATGGATTAATGGGGTATGGGTTTTTGGAAATTAGGCTTACCAAACTTCTTTCGAAGCTCGCGGTCGGGCTTTGAATTTTGAACTTCCGCGGATGACTCTTTTTGTTTTCTACCTTCGCCAACCACTGTTAAGCCGCCTCGAATACCTTCTTGGGCTTCCACTTCTTGGCCGCCTGATTGGCGTCCCAGGCATCAACGTCGGCCTGCAGTCCTAGCCATAGCTCGGTGGACGTTCTGAGCGCCTTGGACAAACGCATGGCAATGTCCGGGGACAGGGGGACGTGGCCGTTCACGATCCGGCTGAGATGCTTGTAGGAAATGTCGATTGCTTCCGCGAATTCACCCATGCGGATACCGCGGTCCTTCAAGTACAGCTCTTTCAGGATGACACCGGGCGCGGTGGGCCGGCGGTTTCGTTTAAGTGCGGTCATGGTGCGACCCTCCTTGGCCTCTAATGGTAGTCCTCGAAATCGTTGATTGTTACGTCGCCGTCTTCGAATTCGAAGGTGATCCGATAATTGCCGGGAACGCTCATCGCGTATTCGCCTATTCGGTCGCCGACCAACGGATGAAATGTGCGAATGCCCTTGCACTCGTCCAAGTCCCTTATTTTGTGCAGTAGGTCCAGAATGAAGATAGTGCGGGCGTCAAGCCAATTTTACCAATGCGGTAATATTGCAAAGAGCGCAGAATCTTGGTTGCCGGCCCCTCACACAGTTTAACGGAGGTCTGGCCGCTGAGAATTAGGCTTCCTAAAACCCGTAAAGCCGTGCCGGATTGTCCACCAATACCTTCTTGAACGTCGCCTCGTCCGGGCACGCATCGGCCAGCACCGCCATGCAGCGATTTTCATCAACATCGCCATAGGGCACCACGACCGTCTCCTCGCCCTCCTTCAACGGCTCCCGCTCGCCGGTGTGCGGCCAGTCGGTGCCCCAGACCATGCGGTCGGGCGCGGCTTCGATGAGCGCCTTCATGACCGGCAGCGCGTCCTCGAACTTGCCGTCGCGGGTGACCCGGTCGGCGCCCGACACCTTCATCCAGACATGGTCGTACTGGAGCAGTTCGAGCAGCGCCTCGAAACCCGCATGCCCTGCGATCCGCTCCGGCCGGAACAGGCCGAGATGGTCGATCACGACAGGGACCGGAGCATCCTTCAGCATCGGCACCAAGGTGTCGCGCATGTGGCCGGAGAGCAGGAACTGGATGTGCCAGCCCTGCGGTTCGAAACGCGGGGCGAGCGACATGATGTGGCCCCACACGACCTGGATCCGCTCCTCGTCGACCTCGCGGCCGGGACTCATCCGCATGCCGCGCACGCCCTGTTCGTGCAGCTGCTCGACCTCCACTTCCGCGATGAAGGGGTCGTAGGCCGCGACGCCGCGCGCCTTGTCGCCTTCGGTCGCCAGCACGTCGAGCATCGGGTAGTTGTTCGGGTAGTAGCCGCCCGGCTGCACCAGCACCATGCGCTCCAGCCCGACCCGTTCGCGCATCGCCGCGTGATCCGCCATCAGCGCATCCGGCATCAGATGCGTGGTCCCTTCGGCCGGCGGATAGTCCTCGCCCGGGCCGAATATATGATAATGGCAATCGCAGGCCCCCTTGGGCACGGGAAAGCGCGGGGAGGCGTCGGATGGGGACATGCGGTTCTCCAGGGGCTGCGGTTCGCGCCGCCTGAACGCGTTCGGGCGGGGCACCGTCTCCTGGAGACAGCATAACTCTCAAAGCGAGTTGCGGCTAATCCTTATCGGGGAAATCGGTTGCCGAGACGCAATCAAATTGGCGTCAGTGGGGGAAGATCGTAACCAGCGCGAGGGCCCAGACCAGCAATCCACCGCCGATCAATGTCGAGAGCGTCTTCGTCGAAAGCTTGGTCATATCATCCATCCATACCGTCGTCTTCAAGTGAACCAAGGATGCCAGAGCGGCTGGCAAGACTCAGTGACAGGCGTCACTTTTGCCAAAATTTTCGGCAAAATCGGGGCGAATGGGCGGCAAACCGAAGGTAATTAACCTTGTTTGCCAAGTCTGGTGCTTGGCTCGGAGGCCTCGCATTCGCTAGTCTTGCGGGTAACGAATTTGTGGAGGAGATGAGCATGGCGGCGCGCAACGCGGACGGTATCTACGCCGTCCATTGGCCGCGCGGCGGGAAGACGGTGGATATCGCACCGCTCGCCAAACGGCCGGACACGCTGGAAGGCAAGACGATCTGCCATCTGTGGGACTACATGTTCCGCGGCGACGAGATTTTCGGCTGGCTGGAAGAGGCGCTGAAGGACCGCTTCCCCGGCGTCAATTTCGTCTCCTACGAGGAGTTCGGCTCGACCCACGGCGAGGACGAGGCGCACATCATCGAGACCCTGCCGGCCCGCTTGAAGGAACTGGAGGTCGACGCGGTCATATCCGGGATGGGCTGCTGAGGCAGCTGTACGCCCGCCGTGTTGCGGGCGGCAGCGGTCGCCGAAAGCGCCGGGGTGCCGAGCACCTCGCTGGTGTGCGAGGGCTTCGTCGGGCAGGCGGGAACGACCTCGGTCGGACTCGGCTATCCGAATCTGGCCGTGTCCAAGGTGCCGGGCCATGTCGATACCCAGACGGTCGACGAGTTGAAGCAAAATGTCCTCGAAGTGACGCTGGAATCGGTGATCGAGAATTTGACCACCGACCCGGACGCCGCGGCGGCGATTCGCGAGCCGGAGCCCCTGGACATCGTCTTCGAGGGCACCTTCGAGGAAGTCAACCGGCTGTACTACGAGAACGGGTGGAGCGACGGGCTGCCGATCGTCCCGCCGACCGAGGCCAAGATCCAAGCCTTCCTCGATTTCACCGACAGGGATCCGCACGAGGTTCTCGGCGCGATCCTGCCGGACAACCGCAGTGCCACGCCGTGGAACGTCGCGATCAACGGCGTCATGGCCGGCAGCCGGCCGGAATACATGCCCGTGCTGATGGCGCTGGTCGAGGCGATGGCCGATCCGGAATACGGCGTCGAGCACAGCGGCAACACGCCGGGCGCCGACACGCTGATCACCCTCAACGGCCCGATCATCAAGGAACTCGGCTTCAACTGCGAACAGGGCGCGATGCGCGACGGGTTCATGGCGAACTCCAGCATCGGCCGCTTTTGGCGGCTTTATCTGCGCAATGTCGCGGGCTTCCTGCCGCACCAGAACGACAAGGGGACGTACGGCAACACCTGGCGCGTCGTGCTGGCGGAGAACGAGGATGCGGTCGCCAGGATCGGCTGGGAGCCTAATAGCGTCGATATGGGATTCGCGGCGGGCGACAACACGGTCACCATCTCGCGCTATACCGGTGGCGACGTCATCGTCTCGGTCTTCGGCAACAGCGCGGAGCAGATGCTGCCCTATCTGGCCGACGGTGTCCTCAAACAGAATGGCTGGCAGCTCTGCTTCACCTTGGGCATCGCGACGGGGACGTTGAAGCCGCTGCTACTGCTCAGCCCGATCCTGGCCGAGACGATTGCCAAGTCGGGCTATTCCAAGGCCGACGTGCGGCAGTATCTGTACGACCATGCCCGTTGGCCGGCATGGAAGTTCGAGCAGTACCTCGGCGAATACACCAACCTTGTGCCGGGCCAACGGACGCTGCAGGACATGGTCAATCTCGGCAAGGCGCCGCCGCAGTTCGCGGAGTCGGACGACCCGGACCGCTTGGTGCCGATCGTCTGCTCGCCGGACGACTTCATGATCGTGGTGACGGGCGATCCGATGCGGACCAACGCGTACGCCTTCGGCCATAACGGCATGCTGGGATATCCGGTGGCGAAGAAGATTCCGCTGCCGGCCGATTGGGACGCGAAGCTGCGGGCGGCGAAGGCGTTTTGAGGATAAGCGTGCCGCCGTCCACCCCCACCCGGTCCGAACCGGCGACATAGGTAACAGAGTAGACCGGAGACATGGGTAACAG
>CAYLTU010000316.1:0-5924 GCA_964386465.1 uncultured Rhodospirillaceae bacterium
TGGGATGACAACTCGGAACTTTGGCCTAAACCGGGCGTTCCCCGTCGATGGTGACGCGGTGCATGGAGCGCCGGTGGCCGTGATAGTCGTTCAGCGCGTAATGCTGAGTGCAGCGGTTGTCCCAGAACGCGACCGACTTCTTTTCCCAGCGGAACCGGCAGGTGAATTCCGGGCGCACGGCGTGCGCGTACAGAAATTCCAATAGAGGTTTGCTCTCCTCCTCCGTCATGCCGGAAAAGCGCACCGTGAAGGCTCGGTTTACGAAAAGGAACTTCCGGCCGGTATCGACATGGGTACGGATCACCGGATGTTCGTGCGCGATTTCCGTCTCGGTCATCGCCTCCTCGCGGATCAGGGTCGATCGCCCTTCGTTGCGGTTCTTCGCGCTATTCGGATTACTGAGCACCCGGTCGCTGTGCACCGCGGTCATGCCGTCGAGCATGTCCTTCATGCCGTCGGACAGCGCTTGGTAGGCAAGAAACTGGTTGGCGAACATGGTGTCGCCGCCGGCATGGGGTACTTCGTGCGCATAGAGGACCGAGCCCAGCGACGGCCGCTCCAGGAAACTGATGTCGGTATGCCAGGAGCCGCCGATATTGAGTGTGTCCTCCGGCTCCTTGAGGATCGGCAGGATTTCCGGATGGCCGTCGAGCGAACCATATTGCGGATGGATGTTGAGCGTCCCGAACCGGCGGCCGAAATCCTTGTGCTCGTCCGGCGTAAGTTCCTGGTCGCGGAAGAAGAGGGCGAGGTTTTCGCGCAGCGCCTCCTGAATCTCGCTGAACACCGCGTTGCCGATATCCTGGGACAGATCGACGCCGCCGATCTCCGCGCCGAGCGCGCCGGCAATCGGTGTCACTTCGATGTGCTGGTAGGTCATGGCGGAAGTCCTTTCGACGCTTCGTTACCAAAATCTAACATATGGCGGTGACGTTCGCTTCTAATGCGGAAGGTTTTGCAGAGACATTTTTGCCGCCGCCCGCTCGATTGCATCGAACTGGTCGATTTGGATGGCGGCCTTGAAATGCATTTGGGCGTTCGCGGTATCGCCGTCCAGCTGAGCCAACGCACCGAGATAAAAATGCGCCTGCGTCAGGCGTCGCCGCCGGATATCGTCGCGCGGATGATGTGCCGCCTTAAGCGTCGATTCCGCTGAACGCTCTCCGAGATAGGCCTCCAACAGCGCGTCCGGCCAGCGGCCCTCCGACATCGCATCCGTATTTCTTGCCAATGTGGCTCTTTCGTCTCGTCCGGCGCTTCGTCCGGCAAGGTAGAGCCACAACACCGCTTCCGGATAGGGGTATGCCTGGGTCAGGGCGGCGGAGAGGTCCGGGATAGCCGCCGCGTGGTCGCCCTTCAGATAACGCGCGATGCCGCGCAGGATGCGGCTCGCCGGGTCGTAGTTGACGCTGGTGACGGCGGCGTCGAAATCGGCCAGCGCCTCCGCCATACGGCCCTGGTGGATGCGTGCCGTCCCGCGGTTGCGGTAGGCCGCGCCGTATTGCGGGTTGAGGGCGAGGGCCGCGTCATAGTCGGCGACGGCCTTCTTGTTGTCGCCCTTCTTGTGCCGCGCCCGGCCGCGTTCGTTGTGGGCAAGCGCCGAAGCGCGATTGTGTTCGAGGCCTGCGTCGAAGTCGGCGATTGCACCGGTCAGATCGCCCAACTCCAGCTTGGCGCGGCCGCGATGGGTGAACAGGGTCGCGAGGCTGGGGCCTTGGTGCTTCTTCGATTGGATCGCCAGGCTGCAGAATGTGATATCGAGTTCGAATTTGCCGGTGCCGGCGAAGCAGACGTCCGCGGGGTCCTTGATCTGCGCCGTTGCCGGGCTGGCGAAAAGCACTACCGCAACGAAGATCGCCGGAATGATGCGACCCATCGAACAGCTTTTAGCGGTACCTCTACGAGTTGTTGTGAACGCCATCGTCGCCCGGCCCCCACCTTGAATGGCCTTCTTGTTTTCGAAGTTTTCTAATCGAGATCGACGATGATGTTGCCGTAGCTGTCGAGCGATGCCGTCGCGTCCGGCGGGACCAGGCAGGTCGCGTCGTATTCCTCGACGATGCAGGGGCCGGTCCGTGCCGTGGCGAGGTCTTCGCGGCGCAGGACGGGCGTTTCGATCCAGCCCGCCTCCGGTCCGAAATATGCATGGCGCGGCGGCAGGGGATCGGCTTTCTCGGGCGCGTCCGCGATCAGCCGGTCCGGCACGCGCGGCCGGTCGGGAATGCCCTGGCCCACCAGCATGGCGTTGACCAACTCGACCGGTTCTTCCGGTCCGGCGCGGTGGCCGTAAGTGATCTCATGCTCCTGGCCGAAGGATTCCTCAAGGGTGGCGATGGCGACCTCGTCGATCACGCCGTCCGGCGCCGGGGTCGTCAGTTCGAAGATCTGACCCTTGTAATGCATGTTCGCGGCGCGCCGGAAGCGCATCTGGCTCTCGCTGAACCCGTCGACGGCAAGCTGTTTGCGCGCCTGGTCTTCCAACTCCTGCCAGGCGGCGTTCAATTCCGCCGGGTCGCTGCCGCGCAGCACCCGCCGCACCGTGCGCGAATAATGATGTTCCACATCGGCATAGAGCAGCCCGAAGGACGAGAACAGGCCGGGCGAGGGCGGGACGACGATGCGCGACATGCGCAGCGCCTTGGCCATGCCGGCGGCAAACAGCGGGCCGTTGCCGCCGAAGGCCAGCATCGCGTAGCGGCGCGGGTCGCGGCCGCGTTCGCTCGACACCGCCTTGATCGCGCGGATCATGTTGGAGGCGGCGATCTGGTGCGCGCCGTAGGCGGCGTGCGCGACGTCGAGTCCGACCGGTTTGGCGACCTTTTCCTCCATCGCGCCGCGGCCTTTCTCCGGGTTGAGCGGCAGTGCGCCGCCGATCAGGTGAGCCGGATTGATGTAACCGAGCACGACATTGGCATCGGTCACGGTCGGTTCGGTGCCGCCCATGTCGTAGCAGACCGGCCCGGGATGGGCGCCCGCGCTCTGCGGGCCGACCTGCATCGAGCCGCCGGCGTCGATGGTGATGATCGAGCCGCCGCCGGCGCCGACCTCGGCCAAATCGATGGCCGGGACCTTCAAGGTGTAGCCGCCGCCGGTCATCAGCCGCGAGCCCATCATTATGCCGCCGCCGACCTGGTATTCCAGCGACCGCGTGACCTCGGTGCCCTCGATCAGCGACGCCTTGGCCGTGGTGCCGCCCATGTCGAAGGTGATCAGGTCCGGCATGTCGAGCGTGCGCGACAGCGCCTGCGCCCCGACCACGCCGCCCGCGGGCCCGGATTCGACGATATTGGCCGGCAACCGGATCGCCGCCTCCGACGTCATCAGCCCGCCGTTCGACTGCATCAGCAGCAACGGGGCGGCGGTGCCGCTGGAATCCAGCTCGCGGCGCAGCGATTCCAGGTACCCTCTCACGATCGGCATGATGTAGGTGTTGATCACCGTCGTTGAGGTGCGTTCGTACTCCTTCATTTCCGGCAACACGTCGAAGCTGATGCAGAAGGGCAGGTCCGGCGCCATGGATTTGATTATTTCCGCTATGGCCTGCTCGTGCACCGGGTTCGCGTAGGCGTTGAGCAGGCAGACGGCGATTGCCTCGACATCCTCGTCCAGCAGCGTCTGCACGGTCCGCTCCGCTTCCGCGGTGTCCAGCGCGGTCTGAACGTTGCCGTCGGAATCGACGCGTTCGCTGACCGTGCGGCGCAGATAGCGCTCGATCAGCGGCGTCGGCTTTTCCCAGTTCAGATCGTACAGCCGCGGCATGCGCAAGGTGCGGATCTCCAGCACGTCGCGGAAGCCTTCGGTGGTGATCAGCCCGGTGCGCGCGCCCTTGTTCTCGAGGATCGCGTTGGAGCCGACCGTCGTGCCGTGCAGGAGCTCGGCGATATCGGCGCCGGCGAGGCTTCGTTCCTCGTAAATCTCGGCAAGGCCGTCGACGATGGCTTGCGCATAGTCGTCGACCGTGGAGGAAACTTTCTTGGTGAGAACGCGGCCGTCCTCGCCCAGGAAGACGATGTCCGTGAACGTGCCGCCGATATCGACGCCGACTCTGAATTGGCTCATCGACTGTCCCCACGATCAGACACAATTGTCTGAAATTTACGAGTGAACCGTTTCACCCCCCATCCCTGCCTTCCCCTGCAAGGGGGGAAGGGGAATACGCGCAGGAAATACTTGTGACCTTCCTCCCCCTTGAGGGGGGAGGACAGAGGTGGGGGTGGACGGCGACTCGTTTGCCAAATTTCCATAAGCTACACCTAGTTCGTAAGAGAGCGGACTCAGTCCCAGTTCACGTTCGGCAGCTCGGCGTCCGGCCGTGCCGCCCGCAGCGCCTCCGTCGCGGCCTTGTCGACCGTCCAGGCCTCCGTATCGACAACGACGCCGTATTCGTCGAGTGCCGCGTCCTTACTGACCAGCTCGTTCCGCACATCCTGCAGCACGGCTTCGGGATCGCGTTTGAACGGATCGCCCCAGCCACCGCCGCCAGCGAGTTCGTGGCTGAAAACGTCGCCCCGAGTGATCGTCATGGTCGGTTTCGTGGGCAGGGGCTGTTTGTTGCCGTCGGGGTTCAGATAGTTCATCGACGGTTTGCCCGGCCGGCCGCCATAGAGCCCGTAAGGCTTGATCGCGCGGCGGTCGGAACGGACCTGG
This sequence comes from uncultured Rhodospirillaceae bacterium, assembly GCA_964386465.1. Taxonomy (GTDB): domain Bacteria; phylum Pseudomonadota; class Alphaproteobacteria; order UBA8366. The sequence goes on from CAYLTU010000316.1 coordinate 4,648, forward strand.
AGGATTGCTTCTTTCTCCAGGAACCGGTAGTCGCGCCGGTAGGGCGCGCCGCCGCGATACTGGCCCGCTCCGGCCCGGTCCGGCAGGAATTCATAGCGCAGAATCTGCATCGGCTGTTCCGCCTCGATGACCTCGACCGACTGCGAGGCCATGTTCGCGAACATGTTGGAATTGCCCTGCAACCCGTCCGCCCAGGGCCGTCCGCCCCAGGTGCCGCAGGCGAAATCGACATAGATATACGGTTTGCGGTCGGCGTCGTAGCCGCCGATGGACACGCCCGTATTGCCGCCGTCCGACGCCGCGCAGACCTTGTCCGGCACCATCATCGCCAGCGCGCCGAACGCGCAGTCGACCATGCGGAACCCGGTCAACCCGCGCGCCGCGCAGGCCCCGGGCAGGACCATGTTGGCGATGGTGCCCGGCGGCGCCGTGACCTGGATGACGCGGAAGACGCCTTCGTTGTTGGGAATGCCGTCCGGCAGGACCGAGCGGACCGCCGTATAGGACGCCGCCTTGGTAAAGGACAGCGTGTTGTTGATCGCGCCCTTCACCTGGTCGGCGCTGCCGGTCCAGTCGAAACTCATGCCGTCGCCCTTCTTCGTGATCGTCACGAACAGGCGGATCGGTTTGCCGATATCGATGCCGTCGTCGTCGATCCAGTCCTCGAAGCTGTACACGCCGTCGGGCAGGTCGCGCACCGCGGCGCGGGTCAGGCGCTCGGCGTAGTCGATGATCTCCGCCATGTAGAGGTCGACCGTCGCCTCGCCGTAATCCGCGACCAGTTCGAGGAACTGCGTTTCCGCGATGTGGCAGGCCGCCAGTTGCGCGCGCAGGTCGCCCAGCACCTGCACCGGGATCCGCACGTTCTTCTCGATAAGCGCCCAGATCGTGTCGTTGCGCTTGCCTTCGTCGTACAGCTTGAGCGGCGGAATGCGCAGCCCCTCCTGATAGATCTCCGTCGAGTCGCTGGCGTTCGAACCCGGCACCCGGCCGCCGACGTCGGCGTGGTGGCAGATCGTCGCCGCGAAAGCCAATCGGCGGTCCTCGACGAAGATCGGCTTGAAGATGAAGATGTCCGGCAGATGCATGCCGCCGTCGAACGGGTCGTTCATGATGTACATGTCGCCCGGCTTCATCTCCGCGCCGAAGCGCTCGACCACCACGTCCAGCGCGTCGGGGATCGATCCCAGATGCGCCGGCAGGGTCAGGCCCTGCGCCACCAGCTTGCCGTTGGCGTCGGCGAAGGCGGTGGAGAAATCCATGTTGTCGCGCAGCAC
>CAYLTU010000317.1:0-5901 GCA_964386465.1 uncultured Rhodospirillaceae bacterium
CGTCCACCCTGATGTACTGGATGTTCGATGGTGGTTGGGCGCTGCTTTGCGCGCGGCTGCTCTGGGGCATGTCCTTCGCAGCGCTCACCTTGACCACCCTCGCCTACGCGGTCGCCGACCGGCAACGCGCGGGCACCCGAGTGGGCGTGAGCCGGGCCATCCAGCAGTTCGGTTCGGTTTTCGCCCTCACCGCCGGCGCCTGGCTCGCGGGCCAATTCGGCCCGAAGGCCGCGTTCCTATATCTCGGTTTGGCGTCGTTCGCCGCGCTTCCGTTCGCCCTGGCGCTGCCGAAAGAGCCCATCGGTGCGCCCCGCGGCAGGACCCGCTGGCTTCCCAAACCCCAGTTGCTCGACCTGTTATTCTTCGCGGTAGGCTTCGCCGTCGACGGCGTCTTCGCCATGACAATCACGATAATCCTCGCCGACCTATTTTCTTACGAAGCGGCGATCCTCGGCGGCGGCATCGTGCTGTCGCTGCGAAGGATCGGCGATGCGGTGGTATCGCCGCTGGGCGGCTGGATCGGCGACCGCTTCGGGACCGAGAAAGCGCTGTTCGTTGCGACCCTACTGACCGCAACGGGCCTCGCCGCCATCGCGACGGGTTATATCTATGCCGGGGCCGCCGGCGTCATCGTCGGGCGTGCCGCCATCGCCGCCTTGGGCCCCGCGACCGTCGCGGTCCGCAATCCGCCGGATCAGATCATGCATCGCATGGCGACAATGCAGACCTGGCGCGATTTCGGCGCCGCGTTGGGTCCGCTGCTTTCCGGATTCTTTCTTGGCGCTTTCGACATACCGTCGATTTACACAGTCCTGGTCGCGATCCTCGCGGTTGCACTCGTTTCGCAAATTTTTCGGCGCGGCCGAATCTAGCGAGCTGACAATTTGTCGCTACACACCAACGTTACATCTGGCGGCAGCGCGAATCCTGTGCGAATAGAATGGCAGTCGATTTTTTCAAGGAGCTTAAACCATGTTGCTGAAGCGGACCCTCCGGATCGCAACCGTAGCTGGCGTCTTTATCGTCGCCGTAGCCTGCTCGCCGGAGGTCGGCAGCAAGGAGTGGTGCGAAGACATGAAGCAGAAGCCGAAGGGCGATTGGTCGGCCAACGAAGCCGCCGACTTCGCCAAGCACTGCGTCCTTTAGACACCCCTCTACCATGCTGCGGCACGCTTCCCATTTCGAAGAAGCGTGCTAACTTTGCTAGGATCGATCTTGGAAGAAGCGGAGTGACATCATGCGATTGGAGGGCAAGAACGGTATCGTCACTGCGGCAGCATCCGGCATGGGGCGCGCCGGCGCGGTGCGTTTCGCGAAGGAGGGTGCCGCGGTCGCCGTCGTCGATATCGACGACGCCGGCGTCGAGGCGGTCGTTCGCGAGATATCGGATGCCGGCGGACGGGCAAAGGGAATCGTCGCCGACCTGACCAAAGACGAAGACTCGCAGCGGATCGTCCGAGAAGCCGCCAACGAATTCAACGGTCTCGACTTCGTGTGGAACCATGTGGGCCATCCGGGCCCGGCCTCGATCGAGGGCATCGATATGGCCGATTTCGAGCTTGCCATTGACCTCAACATCCGCACTGTGCTGGTGACGACCGAAGCGGCAATTCCCGAGATGCGCGCACGCGGCGGCGGCAGTCTGCTCTACACCGCTTCAACCTCGGGCATCAAGGGATCGCAGTTCAGCCCGGTCTATTCCGCGGCCAAGTTCGGTGTCGTCGGCTTCGTCAAGGCACTGGCCGGACGGCTGGCCGCCGAGAACATCCGGGTCAACGCGGTGTGTCCCGGCCCGATCGACACGCCGATGCTGCGGGTCTTTGTCGCCCGTCCGGACCAACAAAGCACCGCCGGGATGGACAAGGAAGAGCTGGTCCTGAAACGCGGCGGGCAGACGCCGATGAACCGGCCCGGCAGACCGGAAGAAGTCGCTAACGCGGCCCTATTCCTGCTGTCCGACGAGGCCTCGTTCGTTACCGGCGCGGCGTTGCCGGTCGATGGCGGCGCGGCCGCTTAAGGGAGATATAAACATGACGGATTCGATTTTCGAGGTGCAAGACGGAGTCGCGACCTTCACCCTGAACCGGCCCAAGAAATTCAACGCGATCAACCAGGACATGTTCGACCGCGACTTTCCCGAACTGGTCGACCGGATGGAGGCGGACGAATCGATCCGCACGCTGATCCTGACCGGTGCCGGCGGTAATTTCTGCTCCGGCGCCGATGTCGGCCGCATGGGCGCGGACAGCCCGCGCACCCCGGAACAGAGGAAGAATGGGCTGCGCGATACGCTTGAATGGGTTTACCGATTGGCCAATGTCGAGCAGCCGGTCATCGCCGCGGTCGATGGCATCGCCTATGGCGGCGGATTCAGCCTGGCGCTGACAGCCGACATCATTCTGGCGACGCCGCGAACGCGGTTCTGCCTGGTGTTCGGCCGCATCGGCCTTATTCCCGACATGGCGATCACCTATTTCCTGACACGCGTCATTGGACCGAAGCGAATGAAGGAACTCGCCTTCACCGCCCGCACCGTCTCCGCCGAAGAAGCCGTGGATCTCGGCATCGCCAATGCGCTCCACGCGCCGGAGGATTTGTTGCCGGCGGCACGGGAAATGGCGCGCAACCTCACCCATGGATCGCAGATCGCCATGGCCCAGGCGAAACAGCTTATCGACCGGTCGCTCGACAGTAGTCAGACGGAGATGCTCGAGGCGGAGGTCGAAGCGCAACCGCATTGCCGGGCCAGCACGTTCCACGAAGAGGCTGTCCGCCGCTTCGTCAACAAAGAGCCCCGCCTTTACGATTGGGACATGATGAAACACTTAGCGAAGGCAGCGGAATAATGCAAAACAACCTCTCAGCCACGGTCGAAGCCGCACTCGCGGAAGCGAAAACCACGCACGAGGCGGGCGAACTCAGCGCCGCCGACCGCCTTTACCGCCGCATCCTGAGGAAGGAACCGAATTACGCGCCCGCCCTCAACCTGTACGGCATCCTCGCCAGCCAGCGCGGCGACGCCAGGAATGCCGTCAAACGGCTTGAGCGGGCCGTTGCCGAGGACGGGAACACGCTGGACTATCGGATCAATCTCGGTGCCGTCCTGGAATCCAGCGGTGATTTCGACCGCGCATTCGATTGTTACCGCGAGGCGCTCGAGCACTCGCCGCGTAACGGCGACATCCTCGCGCGGCTTTCCGAAGCCACCAAAGACGCCAATCGCTATCAAGATTTGGCCGATACGCTGGACGGCGTTTGCACCGCCCACCCCGGCAATGCCGAAGCCCTTCACCTGCACGGCATGGCGCTCTATATGCTGCACCGCACCGAGGAAGCGGTTGAATCGTTGCAACGCGCGACGGAGCTTGCGCCGGGAAACGCGCACGCCCACGCCAATCTGGGCAGCGCGTTGATGGATATGGGCCGGCCAGAGGAAGCGCTTGCCGCCTGCGAGACGTGCCTGCGGCTCCATCCCGGCGAGTCGTACGCGCTGGCAACGAAAGTAATTGCGCTGGAAGAGTTGGGCGAGTACGAGCAACTGCGGCCGCTCATCGATTTCGAGGCGCTGCTGGAGGTCCGAATGCTGGAGCCGCCGGCGGGTTTTGACGATATCGGCGCGTTCAACGACGCGCTGGAAGCCGCCGTCCTGGCCCACCCGACACTGCGACGCGACCCAAACCACCGATCGTGCCATTTCGCCGACCAGACCGACGATCTGTTCCTCGACCCGAAGGAACCCTTCATCGCCCTCAAGTCGATGGTTCAGGCCGCTGGGGATGAATACCGCCACAAGCTAAGCCGCGATTCGGAATATCCCTTCCTCGCGACCCCCGCGCCGAAAACGGAACTCGTCAGCTGGGGCAACGTGTACCGCTCGCAAGGACACCAGGGGGCCCATATTCATGCGACCTCCTGGTTGAGCGCTTGCTATTACGTACGCGTGCCCGACCTCGTCCGTCGTGGCGACAATAGCCATAAGGGCTGGATCGCATTCGGACAGCCGCCGGACCACTACCCGATCACCAAGGAGCCGGATATCTCCTACTACGAACCGGAGGAAGGCAAACTGGTCGTGTTCCCCTCGTACCTCTACCACCGCACGGTGCCCTTCGAAGACGACGCGCTACGGCTCAGCATCGCCTTCGACTTCGATCCGACGTTGGTGCGTTGAGCCTTAATACTCTACCGGCGTGTTGTAGGCGGGGTCGTCGTGCAGGGCCCAATACATGTCGGTCAGGCGCTTCGTAAACGGCCCGCGCGATCCCGTGCCGATGACCGTGTCGTCGATCTTGCGGATCGGCATGATGCCGCCGGCGGTCGACGTCATGAACACCTCGTCCGCGTCGCGCAGATCGTCGGCCCGGACCTTGCCAAGCTCCGCCTTGATATTGGTCTTTTGCGCCAGTTCGATGACGGTGCGCCGCGTGATGCCCTCCAGCACACCGTCATCCGGCGACACCAGCCGCCCGCCATGCAGGGCGAAGATATTCCAGCCGCGCCCCTCCGTGACATTGCCGTCGCGGTCGAGCAGCACCGCGTGGTCGAACCCCTTGTCGTAGGCTTCGAGGAGCGCGTCGGAGAAATCGATGCGCGCGAAGTTCTTGACCGTCGGGTCGATCGCGTCGGGCGGGGTCCGCAATATCGAGCTGACGCAGATATCGATGCCGTCCTCCATCTTGTCTTCGGGAATGACGCCGTAATAAGGCACGGCCCAGGCGAGAAACCTGTTCTGGCACTGGCGCAAATCCTTCAACCCGTCCAACGCCACGCCGCGCGTCGCGAGCAGATAGACCATCGACTTGCGTAGGCCCGACTGGCGCACGCATTCCATGAGGACTTCACGAGTTTCGTCCCGGTCGTGCGGCAGGGAATTGAATTGCCGCTTTGTGATCGATCGTTCCCAGCGATCGAGATGGTCCTCCATACGGAAGAAGCTGCCATCGATCACGTGCAGCGCATCGTAGGTGGTGTCCGAAAGCAGGAAACCGAGATCCGCGACAGGGATCTGCATATCCTCCTTCGCGCAATATTCGCCATCTATGTAACCGACACCGTGGAGAAACCGTTCCGTTGCTTCCGTCATGAGACCTTCTCCGTCCTGCGATAGATCATGTCGATTTCAGCCGATTGCGGCGAGGATTGCCAGCATTCATCGTCGCCACCTTGGATCACACCACATAAGATGGTTCGATTGGAGCATTGGAATTTGCCGGAGAAAACTTAATGGCCACGCTGAACATCGAAGCGATCCATCCCGATTTCGGAGCCCACATCACCGGTATCGACGTTAAATCCGAGCTTTCGGACGAGACGGCGGAGGATATCCGAGCCGCCATCGACGAGCATTCCTTCGTTTTTTTCCCCGGCCAGACTTTCGACGACAGCCAGCTTGCCCTGACCCGGGCCCTCGGCGAGCCGGAGCCCAATCACGTCAAGCTGGGCCAGGAAGGGATCATCGAATATTTCGGCACCATCGGGAACGTGCAGCCCGACGGAACCGCCCTCGGCAGCGATCACAAGCGGACGATCTTCCAGACCGGCAACAATTTGTGGCACTCCGATTCCTCGTTCCGCGAAGTGCCGTCCTTCGTTTCGATCATGTGCGCCTACGAGGTGCCGGACGAAGGCGGCGAGACGGAATTCGTCAGTTCCCGCGCGGCGTACGGCCGGCTGTCGGAAGAAGAGCAGGAGAAACTCGACCCGCTGCACGTGATCCACGATTACGTCTTCTCGCGCAGCAAGGTCAGCCCGGACGCGGTCACCCCGTCGCACGCCAAGTCGCTACCCCCGATCGAACAGAAGCTGGTTCGCAAGAATCCTCGGAATGGCGCGAAGAACCACTTTATAGGCTCGCACGCCAGACAGATCGCCGGCTGGAGCCTCGAGGAAAGCCGCCCTCTG
>CAYLTU010000318.1:0-5887 GCA_964386465.1 uncultured Rhodospirillaceae bacterium
TCGGCTTCGACGACGTGGTGATCGAGACCGTCGGCGTCGGCCAGGCCGAGTTCGCCGTGCGCAGCCTTGTCGACACAGTCGTGCTGGTTCTGCTGCCGGAATCGGGCGATACCATCCAGGCGATGAAGGCGGGCATCCTTGAGACCGCCGACGTCATTGTCGTCAACAAGGCCGACCTGGCGGGCGCGGGCAGGATTCGCAACGAGGTCAACACCATCATCCGCCGCAAGAAGGACGACGGCGGCTGGCTACCGCCGGTGATCTTGACTTCGGCGAAGGAGGATACCGGCATCGACGAGCTCGACGACGCCGTCGAGCGCCATGCGGCTTGGCTCGCCGGGCACCGCGACGCGCGGGCGACACGGCGCGAGCGTGCACGCTATCGCATGCAGAACCTGCTGCTGCGGCGAGCGGACGAGGTGTTGGACGGCACCTCGGCGGAGTTGTTCGACGGCGCCTTGCCGCAATTGTTCGATCGCCTGGTCGCCGGCTTGAAGGAGCCGCCCGAGGAAATATCGGACAACGGACCTTCCGGGAATCGCCTATCGCCGAGGCCGCCGGAGGAGGTGTCCCAAGAATGACCCAGATCAACGCTGGTCGATCTTGCGACATTAAGATGGTGCGGGTCGATTGCCTCGGGGTCCCGCCATGTGCCGGATCGCGGTTCGAGATATAGCCGAACGGAGGGTGTCGTCTAAAAGTAAGATCGGTGCTTCGACCCGTTCATGCCGGCGATTGTTCTACCCAGCGAGGGCGTCGACATGGCCGGTCATAGAGAGGGATACAAGAGATGGATCAAGAGGCCATCCGGTTGACCGGCCAACGAGTGCTGTTGTTGGATGTAGGCAAGCAACTGGGAGCGCCTGGATAAAATGCAAGGTCTGGACGATAAACATTTCGAATTACCGGCCACCGAGCTAATCGAGATGGTGACCGATGCTCACGAACGGACGGTGCAGTGCGTCGCCGATTTGGATGACGCGCAGTTGACCGTTCCCCTTCGCGAGATCGTCAATCCCTTCGTGTGGGAACTGGGACACGTGGCGTTCTTCTACGACGTGTTCCTGCTGCGGCTGCTCGAGGGTTCGGACCCGGTCATGGAGGGGAGCGACGATCTGTACAATTCGTTCACGGTGGATCACGACAATCGCTGGTCTTTGCCGCTGCCCTCACGAGAGGAAACGCTGGATTACATGCGCCACGTGATGCAGTTGGTCGTCGAGCGCCTGAATTCGAACCAGCCGAGCGCCGCCGAAACGTATCTGTATCTCCTCGCGGTGCATCACGAGGATATGCACGACGAAGCCTTTACCTATATGCGGCAAACCTTGGGCTATCCGGAGCCGGTGTTTGCGGATAGCGGAACCGGCGCGATGCCCGAAGCGTCTGGCGGCGGACCCTTGCCCGGTGACGTCGATGTCCCGGCGGCCGGGTTCCAGCTCGGCGCCGCGCCGGACGCTCCGTTCGTGTTCGACAACGAAAAATGGGCGCATCCCGTCGAACTGCCCGCCTTCCAGATCGCGCGCGCACCGGTGACGAATGCGGAGTTTGCGGCCTTCGTCGACGATGGCGGATACCTCAGGCGTGAATTATGGAGTACTCAGGGCTGGGTCTGGCGGGCCAAAATCGGCGCCCAGGGCCCGATCCATTGGCGACGCGGCGAGCGGGGCTGGCTGCGCCGCGATTTCGACAAGATGGTACCGATCGAGGAACACGCCCCCGTCGTTCACGTGAATTGGTACGAGGCCGAGGCCTACTGTAATTGGGCGGGACGGCGGCTGCCAACGGAGGCGGAATGGGAAATGGCCGCGAGCGCGGCGCCGGCCGACGCCGGCAAGGGATCGACCGAATACAAGTCGAGGTATCCTTGGGGCAACGAACAACCGACGCCCGACCGCGCCAATCTGGATTCGCATTTCATGGGATGCGTCGATGTCGGGGCTTTCGCCGCCGGAGACAGCGCCTTCGGATGCCGCCAGATGATCGGCAATGTCTGGGAGTGGACGGCATCTCCGTTCTATCCTTTCCCTGGATACGTCGTCGATTTTCCGTATCGGGAATATTCGGCCCCGTGGTTCGGCTATCGCCAGGTATTGAAAGGCGGCGCTTGGGCGACGCGCTCGCATCTGGCTTACAATACGCACCGAAATTTTTTCCAGCCTTACCGAAACGATCTGTTCGCAGGGTTTCGCACCTGCGCAACGGGTTGATCCGACGTGAGCGGTTGCCGCAGCAACTTGCGCCCGCTCTCGGCGAGGCGGCATCGACACCGTACCACCGGCGCACCACCGCGATGACCAAGCTCGCGCTGTTCCGCGGCGGCGGGCACAAGGAACGCACGGCCGCGTTCCCGAACCGCAAGAAGCAGGCGGGTGGACACTGGTCATGGTAAAACGAAGCGACAGCCTGATTGCCATGGTGGCGCGTCATACCGGCGCGGCAACGGCGGTCGTCGACGGCGACCGCACTGTCAGCTATGGCGAATTAATCGAGTCCAGCCGGCGGGTCGCCGGCGGCCTGGCGCGACTGGGCATCGGGCGGGGCGACCGGCTGGCCCTGTGGCTGCCCAACGTTCCGGCCTGGCTGATCCTGTTTCTGGCCTGCGCCCGGGTGGGCGCCGTGGTGGTGTCGGTCAACACACGATACCGCGCGGTCGAAGTGGCGGACATCGTCGAGCGCTCCGGCGCCAAATTTCTGGTGTTGTGGCCCGGCTTCAAGGACATCGACTTCATCGGCATCCTGCACGAGATCGAGCCGCGGGCCCTGTCGCAAGTCGAGACCCTGGTGCTGTATGACGAGGACGGCGGGCAAACCGGCGCCGCGGCGCTGGACGTCGGCGGTCGCCGGCTGGTCGCCTACACAGATCTGGAGGGCGACGGAGAAGCGTTTGACGGCGATGCCGGGCGCGACGCCGACTGTGTCATCTTCACCACCTCCGGCACCACCAATAAGCCGAAACTGGTCGTCCACGCCCAGCATTCGGTGGTCGATCAGGCGCATATCGCCGCCGACGCCTGCGGCTTCTTTGCGGACGATACGGTCAGCATGGCCTCGCTGCCCTTTTGCGGGGTCTTTGGGCTTTCCCTGGCCCTCAGCACGCTGGCGGCCGGCCGGCCGATGGTTTGCATGCGGTTCTTCCAGCCGGCCGAAGCCGGCCGGCTGATACAACGGCATCGAATCACCCATCTCTACGGCAGCGACGACCTGTTTCATCTGATCCTGCGGGCGACGCCCGGGGAGCGCCCTTTTCCCAGCCTGCGGCTGTGCGGCTTTGCCGCTTTCAACGCCGCCCTCGATAGCATTGTCGCCGAGGGCGATCGGCGCGGCGTCGCATTCGTCGGCGTCTATGGTTCATCGGAAGCCCAGGCTCTGATCACCTGCCAACGGCCCGACGGACCGGCGGAACAGCGCAGCCAGGGCGGCGGCTACCCGACTGCCGAAGACACCTTCTTCCGGGTTCGAAACACCGAAAGCGGCGACCTTCTGGCGCCGGGCGAAGCCGGCGAACTGGAAGTGAAGTGCGCCAGTCTGTTCGACCGCTACGACGGCGACCCGGCGGCAACCCGAGCGGCGATATCCGGCGACGGCTACTTCCGCAGCGGCGATCTGGGCTATCTGGAGGCAGACGGCCGGGTCGTCTTCCTGTCGCGGATCGGCGATGTGCTGCGCCTGGGCGGATTCCTGACCAACCCGGCGGAAATCGAGGCGCATGTCGAGGGGCACCCGTCGGTGGCGGAATGCAAGGTGGCGGCCGTATCGACCGGCGACGGCAACCGCGCCGTCGCCTTCGTCATTCCGGCTGACGGCGCGACGGTGGACGAGGGGACGTTACGGGCTCATTGCCTGGACAAGATCGCCAAATACAAGGTTCCCCTCCGCTTCCTGCCGATCGAGGCGTTTCCCATGGCGGAAAGCGCCAACGGCCTGAAGCTGCGGCGTGGTAAGCTGAGCACAATGGCGGAACAGCAAATCCAGTCAGGATAATACCAAGGAGTAAAATCGGTGCACTCGGTCTATTTCGGGGAAGAACATAATCTGCTGCGCGATCAGGTGCGCCGCTTCGTCGAGAGGGAAGTCAAGCCGCACGGTGCGGCCTGGGAAAGCGACGGCATGGTGCCGCGCGAGGTGCTGCGAAAGATGGGTGAGCTTGGCTTCTTTGGCCTGCGTTTCCCGGAAAGGTATGGCGGCAGCGAGATGGACGTGTTCGCTACGATCATCCTGGCCGAGGAATTGAGCCGCTCGACCTATGGCGGCGTCAGCGTCACCGTCATGGTTCACGCCGCGATGTCTTCGCCGCATCTGGTGTATGCCGGCACCGAGGAGCAGATTCGCAAGTATCTGCCCGATATCCTGTCCGGCAAAAGCATCTGCGCCATCGCGGTCACCGAAGCGGATGCCGGTTCCGACGTCGCCGGTATCCGCACGCGGGCGGTGCGCGACGGCGACGACTGGGTGTTGAACGGCGGCAAGATGTTCATTACCAACGGCTACCATGGCGATCTCTACTTCGTCGCCGCCAAGACCGACCCAGAGGCAAAGGGCTCGCGCGGCATTTCCATGTTCATCGTCGAGCGCGACACGCCGGGCTTCAGGATCGGCCGCAAGCTGGAGAAGTTCGGCATTCTTTGTTCCGACACCGCCGAACTGATCTTCGATGATTGCCGGGTGCCGGGGGAAAATCTTCTGGGCGAGGAGAACCGCGGTTTCTACGAGGTGATGCGGAACTTCCAGAACGAACGCCTGAGCATTGGCGCCATGGCCACCAGCGAATCTGCGACGGCGCTGGAGATGACCATCGAGCATATACGCAACCGCAAGGCATTCGGAGTGGCGCTGATCGACAAGCAGGGTATCCGCCAGCGACTGGCGATGTCGCAGTGCAAGCTGCTTGCGGCCCAGCAATTGCTGTATCACGCCGCCTGGCTGGACAGTCAGGGCAAGGAATGCGTGGCCGAAATTTCCATGGTCAAGGCGCATTGCGCCGAGGTTGCCCAGGAGGTGATGTACAACTGCCAGCAGTTTCACGGCGGCATGGGATATATCCGCGAGACCGCCATCGAACGCATGGTCCGCGACGCCCGCCTGCACGCCATCGGCGGCGGCGCCACCGAGGTCATGCTGGAGGAAGTCGCCAAACGCTGGACTTGACGAGCTTGGCAATGGAAGGACATCGATGTTGACGATGTGGTTATCGAGAGCGAGGATCTGCTGGGCGACGCCGTCAACGTCGCCGACGCAAGAGCGTATCAGGATTGATCCAACCCAATATCTGGGTTCGATCAATCCTGTGAATCCGGTCTATTGCAATAGTTTAAGAGCAGATTCACGCGGTTGTTGGATCGCCAAAGGCGATTCCAACCCACCCCAATCTGCTCTAGAATCCGATCCGTATTCATTGAGGAGGAAACGACGTGTCTGACTTCATCCTGACCAGCAAGAGCTTCGAGGACGGAGACTACTTAAACGCCGACCATGTCCTTTCAGAGGCTTACGGTTTCGGGTGCGCCGGCGGCAACCAGTCGCCGCACCTGGTTTGGACCGACCCGCCGGCCGGCACCGAGAGTTTCGCGCTGTCCTGCTTCGATCCCGATGCGCCGACGGGCAGCGGCTTTTGGCATTGGGTGGTCGTCAACATCCCAGCCGACGTCCGCGAACTTGAATTGGGCGCCGGCAGCGAGGGCGGCAACATTCCCGCCGGCGCGCTCCAGGTTCGCACCGATTTCGGCAAGCCCGGCTACGGCGGCCCGTGCCCACCGGAGGGCGATCACCCGCACCGTTACATTTTCGCGATCCATGCGGTCAGTATGGCGGCGCTGCCGGTCGACGCCGATACCTCGGCGGCGGTCGTCGGCTTCTACCTGAACTTCAACACCCTCGCCAAGGCGAC
>CAYLTU010000319.1:0-5858 GCA_964386465.1 uncultured Rhodospirillaceae bacterium
ACACCTCGAAAACCAACGCAAAAAAAATCTACCGCGAGAGCGGTTTAGTCCGTTGACCCGGAACGGAAGTCGCGCGTCGCCGATGCTATGCCGGCACGTCCGCCTTGCGTAGGCTGCCGAACAGGCTATTCAAATAGGTTTCATGCATGCCGGAAATCCGTCGCGGAGGAAGCCGATCGAGAACACCGGTTGGCGCTCCGTAGCTTTTTCGACAGGCGCCCACGCCTCAAAGATTTGCCTGGCCTCGGCTAATGCCGCGGCAAGATTCTGAAGGGGCATAAATCCGGACTTGGAGAATTGACAGGCCTGCCGGCAAACAGCTACGGCCTCATCGTAACTGACCATTCCCCAGATTAGGACCATCTACAGGGTGGGTCCCCGGGTTGATGAGCTTGCCCCGAACGTTGGACCGGGCTGAGGCGGAATCTCCCGTTCCTCAGGTCGTCGGGCGGCTGAGGTGCCCGATAGCCTATAGTCGTCGCGTGGTCCGACTTTTGATCGATGGCGAATTGTGATAGCGTCCGCGGGTCTTCGGTAAAGCTACCAAGGAAATCAGTTCTTTTGGAAACAATAGGTGCTTCGCTTGGCGGGCTGCCATGGTTTCTCGCCTATTTGGCGACCGCGGTAGTGCTGACTCTGGTCTACGTCGTCATCTATATGTGGGTGACGCCGCACGATGAGATCAAGCTGATCCGGGAAAACAACCTGGCCGCCTCGCTTGCCTTCGGCGGCAGCCTGGTCGGCTTCTGCTTGCCGTTGGCCAGCGCAATCGCCAATTCGGCCGCTTTGGTGGATTGCGTGGTATGGGGCGCGATCGCCTTGGTCGTCCAGATCGCGATATTTTTCATCGTTCGCCTGCCCATACCCAAGATATCGGAGCGGATCGAGAACGGCGAGACCGCCAGCGGTCTATGGCTTGGAACCGCCTCGTTAGCCGGCGGCATTCTCAACGCCGCCTCCATGACGAGCTGATCGATTTAGCGCACCGAATCTACTGCACCAGAGACCTCGCCCTTTAAGGTGAATTCCGATTGGAGAAAATACGATGAAACGCTGGAAATCCATTCCGATCGTCATGCTGACCAGCGTGAGCCTGATCGCCCTTACCGCCTGTGAGGAAGCCAAGGTGGATGCGTTGGTATTCGAAAGCCTGGAGCAATGTCTCGACGATACGACCATGTCCCGCGGGGATTGCGAGGCGAATTATAAGGAAGCGCGCGACCAGCACGCCGCCGTGGCGCCGAAATATAATTCCGAAGCGGATTGTCTGGCCGACTTCGGCGCCGGGCAGTGCGAGAAAGCGCCCTACCAGACACAAAGCGGCGGTTCGATCTTCATGCCCCTGATGATGGGATACATGATGGGCTCGATGCTCGGTGGGCGCCGTTCCATGGTTTCGCAGCCGCTGTACCGAACCTCCAAGAACCCAGGCGTTTTCCGCACCGCCGACAGCCGGAATGTCGGCAAGGCGATGGGCCGGACCCAGGTCGCCAAATCGGCCACCAGCCGTCCCTCGTTCAAATCTTCGACAATTTCGCGCGGTGGATTTGGCGCGTCCGGCCGGCGGTTCGGGTCGTCCGCCGCCTGATCTGATTTCCCTCACTCCCCTAGCGGACGGGCTCCTAGAACCCATGCAGCGATTTTCCGTGACCGAGCGACCCGATTTGGAGCGCGCGGCAGCCGAACACGGCTTCGAATTCCTTGTCGGCGAAGGCATTGCCGGCTGGGACGAGAGTGCTTACTACCAGTTTACCTCGCGGCAAATCGAAGAGGATTTGAAGCAGCCGGCCGAAGAAATCGAGCGCTTGTGTTTCGAGGTCGTGGCGCGTGCCGTGAACGACGAGGTGGTTCTGCGCCGGCTGGGGATCCCGGAGCTATTTTGGGATTATGTCGCCGAAAGCTGGCGCAATAAGGACCGAAATCTCTACGGGAGAATGGACATTTCCTATAGTGGCGAGGGTCCGGCGAAACTGCTTGAGTACAATGCGGACACGCCTACAGCGCTTTATGAAACGGCGGTGTTCCAATGGGAATGGCTTGAACAGGCCATGGACAAGGGTCTGATCCCCGAAAGGTGCGATCAATTCAACGACCTCCATGAGAGCATCGTGCAGACATTCCCGCTTTTGGGTATCGAGGGGCTGTCCCACTTCGCGTGCAACCAGGATATCGAGGACGATAAAGGGACGCTCGAATACCTTGAGGAGTGCGCGCAGGAAGCCGGACTTGAGACGCGCTTCCTGGCAATTGAAGATATCGGCATCGATGACCGGGGACAGTTCACCGATCTCGATGAACGGGTCATCTCGACCCTGATCAAACTGTATCCATGGGAATGGCTCATGGATGAAGCGTTCGGGGCGAGCTTGCCCACAAGCGGCGTCCGGTTCATCGAGCCGCCCTGGAAGGCCATCCTGTCGAACAAAGGACTGCTGCCCCTGTTGTGGAGTATGTTCGAGGGGCATCCCAATCTGCTACCCGCATTCTTCGAGGACGATCCTGACGCCGCGACGCTTGCCGGCACCTATGTCCGCAAACCCTTGCTGTCACGCCAGGGAGCGAATATCGAGATATTTCGGGATGGCGAGACGCAAATCCGTAGCGACGGTCTCTATGGCGGGGAAAGTTGCATCGTGCAAGGGTTCCACCCCCTGCCGGAATTTGGAGAATATTATCCGCTGGTCGGTTGCTGGCTGGTCGCCAGCAAGGCGGTTGGATTGTGCATACGGGAGGACCGGACGTTGATCACCAGCAAGGATGCCCGTTTCATCCCTCACGCCGTTCTGGATTGACCGCCATGGGAGCGAATGCGAGTCTCACCGCGATAATTCGGGAAGCCGGGGATGGGCCGCCACCCTTCCATTGTGGACGCCACACCGCATCCCGCTCATTTTGCGCAGCCTACGGGGAGAAGGACTTAACAATGTTGCATCGCCGCGCGGTTTACCGGGTTGCGCGGACATGATCGCCGGCGACGAACAAGCCGGCAGGAGTCCCGAGCCGACGACGGAAAAATACGGCGTCGAACTCATCCTCGACCTGCACGGTTGCGACCCTTCGACGTTCAGCCGCGAAAGCATCGGCGCATATTTCGAACGCCTGTGCGTGCTCATCGACATGAAACGCGAGGCGCTGCATTTCTGGGACGACATCGGCGTTTCGGAAGAAGACAAGCAAACCTCGCCCCATACCCAGGGCACATCGGCAGTTCAGTTCATCCTGACCAGCTCGATCATTATCCATACGCTGGATCAGTTGAGCGCGGTCTATATCAACATGTTTTCGTGCAAGGCGTTCGATCCCAAGGTGGCGGAGCAATTCTCGGTCGAATGGTTTGGTGCCGACGATTGCTCGGCCAGGTTCATCGATCGGGTTTGAGATGGCGCGCGTGCAGCTGACGGAGAAGGAAATCTCGATCCCGGCGTCGCCCGGCCATCGAGACCTGATCGACCATATACGAAAAGCGGTGGAATTCAGACACGAGAATATCGCGGTTCCAATACGTTTTGCGATCACGCGCATGGACGAGACCAGTTACCAATGTGAGATCGGCACGCTTGAGGGGCTGGATATTCGCGCTTCCGAAGGCCTCGATTCGATCTTTCGCTTCGTGCCGCGCAAGATCGAGCGGGCGGAGGCCTTCAACGCCGTCTTCCTGGTGCCGACAGGTATCGGCGCCGAGATCGGCGGGCACGCCGGCGATGCGACTCCGGCGGCACGGGTTATCGCGGCGGCGTGCGACACGCTGATCACGCATCCGAACGTCGTCAATGCCTCCGATCTCAACGAGATGCCGGAGAACGCCCTTTATGTCGAGGGCAGCGCGATCACGCGGCTGATGATGGGAACGGCGGGTTTGCAACGCGTGCGGGCGAACCGGGTACTGGTACTCATCGATGCACACGAGATCGAGTTGTTCGCCAACGATACGATCAACGCGGTGAGTGCCGCGCGCGCGACCTATGGCTTCGACTGTCCCAAGGTGGTGAAGCTCGACCCGCCGCTCCGCATGATCTCGAAATTCACGGACTCGGGCAGGGCTGCGGGTGAGATCGAGGGTCTCGATCGCGTCTGCGCGGTGTTGGACCAGCATCATGGTGCGTTCGACGCGGTGGCGATCGCCTCCGTTATCGATGTCGATGACAAAATTCACGAAGAATATTTTCATTGCGACGGCAGGATGATCAATCCTTGGGGCGGCGTCGAAGCGATGCTGACGCACGTGTTGTCGCTGCTCTACGAGGTCCCCACCGCTCACTCGCCAATGCTCGAAAGCCATAAGGTCGCGAATTTCGATCTCGGACGGGTCGAGCCGAGGCTCGCCGCCGAAGCGGTATCGCTCACCTTCGTTCAGTGCATGCTGAAGGGCCTGCACCGCAGTCCGCGCCTAGTCACCGATCCGGATGCCATGCGCGAGGCCGGCTTGCTGACGGCCGCCGATGTTTCGTGCCTCGTCATTCCCGACAAGTGCATCGGCCTACCCACGCTGGCGGCGCTGGAACAGGGTATCCCCGTCATCGCCGTACGCGAGAACGACAATCTGATGCGGAACGACCTGCAGGCGCTTCCCTGGTCGCCGGGCCAGCTGCACATGGTGGAGAACTACTGGGAAGCCGTTGGCGTGATGACCGCGCTCAAGGCCGGCATCGCACCCGAAGCGCTGCGCCGACCGCTGGCCGCCACAAGTGTGGAGACGAGAGGGCATTGTCAGGGGACTCTCACTTGAGCCGAAGATGGCGGTTTCTTTGCGTTCTCGGCATTTGGACACTCTCCTATGAAAACGAAATTGTGTCCATCAAACCGGGGGAACTCCAGTCAGCCAGGAATCAGTTCGCGCCTATCTTGTCGCCTAATGGCTAGGAAGCGAACTCGCGACGCTCGCGGATGAGTTCCGCTATACCCCCAACATTGGACATCCGAGCGACGATATCCGATAACGGCTCTCAAGCTTCCGTCGCATTGCTTCAGATACCAAGGAAATCAATTCCACGACGATATCGGTAAGCAAGTCCTCTCGTTGGGCTAAATGATCGAGAATTTCGGTATCGGTCTCGAAACGCTTGAGAATTATCGGACAGACCCCGCCACCCATCGGTGCTTTCGGATTTTCGATCAATACGCGGACGACATCACCGTCACCAAGCTCGGCCAAGGGCAACGCGATCGCTTCGCTTATCGATTCTCGCTGCGCTACGGCAATGCGTGCCCTACGACTGATTGTCAGAATCAGAGACCTCCATTCACTGTCGGAAAACACCTCCGTGAGTTCGAGAAATGGAATTGCAACGGCGTCAACGTCATGCGCCAGCTGTAGCGCCAGCTTCTTAGGGAGTGTTTTGGCATTTCGAATGGCCAAAGAAAGTTCGTGCCGAACTCTCTCGAGGGCCTGCATCGCGAGTGCATGAGCGATCTCCTCAGCCGCGCGACGGTCGACCAGGGAAATCGTTTCTTCCGCGAGTATCTGCCCTGTCCGCTGTGCTATTTGAACCAGAGCGGCTTCACTCTTGCCGTTGAGAAAATCATTGGTGCTCGGCTCTGGCAACGTATCACTCAGTTGCTGAATTTAGTTGATCCAAGGCAATAGAAAAGGGCCGACCTAAAAACTTGCGCCTTCTTGTGTAATGCTATCTTGAATTGCAGAAATTAACAATTGGTCAATATTTGTAAACGCAACGGAATTGAATTATGTGCAGGCATCCCTTCGGGCTTGGCCATTTAGCCGAATCGATGTCGCGGCCGCACGTGTTGTCAGTAGACAACTAACAGTTCATGTAGCCGTAGATGATCGGATACTGACTAAATTGATGTATCGGGCGGTGACAAACTAGTCCACGGAAGCGGCGGGATTTGACCAGCCG
>CAYLTU010000320.1:0-5823 GCA_964386465.1 uncultured Rhodospirillaceae bacterium
ATTGGTCTTCACGACGTCCATACCGACACCGCGCCCGGACACAGACGTGACGGCGTTCGCGGTCGAAAGCCCCGCATTGAAGACAAACTGCTGGACTTGCTGCAGCGTTAAATTTTCGAGCTCGGCCTCCGACACCAAGTCGTTTTTCAGCGCTTTCTCCTTAATCTTTTCGGTATTGAGGCCCTTACCGTCATCGCTGATTTCGATGATAATATGACCGCCCTCATGATAGGCGTTTAGCGTGATAGTGCCCGTCACCGGCTTACCCGCTTCATGCCGTTCGTCCGGCATCTCGATGCCGTGATCGGCAGAGTTGCGGACCATATGGGTAAGTGGGTCCTTGATCAGTTCCAGGACCTGACGATCGAGTTCCGTCTCGGCTCCGATCATTTGCAGGTCGATCTTCTTGCCAAGCTCGAGCGAAAGGTCGCGAACGATCCGGGGCAGTTTCGACCACGCATTGCCGATGGGTTGCATACGGGTCTTCATGACGCCTTCTTGCAGCTCGGTCGTCACATGGCTCAGACGCTGCAACGGCGTCGTAAAGTCGCTTTCCGTCTCGTTGCGCAAAATTTGCATGAGCTGATTTCGAGTCAAGACCAGCTCGGAAATCATCGTCATCAGGTTTTCCAGCAGATCCACGTTCACGCGAATAGACTGATTGGCGATACTGGTTTCCTTGCCGCTATCGACGGGCGCCGCCTTTTTAGGCTTGCTTGATTTGGCAACTGCGGGAAGCGCCTTGGCCACGGCCGGGACGGGTTCCTCGGCAGGCTTTTCTTCGATGACGTCTTCCGAAGGGATCCCATCGACGGCAACCGCTTCCGTCTTGGTTTCGGCATCCGGCCCGTTTTCGACTGAGTCGGGCTCTAGATCTGCGCCCGTATCTTCGGCGCGCACCGGTACGAAACCGAACTCATCAGGCTCAGGTTCCGCATCCACGTCGTTCTCTCCAAGCGAATCTTCAGCCATGGCCTCGGCTGCCATCGCATCTTCATCGTCGATCTCCGGCGGCCCTGCCGACTCCAGTACACCACCGCTTTCGGCGAAGGCATTCAACTGTGCGATCAGCTCGCTATCCTCGCCTTCGGTCTCTTCCTCGTTCGCTTCCAGTTCGACGAGCAGTTGCTTGATCTGATCGAGGCACTGTAGGACCAGGGAAACTGCGGCCGGTGTAACTTCAATTTCACCGTCGCGAATTTTGCCGAGAACGTTTTCCCCGGCATGCGCGACCGATTCCAGGCGAGGCAGACCGAGAAACCCGCATGTACCCTTGATCGTATGTACCAGACGGAAAATATTGCCAAGCAGTTCCGGGTCATTTGGGTTTTGTTCCAGCTTGACCAATTCGACGTCTAGGACGTCCATGTTCTCGCTTGTTTCCGTCAAAAATTCGTTGAGAAGATCGTCCATTTCGCCTCCATTCCTCCCGCGCCTCGGCGTTACGAGACGCCGCCCGGTGTCGTTTAGGCCTCAATTTCAGCCTAGGAAGAGTCCCACGCATACATTAAGAAGCGGTAAAGGCGCGGCGGCATAGAGCGGGTATGCGAAAATGAAGTTATGCGCGCGGGATCACGGCTAGCGCGTCATCCTGACGGTAAACACGATGCAGTCGTCGGCACTGTTATCGATTTCGATGTCCGTCTCCAACTGAGACGCCAATCGTGTCACGAAGTAAGCATGGATACTGCGCGGCGTCATGTCATCGAGCGAGGCATCCGGCGCCATCGCGAGTTGGCATTCCTCGGAAATACGAGGGCCGGCACCTTCGGCCGATACGGTCATCCGCAAAGCGGTAGCGTCATCGTCAAGCGAAACGGTCAGAACGCCGCCACGTGGAAGCGTTTCCGCGGCAAGCGGCAGCATATTCAGCAGCAGCTTCGCCCACCCGTCATCCATCTCCGGCGCAACGGGATCGTCCAGCCATGACAAGAACGGGATCGTCCAGCCATGACAAGGTCGTGCGGCCTTCGTCGAAATAGGCGTTTGCCAAGTCCTTCAAGTCGGCAAAAGAAGCGATCGATTGGTTGCCAGCAGCACCATAGGCCATCCGATAGAATGAAAGCCGCGATGCAACCAGCTTCGCGCTGCTGCCGATAAGGGGCAAGGCATCGGGCAGCATCGATTCATCGAATTCTTCGATCATTTCGATGCCGTTGTTGATCGCGCCCACGGGACTGGCCAATTCGTGGCACAGTCGTGAGCACAACAACCCGGTCATCCGCAAGTCAGCAAAGTCCAGCATCAAAACTACCGTAAAGCGATAGGGTAAAGCTTACGTTAACCAAAAACATTACAAAGTTTCCGGGAACCTAACCTAACATCCGCCATGACCCAAGTGAGGTGGTCCCGGATTGTTGGACAGCTTGGCGGCGTTTCTAAGGTGTATTCCGCAGCCTGATCATGCCGCCAAATTTCTCTTCATATTGATTGAATCTTGTAGCTGTTGTTGGGCCTGCCCGAAGTGGCGGGCGATCCCCTGTGGGGAAGTGGTCAATCCGGCGCAGCCGGTTGTCCCCTTATCCACGAGGCAGGTGCCGGTGTAAATTTCCGCAGGGGTTTTGCCGCCCAAGGACGAATGCGGGCGCACCTCGTTGTAAAATGTGAGCCAATCGCTGATCACCCGCTCGGCAACGAAGCCATCCGTCATCTCGTGCAGATAGACCGCCTCGTATTTGAGGCTGCGCCACAGCCGCTCGATGAAGATGTTGTCCATGCATCGGCCCCGGCCATCCATGGAGATCGCGATGTCGGCTTCCCTGAGCACGCCGGTAAAGGCGGCCGAGGTGAACTGGCTGCCCTGGTCGGTGTTGAAAATGGCGGGCTTGCCGTATCGGGCCAAGGCGTCGCGTAGGGCATCGACACAGAAGCCGGCATCAAGCGTATTCGACAGCCGCCAGGACAGCACCTTGCGCGTCGACCAGTCCATGATGGCGACAAGATAGAGAAAGCCCCGCTGCACCGGAATGTAGGTGATATCCGAGCACCAGACCTGGTTCGCGGCGTTGATCGCCATGCCCTTCAAAAGGTAAGGGTAAATGCGGTGTTCGGGATGGGGTTCGGACGTTCGGGGTTTCTGGAAGATCGCCTCCAGGCCCATCAGCCGCATCAAGCGGCGAACCCGGTGTCGGCCCACCACCTCGCCCTCGCGTCGTAGGTGCCGGGTCATCTGACGGGAGCCATAGAACGGATACTTCATGAACAGCTCATCGATCCGCCGCATCAGTGCCAGATTGGCTTCGCTCTCGCCTTTGGCGGCGTAGTAAAACGACGATCGGCTGACCGACAGGATCCGGCATTGCCGGGTGATGCTCAAATTCGGGTTGCCGCGCTCGATCATCGTCTTACGTTCCTTGGCGGAACGCGCGCCAACCCTCTGGCCAAAAAGCTTGTCCTGGACCTGATCCGGGATCCCGTTCCACTGTCAGTTCGCCGATCTTCGCGTGCAGATCGTGGACTTCCGCCTCGCGGTCGGAACCAGCATCGCCGGCGCCATTGGCAAATACCGCCCCCAAGCCATCCATCGCCTGGCGCTTCCACGTGCTCACTTGGTTCGGATGTACCTTGTGCCGTGCGGCAATCTCCTGGATCGTCTTGTCGCCACGCAGCGCTTCAAGCGCAACCTTGGCCTTGAAATCAGCCGTGAAACGGCGTCGCTTCGTCATGTTCGTATTCCTCCTCAACGGGGCGGAATACACCTTAACTCACTGTCCGATTTCCTGGGACCACCTCAAAGAGCTCGTTCCCGGCGAGTTGCACTTCGCGCTTCTCTGGTTAACATTAGTCGCATGCGTTTCGAATCCATCCGTTGAAAATCGATCCTTGTTGGTGAAAATCATTACGGTAAATCGTCGCACGCGCGGTGGTATTAGCGAGAAATTCGTAAATGTCCGGTCTCGAAAAACTAACGGTCCTGTTGGTCGAAGATTCGCCTCAAGTGCGATCTCTGTTCGTTTCGGTGCTCAACCAGCTCGGTATCGGCCAGATCATTCGCGCGCCGGAGGGCGCTGAGGCGATACGACTGATCAGGCAAACGCAGCACGACCCAGCGTCGGCCGGCGCTTCTGCGATTGACATGATAATCTCCGATTGGGTTATGGACCCGATCGACGGCGCGACGCTGTTGCGGTGGGTTCGCCGACATAAGGATTCGCCGGACCGGTTTCTGCCCTTTGTCATGGTCAGTGCCTATTCGGAGTGGCACCGCGTGCAATCCGCGCGCGAACTCGGGGTCAACGAATTTCTCGCCAAACCGTTCTCCGTGGCATCGGTCCTCAAGCATATTATCGCAGTTATTCAGGATCGTCGGCGATATGTTCGGACCAATAGTTTCTTCGGGCCGGATCGACGGCGGACCAGTAATCCGATAGGTGTCGACCTCCGTACCATCCACACCTCCAACGAAGATGCCATCGATAAGGGAATCCGGTTCTATTCGCCGCCGCGTTTCCTGCGCGCGAAGACCGGTGGCGATATTTCGTTCGATGCGAGTCAAATCGCGAATATCCAAAATGAGCTGGACTCCTGGAACGACGATTTCGTCAATTGGACCCTGGATTATATCGAGAACCTCAAACGCCTCGTCGCAGCAACGCGGCGCAAGGAGCCCTCTCAAAGGCGCGGCGATTTCGACAAAGTGAATCAGATCGCGCACGAGCTTCGCGGCCAGGGCGGCATCTTCGGCTACCCCCTGGTTTCCTTGGTCGCCAAGTCGCTTTTCGAACTAACCAAGGATACACTGGACCGGTCGGACGAGTGTCTTCATCTGATACAAAACCATATAGAGACACTTCAGATCGTCCTCCGCGACGAAGTGCGCGGCGACGGCGGCAACCTTGGGTTCGAAATAGTAAAGGCGATGCGATTGGCGAACGCGAAATTCCTCAAAGAACGGCAAGATAAATCGCTTGTTGGCAGGGATTTCCTGCAAAGTAATCGATAATGCCTGTGGTCGACAAACCATCGCTTTCGGGCCTATCGGACCCGTTATACGACGCGCTGGCGCGCAGCGCCGGTGGTACGGCGCACCGTGTCATCGTCGGGCTCAATTGGACACTGGTTGCCGGGCCTGACGGCGTCGGTCTTGCCAAGACACCGACGCGTGGTACGAATGGTTGCCGGGCCCTGCCCGATCCAGGCAATTATGCAGGACGCGACCTTTCATCGCTGGCAGCGCTCCGGCATTCTGAAAATGTTTTCGAAACGACAATCGCGATCGCGGCGATGAATGCGTTTCACAACAGGCGGGACCGAGCCGGCACGGCAGAGAACGGCCTGGATCTCGTTACCGAAAACGAGACGAAAACAGTTGTCATCGGACGCTTTCCGGGCCTTGAGAAACGACTGCCGGGAGCCGCGGTTATCGAGCGCGAGCCCGGGCCCGACGATTATCCTGAATCGGCATCCGAGAGCCTGCTGCCGCAATGCGAGCATTTGATAATTACGGCATCGACACTGCTCGACGGCGCGTTGCCCGGATTGCTAGCTTTGGCACCGCAGGCCTTCACCGTCCTACTCGGTCCCGGAACACCGCTGTCTCCCAGCCTTTTTGATTTTGGAATAAACGCGCTTTCCGGACTCGTTGTCGACGACCTCGATGCTGTCGCACAGGTCATCAGCGAAGGTGGTGCGGTCCGCGCCATGAAAAAACACGCCCGGAACCTGACCATTCTTAAACCGACGGGTGCATAAATCCATCGTTAGTCCAACTCCCATGGCGGAATTGGCGTCAGCGTATCCACGAGGAAATCAATGAATGCGCGCACCTTCGACGAAAGGTGCCGACTGTGGGGATACACGGCATAGATGGTTCGACCTTCTGCA
>CAYLTU010000321.1:0-5776 GCA_964386465.1 uncultured Rhodospirillaceae bacterium
AGCCAGCCGAACAGCAGCGGCGCGACACTGGAACCGAGCGCGTAGCCGACGAACACGAAGCCGAATACCTTGCCGGTCTGCCCCGGCGGCGTCATTTCGCGGATCATAAGATCGCGCGGTGGCAGCACCAGGCCGAGACCGATGCCGACGACGGTCATGACGCCGACGAGGGCGACGGCCGGCAGTCCGGCGATCAGCGGCAGCAAAACGAAAACGCAGGCGAGGATCATCGCGCCCGCCGCCGTGATGCCGTGCCGACGGTATCGGTCGACGATCAGGCCGGCGATCAGCACGCCGCCGACGATGCCGAACAGGTGTCCGGTCAGCGCCATGTTCGCCCAATCGTCGCTGATGCCGTGCAGGTTGATCAGGCCGCTTGCTATGAACGCAATCAAGCCGCCGCCGGCCATGCCGTAGGTCGTGAAGAAGCCGAGAAACAGCAGAACCGGGGCCGTCATCAGCAAACGCAATCCGCGCTTGTCCGTTACGTCGCTCGAAGACGCCGGCGCGCTGCTTGTTTCGCCGGCGAACATGCCGCTGCGCTTCAGCATGATCGCCCACACCGCCAGACCAACCAATCCGGTAGCGATAAATGCGGTCCGCCAGTCGGCCGCGGCGGCGATGGCCAGCATCACGATCGGTGCGCAGGCGCCGCCGAGGAAGCCGGCGAAGGTGTGGACCGAAAAGGCGCGGCCCATCCGTTCTTCGCCGATCGATCCGGACAGGATCGAGTAGTCGGCGGGGTGGAAGACGCTGTTGCCCATGCCGGCCAAAACGCAGAGCACGAGCAACAACCAGTAGGTGTCGGCGACACCGATCAAGGCGAACGCACCGGCATTCAGACACAACCCCGCCAACAGCATCCGGCGCGGTCCCCAACGATCGACAAGGAAGCCGACCGGCGCCTGCGCCAGTCCGCCGAGCAAATTGTATGCGGTCATCGCCAGCCCGAGCTCGGTATAACTGACACCGAACTCCGCCTTGAGCTCCAGGAACATCGCCGGCAGCGCTAGGAAATAGAAATGGCTGAGAAAATGCCCCGAACTGATCAGCCCGATAACCCAGCCGTCGTGCCGCGGCCGTTCGACAACGGCCTCCATGGGTGCTCCTGCGTTAGGTAAGTGACCGGCTGCGACTTTGCGCGGTCGCGCCGCTCAGCGCAAGGCTAAACCGGCTTTTTTATCAATATGGTACAGCCTGTCCAGATATGACTCCGGTCCAATTCACGCCTCAAAGTCCGAGCTGCGCCTTGGCGATGATGTTGTGCTGGATCTCGTTGGAGCCGGAATAGATCGTGACCTTGCGGAAATGCAGGTAACCCGGCGTCACGCCGTTTGCGTATTCCGCGCCTATCGGCGGTTCGTTCCAGCCATGGCTGAGCGCGTTGAGCAGGTAGGGGTTGGCGTAATACCCGATCGCCTTCATCTTCAGTTCCGTTAGCCGCTGAAGGATTTCCGAGTTGCGGATCTTGAAGACGTTCGCCTCGGTGCCGAGCGCCTTGCCGCCCAGCTCGCCACCTTTCGACATCTTGTCAAGCGCGCGTAAATTGAAAGCCTCCAGGGTGCGCAGTTCGAGCTCGATCTTGGCGATCTCGCGCGCGAAATCCGGATCTTCCGCCAGCGGCCGTCCGCCGCTAACCTCGTCGTCCGCCGCGATCTGCTTGAGCTGCCGCAGCAGCGTCTTCTGCGTGCCGAGCGAGCCGCCGGACATGCGTTCATGCGCCAGCAGGTACTTTCCGATCGTCCAGCCCTTGTCGACTTCGCCGACCGTATTCTCGACCGGCACGCGGACGTCGGTGAAGAACACCATGTTGGTTTCGTGCAGCCCGTCCATCAGATAGATCGGCCGGATCTCGATTCCGGGGGTTTTCAGATCGACCAGGACGAAGGTGATGCCCTCCTGCTTCTTGCCTTCGCTGGAGGTGCGCACCAGCATGAAGCACCAGTCGGCCCAGTGCGCCTTGGTGGTCCAGGTCTTGGTGCCGTTGATGACCCAATGGTCGCCGTCGCGCACCGCGCGGGTTTGCAGCGAGGCGAGGTCGGAGCCCGAGCCCGGTTCCGAATAGCCCTGGCACCATACTTCTTCGCCGGCAAGCATCGGCGGCAGGAAGCGCTTGCGGTGCGCCTCGGTGCCGAATCCCATCAGCACCGGGCCGCACATGTTGATGCCGAAGGTGACCAGACGCGGCGCGCCGGAGAATCCCATTTCCTCGTCGAAGATATATTTCTGAGTCAGCGTCCAGCCGGGCCCGCCATATTCCTGTGGCCAGTTCGGCGCGACCCAGCCCTTCTTGTGAAGGATCTTGTGCCAGCCGATGATGTCCTCGCGCTGCATCGCGATACCGTTCTCGACCTTGTAGCGGAGCTCCTTGGGCGTCGCCTCGCGCAGGTATGTGCGGACTTCCTCTCGGAATATTTCGTCTTCACCGGTAAAGGCGATATCCATGGCGTGGTTCCTCGCGGTGTTTCGGTGCCCGTTCATCTTGCGTCATTTCGCCTGACGGAACAAACCGATTGGCGAAAATGCGTGTTTCATGCGACCGTTTGGCGCGCGAACAAGTTTCCAGGGAGGACGCCCATGACCACTTTCGATCTCGCCATGACCGATGCGTTGCTGTCGACGACGCGGGCGGTGCGCAAGCGGCTCGACATGGAGCGGCCCGTCGAAAAGTCCGTCATCATGGATTGCATCGACCTGTCGCAGCAGGCGCCGACCGGCTCGAACCGACAGGGCTGGCGCTGGGTCGTGGTGACGGACGCGGAGAAACGCGCGGTATTGGGCGGACTGTACCGCAAGGGCGTGGGCGACTATCTGGCGACCGCGAAGACGGATGCTGAAGCGCGCGGCGCGGTGCAGGACGCCCGCGTGTTCGATTCCGCGCAGTATCTCGCCGACAGGATGCAGGACGCGCCCGTGCATATCATTCCCTGCATCGAAGCGGGCCACATCCCGTCCGACGCGCCGCGCCGAACCTGGATCGGTCTGGGCGGTTCGATCTTCCCGGCGATCTGGAGCTTCCAGTTGGCGCTGCGGTCGCGCGGCCTGGGCTCGTGTCTCACGACCCTGCACCTGGCGTATGAGAAGGAAGCCGCGGACCTGCTCGACATCCCGGATACAGTCGCCCAGATCGCCCTATTGCCGGTCGCTTACACCAAGGGGACCGACTTCAAGCCGGCCAAGCGCGGCCCGGTGGACGACATCGTCCATTGGGAGAGCTGGTAGGTTCCAAATCTCTTCCGTTGCCCCGGATTTAATCCGGGGTCCAGCGTTGAAGCAAACGCTTCCGCAAGCTGGGTCCCGGCTCGGCGGCGCTTCGCGCCTTGTCCGGGAAGTCGTATCACGGAGTCGACAGAGGCGGGCTCGGACGCTAAAGAATCGGTCTTTCGCGCAATCGGAGATGACGAATATGGAAAAACGCAGGCTGGGCCGGACAGGCCTCGAAGTGTCGGCGCTCGGTTTCGGTGGAGGACCGGTCGGGTTTCTCGGAACCGATCAGCAACGGGTGACGGATATCCTCAATTTTCTGCTCGACAGCGGCGTCAACTTCATCGACACGGCGGCCGGCTATCCGGGGTCCGAGGAAGCCATCGGCAACGCCGTCAGCCATCGCCGCGACGAGTACGTGCTGGTCTCGAAATGCGGCCAGGCGTTCGACGATCTGGACGGTGAGGCGTGGTCGCCGACCGTGATCGGGCAGACCGTCGACCGCGCCTTGCGGCGGCTCAAGACGGATCATCTGGACGTCATGCTGCTGCATTCCTGCGACCAGGAAGTGCTCGAACAGGGCGACGCGGTCGCGGAGCTGGTAAAGGCGCGCGACACCGGCAAGATCCGCCATGTCGGCTATTCGGGCGACAACGAAGCGGTCGTCTACGCCGCGGGTTTGGACGCGGTCGAGGTGGTCGAGACCTCGGTTAACATCTGCGATCAGGCGAATATCGATACGTTGCTGCCGGAAACGCAGCGCCACGATGTTGGCGTCATCGTGAAGCGTCCGGTGGCCAATGCCGCGTGGCTGGGGGTCGGGCAACAGCCGGGTTTCTACGCCAACTACACGACCGGCTACGCGGAGCGGTTCGCGGCGATGGGGCTCACCACCGATGAACTTGGCGGAGGCGACTGGGCGGAAATCGCGCTGCGTTTCACCTTGGCGCAGGCGGGCGTGACAACGGCTATCGTCGGGACGACCAATCCGGAAAACGCCAAGCGCAATATCGAGGTGGCGGCGAAAGGCCCGCTGCCGGGCGATGCGATCGGCGCGATCCGGGACGCCTTTGTAAAGGCGGAATCGGAATCCGGCGAGCAATGGCTTGGTCTACGCTAGGCCGCTTACTATTATGTCGCTTGCCGCAGAGTGCCGCGGTCATACGGCCCTGTGGCGTACTCCACGATAATCCATGTTTGTTTGAGGGAGAGAAAGTTTGGCTGGCGCGCTTGAAGGAATACGCATAATCGACATCACCACCGTGCTGCTCGGCCCGTACGGGACCCAAATGCTGGCCGATGCCGGCGCCGACGTGATCAAGATCGAGGCGCCGCCGACCGGCGATATCGCCCGCAACATGGGCGCGGTGAAGAACGTTAATATGGGCGGGATTTTCCTCAACGCCAATCGGAACAAGCGATCGCTGGCGCTCGACCTGAAGCAGGAATCGGCGAAGGAGGTGCTGCGCAAGCTGATCCCGACCGCCGACGTGTTCGTGCACAACATGCGGCCGCAGGCCATGGCGGGTCTGGGTTTCGACTACGACGCCGTCGCCGCGATCAAGCCGGACATCATCTATGTCGGCGCCTACGGTTTCGGCCAGGACGGCCCCTACAAGGCCAAGCCGGCCTATGACGACGCGATCCAGGCCTCGTCCGGTCTCGCCAGCATGTTCAGGCGTCAGGACGGCGACGCGCGCTACGTGCCGGCCGCGATCGCCGACAAGGTGACGGGATTGACCATGAGCCAAGCGGTGGCGTTCGCGCTCTTGCATAAGGAGCGGACCGGCGAAGGGCAGTTCGTCGAAGTTCCGATGCTGGAGGTGATGGTCAGCTTCAATCTGGTCGAACATATCAATGGCTGCGCCTACGAGCCGCCGATCAGCGAGCTGGGTTATGCGCGCGTGATGACGGCTTTCCGCCGACCGTTCCCGACCAAGGACGGTTTCGTTTGCATGCTGCCCTACAGCGACAAGCATTGGCTCAATTTCTTTACTGCCGTCGGCCGGCCGGAACTGATGGACGACCCGCGTTTCTCCAATTATCGCGCCCGCATAGGCAGCGTCGACGACCTCTACGGTTTCGTCGGCGAGTGCACGCCGGAGAGAACAACGACGGAATGGGTCGAATTGTGCGAGGAACAGCAGATTCCCTGCATGCCGATCGCCGATCTGGACGATTTGCTCGAAGACGAGCATCTGAATGCGGTCGGCATGTTCGAAAAGCACCAGCACCCGACCGAGGGCGAGACCCTGCTGGTCCGGTCGCCGGTCAATTACGCCAAGACACCGAACAGCATCCGCACCCATGCGCCGCGGTTCGGCGAACACGGCGCCGAAGTGCTCGGCGAGCTGGGTTACGACGAAGACAGCATCGCTGAATTGATGGAAGGCGGCGCGGTCCTTCGCGATCCCGAACAGGGGTAGTGTACGGGGTCAGCAAGTACCCCCCACCCTAGCCCTCCCCCACAAGGGGGGAAGGGACTAACATTTGAAACTCAATCCAACTATCCCCTCTCCCTCGATGGGGGAGGGCTAGGGTGGTCCGAACCGGCGACATAGGTAACAGAGTA
>CAYLTU010000322.1:0-5750 GCA_964386465.1 uncultured Rhodospirillaceae bacterium
CTCCGCTCCAGCGCAAATCTTCTCCGATTCGCGCCAAACTGAACATGCAAGGGGTTAAACGGTTCCGACTAAATGGCCAAATTCGATGGTCATTCTGCGACTATAGCCTACTGCGCCGCGCGATCACCCGTATTGCACCGCGGCGCGGCCGACTTTCTCGCGCGCTACGATCAGTTTCATGATCTGCGCGGTGCCGTCGCCGATTTCGAGGCCGATGACGTCGCGCAGACGCTGCTGATGCGGCAGGTCGCGGGAATAGCCGGAATGTCCGTGGCTCAGCAGGCATTGATGGATGATATCGACGCTGGATTTCGGCGCGAACCATTTCGCCATCGCCGCCTCGCTGGTGTGCGGCAGACCCGCATCGCGCCGCCATAGCGTCTCGAAACAGATGTGGCGCGCGGCCTTGTAGGCGGTCTCCGCCTCGGCGAGCGGGAAGGTGACGCCCTGGAACTGCGCCAGCGGCAGTCCGAAGGCTTCCCGTTCCGTGATGAATGCCCAGGTCTCGTCCAGCGAGGCCCGCGCCGCGCCGAGGCACATCAGGCCTATCAGGGCGCGGCTGTAATCGAAGCCCTGCATGACCTGCCGGAATCCCTCGCCCTCGTCGCCCAGCATGTTTTCCGCCGGCACGCGAACGGAATCGAAGAACACCGAGCCGCGCCCGACCGCTTCCGAGCCCAGGTCTGAGAAACGCGAGCAGCTGATTCCGGGCGCATCGAGCGGCACCAGAAAGGCGCTGACCCCGCGCGCGCCCTCTTCTTCCTGGTTCGTGCGGGCGAACAGGACGATGGCGTCCGTCTGGTCCGCCATCGAGATCGACGTCTTCTCGCCGTTCAGGACATATTCCGTATTGCCGGACCGTTCCGCCTTGAGCTGCAGATGCGCCGCGTCCGAGCCGCCGCGCGGCTCCGTCAGGCCAAGCGACATCAGCGCCTCGCCGGCAACCATCTTTGGTACCCAGGCCTGCGCCAGTTCGGGCCGGGCATGGTCGACGATGATCCGTCCGATCAGCGAGTTCAGCAATTGGATGTAGGAGACATTGAGGTCCGCGTAGGCGATCTCCTCGATAATCAAGCCCGCCGTTACCCCGTCGATACCCAATCCACCGAAATCTTCGGGAAGATCGCTTGCGACCAGTCCAAGCGCAGCCATTTCCTTCACGAGCGAGCGGTCGATAACGCCGGTTTTCTCGCGCTCCTGGAAATCCGGCGCGATCTTCTCTTGCGCGAACCGGCGCGCGGTTTCCTGTATCGCTTGCTGTTCCTCGGTGATCCCGAATTCCATCGGTTTCGTCGCCTCGTTATTGACATTCCTCTGCGCCATCTTAGTTTCCCCCGACACATGAGGGCGACAAAAGATGGCTGAAGACGAAAAAAGTTTCGGATCGAGCGACGAAGAGATGGTCGCGCTGCCGACCGTTTTCGCACCCGACCTGTTCAAGGAAAGGGTCGTGCTGGTGTCCGGCGCGGGCAGCGGCCTGGGCAAGGCGATCGCCGCACTGTTCGCGCGCCTCGGCGCGACTTTGGTCATATGTGGCCGCAACCCGGAAAAACTCGACGACGCGGTGTCGCTGTTCGAGGGTATCGGCGCCAATGTCTCGGCGCACGCGATGACGATCCGCGATCCGGACGCCGTCGGCACGCTGATGGACGACGTGTTCGAACAGCATGGCCGCCTCGACGTGCTGATCAACAACGCCGGCGGACAGTTCCCGCAGGCGGCGATAGATTATTCCGTCAAGGGCTGGAACGCGGTCATCGACACCAATTTAAACGGCACCTGGCACATGATGCAGGCAGCGGCGCGGCACTGGCGCGACCGGAAACAGGCCGGCTGCATCGTCAACATCGTCGCCGATGTCTGGCGCGGCATGCCGGGCATCGCGCATACCTGCGCCGCGCGCGCCGGCGTCATCTACCTCTCCAAGAGCGTCGCGGTCGAATGGGCGCCGCTCGACATAAGGGTTAATTGCGTCGCCCCCGGCTGCGTCGAAAGCACCGGCTTCAACAACTATCCCGAAGAGGGCGCGGCGACCTTCCGGGAATCGAACCCGTTCCGGCGTACCGGCGACGAGCAGGACGTCGCGGAAGCCTGCGTCTATCTGGCGGCATCGTCCGGTAAGTTCGTCACCGGCGAAGTCATCACCGTCGATGGCGGCCAACAGCTCTGGGGCGACCCCTGGCCCACCGGCCGGCCGGACTATTTCAAGATTTAGGCGGTCACTCACCGACATCCGCACGACCGTACGGGTTTCTCTCACCGCTCATTGGCGGCGATGCAAAAACGGTCGTTTTCGCACCATCATCATGAGTCTGCTTTCGAGTATAAGCGGAAGTCGATCTCCGCGAGTGTCACCGCCCCTTGTAGCCAAAACCGGCCTATCAGAATACTCTAATTTTAGACTATCTAGTACTCGGCTGCGTTTAACTTTTACTCAGGCATTGCCGATCTGCGAGGCTTGGCATATTGGGAGGTGTGTGGATTGAGCATTAAACGAAATTTTTTATTCCCGCTGATCCCTGCCAGTTTATTGTTGGGGGCATGTCAATCTGTGGGACCGACCATGACTGCGGGACCGACCATGAGCCTTGATGAGGCACGAAACATCAAGGCTGATTTCAAAGAAAGCAAGTTCGTAGGCGCTCCTCGAACCATTAATAAGTTGCGTGCTTCTTTCCAAAACGGGCTGGAAATACCAGACAACTGCGCTACCGAGCGCGAGATTAAGCAGGCTGCCCTGCAGAGATCCCTTAGCACGTTGAACGAAAACATAGACAGCAAAAGAGATCGTGATGCTTGGGCTGTAAATTTGGCCTCTTATGCTGAATTGGCCATGAGCAACGGTCATTTTAAAGATGCCATCAAGTACGCCAGGCGAGGGATTAGTGCATTACCCGAAGGAAATTCGACGGTGAGAAAGGCCGTGCTGGCCACTTTGTTAGCACGCATTCATGCTCGCCTGGGCAAAGCGGACGACGCTCAACGTGCGCTAGATGAATCCATTCGTTATTGGATCCAAGCTAGTAGCGGCGGCGAGGACTATTTGAATTCCGCAGGGTACGGATTGAAATTCGCCAACGCAGGCAGAGCGGCTCTGGCCCATGCCGGCGGTAATTTGCCTATCGCCGAAGGCTACTACCGCAAAGCCATTCACTACGGGCGACTGACCGGGCTTTCCGGGGGCGAAAGCGATATAAATGTCAGCGAGTTACGATCCCGGTTGGTTGACGTTTTAATTCAGCAACGAAGGTTGGTGGAAGCTGAGGCAGTTGCGCGCGAAGCCGTAGAAATGCTGATGATTTATAACCCCGAGCAATTATACTATAGCGGTGAAAAAGCGGAACCGGTGGCAATGCTAGCATCCGTGTTATTGCATCAAGGTAAGTTAAAAGACGCGGCATATTTAGCTCGGATCGCTGTAAATATGCACGAAAGCAGTTGTTCCGAACCTTTTGCGATAGGTCTTACTGTAGCCAGACGCATTCTTATCGATGCCTTGGGAGAATTGGGCGACTGGACTTCGGTATTGGAGCAAGCGGAAACCGCGAAACAGAGCCTCAAGGATTATCGAGATTTATTCGAACGAGAATTTGCGTCGTCGTTGGCCGTTATCGAGGCCAATTTTCGAATTGGCGACAAAGTAGCGGCTCTCGGTAGTGCAAATCGCCTAATTTCCGAAGCCACGGCCGAGCAAGGAAAAGAAAGTTATAGTGCAGCGGAGATTGAGGGTTTGATCGCTTTGGCCGAAAGCGAAAGCGGAAATTATGAAAAAGCGTTGTCATTGTTTTCAGGGATTATGGCACCTTTTATCGGCGATTTTTCGGAAACCGACCAAAGCCTAGCAGGTGCCGTCAATTTGGGCAGGCGAGATCGTATCTTGAACGGATACTTAGACCTGCTGGCAACAATATCCGAGACAGCAACCGGCAAAAATTTCGGAATAG
Source organism: uncultured Rhodospirillaceae bacterium (assembly GCA_964386465.1). Lineage (GTDB taxonomy): Bacteria > Pseudomonadota > Alphaproteobacteria > UBA8366. The sequence goes on from CAYLTU010000322.1 coordinate 3,945, forward strand.
ACATTGCATCTGAGATGCTTCGCGTGGTTGGCGTGAAGAAATCAGGCCGGGTGCAACAAGCCTTTTCCGCCGGTTGGCTGCGCGCCGCAACCGGTAGCTTAGAGCTTTCCAAGTTGGTTCGCCAAGAGCAAGACCTGGCCCAGCAGGTAAGGTCCATCGCCGAAACCTTAGCGTTTTTAGGTTCAGCACCGAACGCCGACATGCTGGCCGGGAACGACCTTCGCGCCAAATTGGCAAAGTTGCGCTTGGCCCGAAAAACCCTTCGCGAAGACATTTTACAACGCTTCCCGGAATTTAGAAAACTTGCCGCACCCCAAACCGTATCCGTTGACGAGGTTCGATCCCAACTTAAACCGGGCCAGTTGATGGTTGCTTATCATGTGGCAGAAAGCAGAACTTTTGCTTGGTCTATTTCCTCGTCCACCAAAGGCATAAACTTCGCAATTATACACAAAGGCCGCGAAGAACTATCCAAGCAGGTAGGCAGCCTGCGCCAATCAGTCGATCCTGGGCCGTTGCGATCGCTTGATGACATCCCGGCCTTCGACGTGGATTTGGCACACCAACTCTTTGAACTATTGCTAAGGCCCATTATCAGCGACACAGAATTGTTCAAGGAACTGTTGATAGTTGCCGACGGTCCCCTAGGGACTTTACCGTTTTCTATGCTGGTAACAGAAAATGGTGCGGTTGGCGACGACGGCCAATTGCTGTTCAGCGGTTACCGCAAAGTGGCCTGGTTGGGTCGTGATCTAGCGGTTACCAACTTACCCAGCGTAAGTGCCATTAAGAACATAGGCGACGGGGCCATTCGGGAAGCAGCCGAACGACGCCCGTTCATTGGTATCGGCGATCCTTTTTTCAGTTCTCAACAAGCGGCCCGTGCAAAATCCGAAGGCATTTCGCAAGTGGCGAGTCGAGGTATTTCACTTCGAAGCGCACCTAAGACGCGTTCTGTCGATAGTGCGGATTTAGCGATGCTGCCGCGCTTGCCTGATACCCAAGACGAAATATTGGCCATCGCCAAAGCACTTGGTGCGGACCTGGAACGCGATATTTACTTAGGCGCAAGGGCCAATGAAGAAACAATCCAAGCCATCAATTTTACACCTTACGACGTTATTTCGTTTGCCACTCACGGTCTGGTGCCGGGCGATCTAAACGGACTTGATGAACCGGCGTTGGCCCTCAGCGCGCCGGAAGTTACCGGAGGAAATGGCGATGGGCTGCTTAGTATGAGCGAAATTTTAGGGCTTCGCTTAGATGCCGACTTCGCGGTTCTATCCGCCTGCAATACTGCCGCTGCCGATGGCGCGGCCGCCGAAGCCGTTTCCGGATTGGGCCGCGCTTTTTTCTATGCCGGCGCTAGGGCTTTATTGGTTAGCAATTGGCCTGTGCATTCCCGTGCGACCACAGATTTGATGAGCCGTATGTTTAAATCTATCGCAACGGATAGCACGCTTACCCGTTCAGAAGCGTTGCGCAGAACCAAGCTCTATCAAATTGACAGAGGTGGCTTTGAGACGGGTGGTGCAATGCTATTTTCTTACGCCCACCCCATCTTCTGGGCGCCGTTCACCATTGTCGGCGATGGAGGAGGAGCTACGCCAGCTACCAACTAGAGTACGGTTGGGGTCACGAACGGACTCTAGTGCCAACCCGACGGCACGTCTGAAGCTGGGCAAGAAGCGGTCTTGAACAGTGATTCAAAAAGCGCACGTTTTCGCCTCGCCTATTTTCCGCCCGGTAAACCGTCGGTCGTGAAGAATACGGATTTTCAGGCCAATTGCGCGAATTTCGGCGTCT
>CAYLTU010000323.1:0-5718 GCA_964386465.1 uncultured Rhodospirillaceae bacterium
CCGGTACAAACTGTTACCTATCTTCCCGGTCGGGCCAGGTGGGGGTGGACGGCGGTTCCGTCTGGCCTATTCCCGGGGAGCGAAACCATGGACTACAAAGATATAACCTACGAAGTCGTCGACCGCGTCGCGCGGATCACCGCGAACCGGCCGCGCTACCGCAACGCGCAGAGCACGCCGATGCTGATCGAGATGGACCACGCCTTCGAGCGGGCCAATTTCGACCTCGACGTTCAGGTCATCGCGCTGTTCGGCGAGGGCGACCATTTCTCCGCCGGGCACGATCTCGGCACGCCGGAGGAAACCGCCTATCGCGAGACGGAATACACGATCCAGGAGGGCGTTCGCGGCCGCTACAACCACACGCGCGAGCAGTTCGTCGACAAGACCCTGCGCTGGCGCAACGTGCAGAAGCCGACCATCGCCGCCGTCCAGGGCTACTGCATCTTCGGCGGCTGGATCATCGCCTCGGCCATGGACCTGATCTTCGCAGCGGAGGACGCCATGTTCCTCGGCACCAACTTCCAGTATTTCAGCATCCCGTGGGACATCCATCACCGCAAGGCGAAGGAAATCCTGTTCGAGAGCCGCTTCGTCGATGCCGAAGAGGCGCTGGAACTGGGCCTGGTCAACCGGGTGGTGGCGCGCGACCGGCTCGACGACGAAGTCATGGAGTACGCCGCCGAGGTCGCTCGGAACGATCCTTTCCAGCTGCGCATGATCAAGCTGGCGGTGAACGGCGCGCAGGACGCGCAAGGTTTCAACCAGCACATCACCGCCGCCCATTCGAGCTTCCTGCTGTCGAGCCAGGGCGAAAAGGACCCGGACTACGCGCTTGCCGCGCCCGATGGCCGCCGCCGGCCGATGGTCCAGCAGGCGATGGCGAAGTACGAGGCGGCGCAGGCGAAGAAGCGCGGAGAGGGTTGATGCCCGACTACAAACGCATCCGCTACGAAGTGCGCGACCGGATCGCCGAGATCACCATGATCCGCGAACCGGTCAACGCGATCGATATGGCCTTGGCGCAGGAAGTCGTGCACGCGTACGGCCGCGTGCGCGAGGATCCGGACGTACGCGCCGTCATTCTTACCAGCGCCTGCAAACAGGCCTTTAGCGCCGGCATGGATCTCAAGATGATCCGCGGCAAGACCGGGCTCGACCTGCGCAATTTCCTCGAAGTGCTGTATTTCGGCATGCACGACGCGCAGTACCGGCTCGGCAAGCCGAGCATCGCCGCGGTCAACGGGACGGCCCGGGCGGCCGGGGTCACGCTGGCGGTCTCCTGCGACATGATCGTCGCGGCGGACGATATTGACTTGAGCTATCCGGAGATCGATGTCGGCGTTATCCCGGCGATGCATTACGTCCACTTGCCGCGCCAGATCGGCCGCCACAAGGCGTTCGAACTGCTGTTCACCGGCAACCCGATCTCCGCCAAGGACGCCGAGGCGCACGGGCTGGTGAACTACGCCGTACCGCGCGACCGGGTCATGGAAAAGGCGCGGGAGTTGGCAATGAACCTGGCGGAAAAGTCGCCGGTGGTAATGCGTATCGGCCGCGACAGCTTCATGCGGGCCAACGACTACGAGTACCGCCGCACCATCGAATACGTCGTCGATACGATCTGTCACATCATCGATACGGACGACGCGCAGGAGGGCCTCAATGCCTTCGTCGAGAAACGTCAACCGGATTGGAGCTGAGCGAGATGGCGCAGAAATGGAAGAACCGGCCGCCGGGGTCGAACTGGGGCGATTTCGGGCCGGACGACCAGCTGGGCCGTTTGAACTACCTGACCGAAGAGAACACGGTCAAGGCGGCGCGGGAGATCAAGGCCGGCAAACGGTTCTGTCTCAGCCTGCCGCTTGACGTGCCCAAGACCGACGCGACAAATCCGCGTCGCCAGCCGCCGGTGCTGAAGCCGGTCGTGAGGGACGGCATGGTCCTGTTCAACAGACGCATCGACAGTTTCGATCCCGGCAGCACGCAGGTCGTCTCCGACGATGCGGTGCTGCTCTACAATCAGCATTCCTCGCAGTGGGACAGCTTTGCGCACATGGGCGGCGTGTTCGATGCCGACGGCGACGGGGTCGAGGAGATCGTGCAGTACAACGGCCACAAGCTGTTGAACGACGCGGGCGAGCCGCGCTACGGGGAGCTCGGCGCCTGGAACCTGGGCATCGAGAACATGGCGCGGCATTGCGTCCAGGGCCGCGGCGTGCTGCTCAACATGAAGAAGCATTTCGGCGAAGCCAGCAAAGCGGTCTCCTATGACGATGTGATGCGCCTGCTGGACGCGGACGGTATCGAGATCGAGAAGGGCGACATCGTCTGCTGCTACACCGGCTACGCCGACAAGCTGCTGGAACTCGGCGCCGACGTGCCGCCGGATCTGCCGCGCACCCACTGTCCGGCGTTCGACGGCTTCGACGCGAAGCTGCTGCAGTGGATCGACGATTGCGGCATGGCGGTGCTGGTCTCCGACAACCGGGCCGTCGAGTTCGAGCATGCCGGCCGGCCGGAGGGAATGGACCGCGGCCCCGGCCTGCCGATCCACGAGCACTGCCTGTTCAAGCTCGGCATCCATCTCGGCGAGATGTGGTATTTCACCGAGATCGCTGAATGGCTCGAAGCCAATAACCGCTACCGCTTCTTCATCACCGCCCCGCCCCTGTTCCTGCCGGGTGCGGTGGGTTCGCCGGCTAACCCGATCGGAACGGTGTAGGCGAACGCGTTATCGGCCGGCGAATTCGGGGAGCGTATAAACGTCTATCCTCTGGTCAAGTCCGGGCAGGAGACGTTCGCCGAGCGGTGAAACGGTGAAACGAAATTTGCCGCGACATCGCCCAGAAAAACGGCGATTTCTGGAATGACCCGGTGGTCACCACGCTTCGCGGCATCATCTGACCGGTGATCGTGTCGTCGCGCGCGTTCCAGACGACGTCGAGCGCGCCGAACACCGGGTGCAGCAGCAGGCCGCCGAGACTGACGCGGTAGATCGAGACGCCGGCATCGACCAGACCCCGGCCAAATCCCTGAACCACGTCATCGACGGCAGCCTCTCTCAGCCCCTGGTCGATCAACCAGGTGCCCAAATTGTCGAACATCGGCGAGGTGGAAATCGGAAAACTCATGGAAACCTATTCGGTTCCGCTCACTTCGATCGCAAATGGCACTGCGTTCCGCGCCATTGCAAGAATACGTTCTATAAAATTTGATTATTGGGCGGCATCGAAATTCCGGTGATGACGGAATCCGTCGCCGCCGCCGCCGGTAAGAAATCCAATCGTGCGTGCCAATTCGTAACGGACAGGAAACGAGGAACAGTCCACGCTGCCATTCGGTGTACACAGTGACCGGACATGCAATCCCCTCAAGACGGCTGAATGGTGCGTTCCGGCGGAAAGCGGATCGTGACCGTCGTGCCGCTGCCGGGTTCGCTTTCGATGTCGAGACGGCCGCCGAACAGGTTCATGAATTTGGCGCTCAGATAAAGCCCGAGGCCTGTTCCTTTCTGCTGTTCGGATGACGTGAGATGCGCCTGTCCGAAGGGTTCAAGCGCCTTGACGATGTCGCTTTCCGACATCCCCACGCCGGTGTCCGAAACGGCGAGAACGATGCCGCCGTCCTCATCCAACTTTGCTGCGACGCCGATTTTCCCACCGGCTGGAGTGAACTTGGTGGCGTTGGAAAGGAGGTTGTTGAGTATCTGGATCAAGGTCCTCTCGTCGCCGCGCAGGCCCGGCATTTCAGGGGGCACATCGGCCGATAAAGTCTGATCGGAGGCTTTGGCGATTTGCGCTAGTTGCCGGAAGCAGATTTGGATCATGCTGGAAATATCCAATGGCGTTTCGGCCAGCTCGTACTTGCCTGCCTCGACCTTGGAAACATCGAGAATATCGTCGATCAGGCTGAGCAGAAGGGAACCGCTGTCATAAATGTCGTTGGCGTATTCTTCATAGCGGGGGTCGCCGAGCGGGCCGAAGAATTTTGCACGTAATACGTCGCTGAATCCGATGATCGCGTTGAGCGGCGTACGGAGATCATGGCTCATATTGGCGAGAAACTCGCTCTTGGACCGGTTTGCCCGCTCCGCCGCTTCCTTCGCTTGCTCGAGCGCGCGTTCCGTTTTTTGGTGGCGGACCACAAGAACGATAAGCGCGAGAATCATGACCGTGATAAATCCGAGCAACGTGTTGATCACCCTGCGCAGTTGCTGGATTCGCTTGCCCTGCCGCCGAAGTATTTCCGTCGCCGTTTCGCGCGCGGACGTCAAAAGGTGAGCGAATTTTCTGAGCGCGCTGTCGGCACGGCGATCAACCAGATTCAAGACGACGGGCGAACTTGGCGGAAAATCATAAACCCCTTCCCGCAACCAACGATCAATGTCGAAAACGGCCGGACTCGCGATCGCGTGGATTGCCGAGGCCCCGATGAGGTTATCGAAGTTGTAGGTATTTCGAATCTGTTTCAGCCGCCTGTCGACCTTCAGTGCCGCCGCGCGCGCGTCATCCAGGTGGCGTTCCGATGGCGCTGTCTTGGCCATTGTTATCGCGCCGGCCAGAACCGAGAATTCCTGATAGAGGAAAGCGAGATCGCGCTCCTGTTCGGTGACGATTATCGGCAGTGAGTGTTCGATGTCGACGAGCGTGTTGTGCAGGACGTAAATGGTGACGAACAGTCCAAGCAATACGGCTGCAATGATGGAAATGACAATTTGCGAAAATCGAATCCGTGACAAAGTTCGAACCTTTAGCGCGCCGCCGGTAGGTTGATCATTTAGATAGGGCTCTCATGTCAATTGTGCCTGGCGCCTATTTGAGCAATCCGATTTCGCGGTAATACCGTTCGGCTCCCGGATGCAGCGGTATGCCGACACCGTCCAGCGCCGTATCCACGGTGATTTCCAACGCTTTCGGATGGCCTTTTTCAAACAATAGCCGCGCCCTGGGGTTCCAAACGGCTTTGGTCACTTGATAGACCAGTTCGGGATCCAGATTGACGTCGACGACCCAAAGCGCCACCACACTCAATGTTTTGGTTTCTCCGACGCCGGCATAGACGCCCGCCGGTATGACGTCCGGCGAGAAAAACCGGTATTTTTCGATGACCGACTCCGCGACCGGTCCCGCGATCGGGATCAATTCCGCGCCGATCGTGCTGGTAAGGTCCTTGACCGATATTGTCGGGTACCCGGCAACGATAAAGAAGGCGTCGAGAAGATTGTTCCTGATTTTTTTGACGGCGACATCCGGTTTTACATATTCGGGCTTCAAGTCATCTTCCGAAAGGCCGTACGCTTCCAGGATGATCCGGGCGTCGACGAGCGTGCCCGAACCGGGTTCGTCCAGTGAGATACGTTTGCCGCGCAAGTCTTGAACCGACTTGATTCCGGAACCTTTCCGGACAACGAGGTGAAAGCTTTCCGAATACAGGCTTCCGATGACACGCAGGTTTTCGATGCTTTCCTTCTTCGAGAAAATTCCCGTGCCGGAATACGCCCAATAGGTGACATCCGACTGTGCGAATCCCGATTCCAAATCCCCTTGGCCGACGGCTATCACGTTTGCTACGGAGCCGTTTGCCGCCTGGGCGACCGATACCAATCCGGGGACCCCGCAACTGCCGCCCTTGTCGCATGGCCGCGAGCCCGGAGGATTGCTGACCCATTGGGCGATCAGTCCACCGATGGGATAGTAGGTGCCGGCGATTCCGCCG
>CAYLTU010000324.1:0-5692 GCA_964386465.1 uncultured Rhodospirillaceae bacterium
CTCCGGTCTACTCTGTTACCTATGTCGCCGGTTCGGACCACCTCAATCCTCCCCCATCGAGGGGGAGGAAGAAATTGCTTAATGCCAGTCGGTTATCCCTTCCCCCCTTGCGGGGGAAGGCTAGGATGGGGGGTGAAACGGCGTCGTTAGATTTAATTCGCAGAGTCCTCTCTGGCCCATTTTTCTTTTTGGAGCGGATCAATCCTTGTCGCGGTCCGTCCACCAGATTGTCGTCAGCGACAGCAGCCCCAGCACCGCGAAACCGCCGACGAGCGGCACGACCGTGCCGTCATAGGCCTGTCCGATGGCGGTGCCGAGCGCGAGCGATATGAAGCTGGTCAGCGAGCCGACCACCGCGGCGCCGATGCCGGCGATGTGGCCGAGCGGTTCCATTGCGATGGCGTTGAAGTTGCCGAACAGCAGGCCCTGGCAGAAGAAGGCGATGCCGCCCCAGACCAGGAGAGCCCAGAGCGGTAGGCCGCCCGGCGCGGCCCAGGCATAAACGGCGAACAGCACCGACACCGCGCATTGCGTCTGCTGCGCGCGCCGCGACAGCAAATGCATGCCGAAGCGCATGACCAGCCGCGCGTTGAGCAGCGAGGCGGCGCCGATCGCCAGCGCCAGCCCGCCGAAGAACAGCGGAAACAGAGTGCCCATACCGTATTGCTGCTGGAAAATCTGCGGGGCGGAGGCCAGGTAGCCGACGAAGCCGCCGAAGATCACGCCGGCGGCTGCCGCGTACCCCACCGCCGTCCGGGTTCGGAAGACCTCGAAGAGCGCGGTCGCGAGCCGCCGGGCCGACCAGGGTAGCCGCCGATCCGGCGGCAGGGTTTCCGGCTGGCGGACCGTGAACCAGACGAGGGCGATCAGCGCGAGCGCCAGAAGCAGGCCGAAAATGGCCCGCCAATGCGCAAAGGCGAGGATGCCTTGTCCAAGCGCGGGGGCGAGGGCGGGCACGATGATGAAGACGGCCATGATCAGCGACATGATTCGGGCCATGGCACGGCCCTCATACTGGTCGCGGACCAGCGCCACCGTCACGATGCGCGGCCCGGCAACGCCCAGGCCCTGCAGGAACCGCCCGGCCAGCATCACCGTGAAGCTTCCGGAAACGACACACAGGACGGACCCGGCGAGATAGATCGCCAGGCCGGCGTAGATGGGTGTCTTACGGCCGATATTGTCGGACATCGGTCCGTAGACGAACTGCCCCAGCGCGAGACCGAGAAACAGCATCGAGACGACGAGTTGCGGGTCGTTCGGGTCGGTCGTGCCGAGGTCGCGGCCGATTTCCGTCAGCGCCGGCAGCATCGCGTCGATCGACAGCGCGACCAGCGAGGTCATGAGCGCCATCAGCGAGACGAACTCGCCGAGGCGAAGGGTCTTGCCTTGCGTCATGGAAGGTGTTTGGCGTTCGCCTGTCCTATGAAAGTTCCGCCGCCGCGCCGTGCCGGGGCGGGACGTAGGCCGGCGCACTCGCGACCCCAAGCAGCGAGAGACAAAGCGTATAGGCCCCCAACGGGCTCGCCACAACGACAATCGTGCCGGCCGCCATGCCGGTGGCGGCAGGTTGCGGTCAGCCCGCCAGCGCCCGCGCGTCCAGCACCGCCCGGGCCCAGTCCTCCGGCCGTTCCTGCGGCAGGTTGTGGCCGGCCTTGTCGTAGACCCTGTGTTCGTGCGGGCCGGTGAAGCGCTTGGCGTGGTGCGCGGTGCTGCCACCCACCCCGTCGCCGCTGCCGTCGATCGTGATGGCGGGCACGGTGATCGGCGGTTGCGCGGTAAGTCGCGTCTCGATGTGGGCGACGGCGGGGTCGCCCGGCGCCAGCCCGTAGCGGTGCCGGTAGGAATGGATCACCACGTCGACGAAATCCGGGTTGTCGAAGGAGGGCGCGGAGCGTTCGAAGACGGCGTCGTCGAAATCCCAATGCGGCGACCACATGCCCCACAATGTCTTTGCGATGTCGCGCCGGTTCTCGGTCAGGCCGCGCCGGCCGCGTTCGGAATGAAAATAGTACTGGTACCAGTAGGCGGCTTCCCGCGCCGCGGCGACAGGTTCATTGGCGCGCGCGATGTTCTGGATGTTGTAGCTGTTGCCGGAGACCAGGGCGGTGACCCGCTCGGGCCATAGGGCTGAGACGACACAGGCGGCGCGGCCGCCCCAATCGTAGCCGCCGACAATCGCGCGTTCGATCTCCAGCGCGTCCATCAGGCACAACAGGTCGTTGCCGAACGCCGCCTGCTCGCCGGAGCGCGGCGTCTTGTCGGACAGAAACCGCGTCGGTCCGTAGCCGCGCATGTAGGGCACCAATACCCGTGCCCCGGCCTCGGCCATGATCGGCGCGCACTCGGCGTAGGCCTGTACGTCGTAGGGGAAGCCATGCAGCATGACGCAGGGCCAGCCGTCGCTGGCGCCGTATTCCAGATAGGCGGTTTCCAGCACGCCTGCTGTGACGCTCTTGATCTGCATTGGTTACCCCTCCCTCGCCGCCATCGCTCGCACATCCTCCGGGCTTCGGCCCGCTGCGCGCAGTGCCTGGATCGTCTCGGCCTTGTCGCGCTTGGCGAAGCGCTGGCCCGATGGCGCGCGCAGCAATTGGTGATGATGATAGTCCGGGACCGGCAGGTTCAGAAGGGTTTGCAGGACCCGGTGCACATGGGTCGCGTGCAACAAATCTTCGCCGCGGGTCACCAAGGTTACGCCCTGCGCCGCGTCGTCCAATGTGACCGCAAGGTGGTAGCAGGTCGCCACGTCCTTGCGCGCCAGCACCACGTCGCCGCAGCCGGCCGGATCGACTGTGATATCGCCGCCGGCGTGGTCGTGGAACCGTAACGGCCCGGCGCGCCGCGCGGCTTTCGCCATGTCAAGACGCAGCGCGTAGGCGTCGCCCGCCGCCTTGCGGTCTTCCGCCTCGGCTTGGAACATATGCCGGCAGGTTCCCGGGTAGAGCGCGCCGTCCGGGCCGTGCGGCGCCGATGCGGACTCCGCCGCCTGACGCTGCAAATCCTTGCGGGTGCAGAAGCAGGGGAACAGCAAGCCTTCATCGTGGAGTCGGTCGAGGGCCGCCGCGTAATCCGCCATATGGTCCGATTGCCGCCACACTGGCGTCTCCCAGTCGAGCCCGAGCCAGGCGAGGTCTTCAGCGATACCGTCTTCGAATTCCGGCCGGCAGCGTCCCCGGTCGATATCCTCGATACGCAGCAGGAAGCGGCCGTGCGGGCCGCAGGCCTCGGCCGCGAACAGGGCGCTGTAGGCGTGGCCGAGGTGCAGCCGCCCGGTCGGGCTCGGCGCGAAACGGGTCACGGTCTGCGATTCCGACGTCATGGTACTGGCGGTATCGCGCGAGAGTCTTTAAGTCAATCGCCATGGTCACGACGCCGAAATCGATTGCCGCCGCGCTGGATGCGCTGGCGGTGCGCGACACGGACATCGCCCGCACGCTCGCCGAAGTCGGCTATCCGGAGCCTCGGGTGCGCGAGCCCGGTTTCGCGACCTTGCTGAATATCATCATCGGCCAGCAGGTTTCCGTACAGTCCGCGGCGGCGATTCGCGGCCGGTTGCTGGAAGCCGCCGATCCGCTGACCCCCGACTCGTTCCTGGCGCTCGACCAAGCGGCGCTGCGCGGCGTCGGTTTCAGCCGCCGAAAAATCGAGTATGGCAGGCTGCTGGCGCAGGACATCCGGGAAGGGCGTTTCGACCCGGGTGGGCTGCCCGCGTTGGAAGACGATGCGGTGCTGGACCGGATCGTCGCGCGCAAGGGGCTTGGCCGCTGGAGCGCGGAGATCTATTTGCTTTTCGCGCTGGGCCGGCCGGATGCCTGGCCTGCCGACGATCTGGCGGTACAGGTCGCGGTACAACGGCTGAAGGATTTGGACGGGCGGCCCGACCGCGCGACCATGGACCGGATCGCGGAGCCCTGGCGCCCCTATCGCGGCGGCGCGGCGCTTTTAATGTGGCATGTTTACCGGAAAGCCGCGCTGTAACGCCGCGGCGGGAGCAAAAAAGAATGGCGAATTTGTTGGAACTGGACGGGCCGCGTTGGGGTCCCGCTTCGGGCGGCGAGGCGAAACAGCTGGTGATCCTGTTGCATGGGCTGGGCGCGGACGGCGCCGATTTGATCGGACTGGCGCCGCATTGGGGTGACATATTGCCCGACGCCGCCTTCGTGGCGCCGAACGCGCCGTTTCCATGCGACATGGCGCCGATGGGCTATCAATGGTTCAGCGCGCAGGACCGCAGCGACGAGGGACGGCTCGGTGCGGCGCAGGCGGTCGCGCCTACTCTCAATGCCTTTATCGATGCCGAACTGGCGCGGACTGGGCTCGATGCGGAGAACATGGCCTTGGTCGGGTTTAGCCAGGGCACCATGATGAGCCTCTACGTCGTGCCGCGCCGCGCGGAAGAGATGGCCGCCGTCGTCGGCTATTCCGGACGGCTGCTGGCTCCGGAACTCCTGGCGGCGGAGGCCGTTTCGAAGCCGCCGGTCATGTTGATCCATGGCGAGATGGACGATCTGGTGCCGTTCACCTCGATGGCGGAAGCGGAAGAGGGGCTGGAAGCGGCGGGCTTCTCCGTTCAATCTCTCGCCTGCCCCGGGCTCGGCCACGGCATCGACCCAAGCGGGCTGCAACATGGCGGGGCCTTCCTCAAGGCCGCGTTTTCCGCCTGATGTCGCTGCAGAACCGCGTTGCGCCGAACGGCGAGATCGTCGCGGTGCCCGAGCGCGGCCTGTTCATGGGCAATCGCGGCGTCCTGCATGACGAGCACAAGAGGCTCGGCCGGCGGCGTTGGGCGCTGAAGGCGTGGCTGATCTGCCGCCTCGAATTCAAGGGACGGCAGCGCGCCGTTATGACGCCGCGGCGTTATACCGAGCTGTTCTTTTTCGACGAAGCCGCCGCCCTCGCGGCGGGGCATCGGCCTTGCTACGAGTGTCGACGGGCGGATTTCCGGGCTTGGCAGGCAGCCTGGCAAGATGCGCAATGTCTGCCGCGTCCGCCGCGCGCGCCGGAGATGGATGCCTGTCTGCACGTTGAAAGAATTGCGTCGAAAAGCCGGTCCCCGCGCACGTGGATATGCCCCGCGGAAGAACTGCCTGACGGTACCTTCGTCGCGGTCGGCTGCATTCCCCACCTCGTCCAAGGGGACGGGATACGGCCTTGGTACTGGCGGGGATACGGACCGATGAAGGTGCGGCCGAGCGGCGAGATTACGGTACTGACGCCGCCCTCGAGCGTTGCCGCACTGCGTGCTGGATATCAGCCCCTCTTGCATCCAAGTGCGTATCGCTAATATGACAAAGCCCTCAGGATTTCGATCCTCAGACCACAACATCTTGTATTAGAAGGTCGATTCGGATATCAATTTGTCAGTCGATTGATGGAAGTAGGGTATGTCCGTCGGAGTGAATGAGTGGCCTGCGCTGGTGCTGAACGCCGATTTTCGGCCGCTCAGCTATTTTCCTCTGTCACTCTGGTCCTGGCACGACTCGGTGAAAGCCGTCGTAACCAACCGGGTCAACGTCGTCTCCGAGTACGAACAGATCGTCAGTTCGCCCTCCTTTGCGCTCCGTCTGCCAAGCGTCATCTCGCTGAAGGATTATGTCGCGGCGCTCCGATCGCCCGCCTTCACGCGGTTCAACGTGTTCCTGCGCGACCGCTTCGCCTGCCAGTATTGCGGTGTTGCGCTGCCGTCGCA
>CAYLTU010000325.1:0-5660 GCA_964386465.1 uncultured Rhodospirillaceae bacterium
GACGCGTTTCACGTCGGACGACCGGCGGGTCACCCTGGCAATGGCCATCCTCGGTCCCGATTATGCGACCCTTGAGGTCAATCTCCATGACTTCCGGTTGGCCCGCGAGTTGGACCTGTTGTCCAGCGCCCATGTCTGGGGCCGTGAAAACCGACTGGTCCCCGAAGGCTACCGAACCATCGCCCGCGAGGGACTGCTCGGTCCCGATCACAATATCTCGCATGGCAACTACATGTTGGACGACGAGATACAGGCGATTTGCGACTGCGGGGCATCAATGACCTCGACGCCGCCGATGGAGATCCGCGGCCATGTCAAGGAACCGGTAATCGGCAAGGTTATCGCCGCCGGCGGCCGCCCCTCGATCGGCGTGGACAGCGAAGTGGCCGTACCCGGAGACATGTTCAACGCAATGCGCATCGCACTTCAGGTGCAGCGGATCTACGATAACCAGGCGCATGTGGCGCGCATCGAGCGGGGTCAGGACGAAGACGCCGCGGAATTCGCCAGGGAAAACCTGAAGGTCATCGGCACGGGCGGCTCGTTGGTCAAAGAACTTTCAGTAAGCACCCGCCAGGCGCTGGAATGGGCGACTATCGACAACGCCAAGGCCCTGCGGCTGGAACACAAGATAGGGTCTCTCAAGCCGGGCAAACAGGCCGATATATTGCTGCTTGACACCGACAGCCTGAATGTTTTGCCGGTCAACGATCCGGTGCAGTGCATCGTTTTCCACGCCAACAAATCCAATGTGGATACGGTTTTCGTTGCCGGTCGGAAAATGAAGGAAAGAGGTGAATTGACGTTGGAGGCCGCTGACCTTGCCCGGCGCAAGCGGGAACTTGTCGGGTCCGGGCAATGGCTGTTAGCGGAATCCGGGTTACTGAAGTAAACGAGCCGAAAGGGGCAAACGTTTACCCGTGCCGCTCCGCCGCGTCGGCAATTTTTCGGGCGATGCTGGCGAAACGGTAATCGCTGCCGGGCGCTCCGGCGAGGAGGCAGCCGATCGGCAAGTTCTCCGACGACAATCCGGCCGGCATCGTCACGACCGGGCCTCCCAATGCGGTCCAGGGCGAGATGTAGCTGGCGTCGCCAGTCCATTCCAATCCCTTCGGCGCGGTTTTCGGCGTTGCCGGCCAGATGAACGCGTCGGTGTCCTCGAAGCTGTTGAAGAAGCTATGGCGTGCCGTGTCGATCGTACGCCGCGCGTCGAAATAGTCGTTGTCGGCGATTTCCAGGCCGCGCGCGATAGCTTCGCACAGATAGTTCCCGACGCTGCCTTGCGGCTTGTCGAGCAATTCCTTTTGCGTGTGTCCGATGTCGTATTCCATCGTCAGGCGATGGCTTTCCTGTATTTCAGCGATCGATACCGGTGAGGCCCGCCGGACGACGGTATGCCCCGCATCGCGCAGCAGCTTTGCCGTGCGGCGCATCGATTTCTGTATATCGGCGTCGGCGTCTTCGATTACGGGATCGAATAGTTGAGTCACGATGAGTGATCCGTCCGATACGGACGCGCCGTGCATGCGCGCGTGAGAGGGGCAGATCGTCTCGAAAACCGTTGCGGCGTCGCCGACATTCCAACCGTAGTAGCCGACCGTGTCGTAGAGGTAGGAGAGAGGGGCCACGCCGCCGCCGGGCATCAGCCGTGTGCTCGGCTTGTAGGCGGCTATACCGCAATAGGCGGCGGGCCGGTTGACCGAGGCCATGGTTTGGGTCCCGAGCGCGACCGGCACCATGCCGGCGCCGACCGCCGCGCCGGAGCCGCTGCTCGATCCGCCCGGCGTGTGCGCCAGATTGTGCGGGTTGCGGGCGGGCGAGGGGTCGCGGAAAGCGAATTCGGTCGTATGGGTTTTGCCGAGAATGATCGCGCCTGCGGTGCGCAAGGCGGCAACGACTTCCGCATCCGCCGTCGCGGGTCCGATATCCGCGCGCGACTTGCTGTTGCAGCGCGTCGGCACGCCCTTGACGTCGATGATGTCCTTCACACCGACCGGGATGCCGTGCAGCGGGCCACGGATTAGGCCGGTTTCGATTTCCTGTTCGAGATTTTTCGCTTCGGCGAAGGCCGTATCCGTACACAATTCGCGCCACGCTTCGACCTGCGGTTCGACCGCGTCGATCCGGTCGATGCAGTGCTGAACCAAATCAACAGGCGACAACACGCCGTCCCGGATCTGTTGCGCCAACGCATCGACGCGGCCCGGGTCGGCAACGGTATCGGGGATCTTGGGCATGGCGCGCCTACTCCTCAAGCATTGCGGAATTCTATTCTACCGCTTCGACCGCCGCGTTAGACTGTTGGAAATTAAACTGGATTCGCGTGAAACACCATCTTGGCGGCAAGCCGGATCAGGACTTTGAATAGGCGGTGCGGAATGAAATTTGGTATGTTCGGCGGAGCCCGGTCGGTTCCGGGCGTCGAAGACGGATACTACGAAGGCTACAGCGCCTATATCGACGCCGTCGTCGAAGCGGAAGCGCTCGGCTATTACAGCAACTTCCTGGTCGAGCATCATTTCAGCGGAATGGGACAAGTCTCCGCCTCGCTCAACCTGTTGTCCTATCTAGCGGCTAAAACGAAGACGATCCGGCTCGGCACCGCCGTTGTCGTACTGCCGTGGCACAATCCGGTGCTGGTTGCCGAACAGGCCGCGACGATCGACCTGCTTTCCGGCGGGCGGTTCGATTTCGGCGTTGGCAAGGGCTACCGCTACAATGAATTCGAAGGTTTCTGTATCCCGATCGAAGAGTCGACGGAGCGTTTCGAGGAGGCGATGGACGTCATTCGAAAGGCATGGACGACGGAGGGCCGGTTCACGCATCACGGCAAACGCTGGCACTACGACAATGTCGTCATCGAGCCCGAACCGGTGCAGAAACCGCATCCGCCTTTCTGGCTCGCAGCCGGGCGGCCGGAATCGCTGCAATACGCGGCGCGCGAGGGATACAATTTGTTTCTCGACCAGTTCCAGACTTTCGACGTCATCCTGGAGAGGTTGAAAATCTACAAGGGTGCGGTAGCGGAAGCGGGGCGGGAGGTTAAGCCTTTGAGCGTGGCCGTCGCGCGGGGGCTCTTGATCGCTAAAACGCCCGATGAGCGCGAGGCGGCCATTGCCACGAGAATGAAGAGCCAGGAACTCATGAACTCGTTC
This sequence comes from uncultured Rhodospirillaceae bacterium, assembly GCA_964386465.1. Lineage (GTDB taxonomy): Bacteria > Pseudomonadota > Alphaproteobacteria > UBA8366. Next base: position 3,156 of record CAYLTU010000325.1, read on the forward strand.
GGTATTTCGGCCGACAAGACGGCGAAGTCCAGCATGGTATCGGACCCCGACCTACGTAAGGCGGCGACCGAAGGCACGTTGATCGGCACGCCGGAGGAAATCATCGAGCGGCTCAAGTGGTTCGAAGGCGAAGGTGTCGACTATGTCATCCTGTCGTCGCGCGGCAAGGACGCGCTGCGCGTCTTCGCCGAGGAGGTCATGCCGGCCTTTGCCTGACTGAGCGCATTACATCTAACGCGGCAGCACGCTCTCGCCCATCAGGAATGCGTCGACGGCGCGGGCGCATTGGCGGCCTTCGCGGATTGCCCAGACAACGAGCGACTGGCCACGACGCATGTCGCCGGCGGCGAACAGTTTCGGCACACTGGTCTGATAGTCGTCCGTGTTCGCCAGGATGTTGCCGCGACCGTCGAGCTCGACGCCGAGACTCTCGATCATGCCTTCATGGACGGGATGCACGAAGCCCATGGCCAGCAGGACGAGGTCCGCGTCCATTGTGAATTCGCTACCGGGAATATCGCGCAGCTTTTCGTCGAGGCGGGTGACATGCAGGGTTGTCAGTCTACCATCCTTGCCGGAGAATTTCGTGGTCGAGACGCACCAGTCCCGTTTCGCGCCTTCGGCCTGAGAGGACGATGTACGCAGCCTGTAGGGCCAAAGCGGCCAGCTCGTGCCCTTGTCCGGATGCTCCGGCGGCATCGGCATGATCTCGAATTGCGTGACCGAAATCGCGCCTTGGCGAAACGACGTACCAATGCAGTCCGACCCGGTGTCGCCGCCGCCGATCACGACGACGTTTTTCCCGCGGGCGAGAATCTCTTCGGTGTCGCCCAGGGGTTCGCCACTGACCCTGCGGTTCTGCTGCGGCAGGAAATCCATCGCGAATTCGATGCCTTCCAAGTCGCGGCCGGGAACCTGCAAATCGCGCCCATGCTCCGACCCGCCGGACAGAACGACGGCATCGAAACTCTTGAGCAAGGATTCGGCGGTTTCGTCGACGCCAACATTGACGCCGTAGCGGAATGTGACGCCTTCGGCTTCCATCTGCTCGACCCGGCGATCGATGAGGTGCTTTTCCATTTTGAAGTCGGGGATGCCGTAGCGCAGCAGGCCGCCTGCCTTGGCGTTTTTCTCAAAAAGCGTGACATCGTGGCCCGCGCGGGCGAGTTGTTGCGCGCAGGCCATACCGGCCGGCCCCGATCCGACGACCGCAACGCTCTTGCCGCTTTTGGTCGCGGCGACGACCGGTGCGGTCCACCCGTTCTTCCACCCGGTATCCGCGATGGTGCATTCGATCGTCTTGATCGTGACCGGATTGTCGTCGATGTTCAGCGTGCAGGCTTCTTCGCACGGTGCTGGACAGATCCGGCCGGTGAACTCCGGGAAATTGTTGGTCGAATGAAGGACATCGAGCGCGCCGCGCCAGTCGTCCTTGTAAACCAGGTCGTTCCAGTCCGGGATGATGTTGTTGACCGGGCAACCCTGATGGCAGAAGGGGATGCCGCAGTCCATGCAACGCGCGCCCTGCTGCGACACTTGGCTGTGGTCCATCGGTATGACGAATTCGCGAAAATGCCGCACCCGATCACTGGCCAGCGCATTCTTGCGATCCTGCCGGTCGATTTCGAGAAAGCCGGTGATTTTGCCCATGTTATTCGCCCTCCGCGGCCAAGCTCGCATCCGAGGGGCCGAGCTGGGCCAATTGCATTTCCTGCAGGGCGCGGCGGTAGTCGACCGGCATCACCTTGACGAATTTGGGCAGATAACCTTCCCAATCCCGCAGTATTTCCTTCGCGCGGTTCGAGTTGGTGTAGTGCGCATGACGTTCGATCAACCCATGCAGCCGTTCGGCATCGTAACGCGTCATATCGCGGGAAACGTCGACGCGGCCGTGGGCTTCCAGGTCGCCGCCTTGGTGGGCGATCTCCTCGAGAGTCTCGTCCTCCTCCGTCACCGGTTCCAGTTCGACCATGGATAGGTTGCAGCGTTGCGGAAAATTTCCTTCCTCGTCAAGGACATAGGCGATTCCGCCGCTCATGCCTGCGGCGAAATTCCGGCCCGTATAGCCCAGTACGACGACGATGCCGCCGGTCATGTATTCGCAGCCATGGTCGCCGACTCCTTCGACGACGGCTGTCGCACCCGAGTTGCGGACGGCGAACCGTTCGCCCCCTACGCCGCGGAAGAAACATTCGCCCTCGGTCGCGCCGTACAGCACGGTGTTGCCGACGATGATGCTATTCCGCGGTTCGATCTTGCTTTGCGTGGGCGGGCAAATCACCAGGCGTCCGCCGCTCAATCCCTTGCCGACATAGTCGTTGGCGTCTCCGGTAAGCTCGATGGCAATACCCTTGGCAAGGAACGCGCCGAAGCTTTGCCCCGCCGTCCCGGTCAGCTTGATGGCGATCGTGTCTTCCGGAAGTCCGGCGTTACCGTATCGTTTGGCGACCTCGCCGGAGAGCATTGCGCCCGTCGTTCGGTCGGTGTTGTGAATTTCGCCCTCGA
>CAYLTU010000326.1:0-5656 GCA_964386465.1 uncultured Rhodospirillaceae bacterium
CAAACTGTTACCTATCTTCCCGGTCGGGCCGGATGGGGGTGGACGGCGGTGTCGTGGCTGATGTGTGAGCCGAAGAAAGGGAACCCCCCATGGCACCGACCCGTATCGACAACAGCCGCGTCATCCGCGCCCCGCGCGGCACGGAACTGAGCGCCAAGAGCTGGCTGACCGAAGCGCCGCTGCGCATGCTGATGAACAATCTCGATCCGGACGTGGCCGAGAAGCCGGAGGAGCTGGTCGTCTATGGCGGCATCGGCCGTGCCGCGCGCAGCTGGGAGGCGTTCGACCGCATCACCCATAGCCTGAAGACGCTCGAAGACGACGAAACATTGCTGGTGCAGTCCGGCAAGCCCGTGGGCGTGTTCCGCACCCATGCCGACGCGCCGCGCGTCCTGATCGCCAATTCCAACCTGGTGCCGGAATGGGCCAACTGGGAACATTTCAACGAACTCGACCGGGCCGGGCTGATGATGTACGGCCAGATGACGGCCGGCTCGTGGATCTATATCGGCTCGCAGGGCATCGTGCAGGGGACCTACGAAACCTTCGTCGAAGTGGGACGGCAGCATTACGGCGGCGACCTGTCCGGACGGTGGATTCTGACCGCTGGCCTCGGCGGCATGGGCGGCGCGCAGCCGCTGGCCGCGACCATGGCCGGCGCGTCGATGCTGGCGGTGGAATGCCAGCCGAGCCGTATCGATTTCCGCCTGCGCACCGGCTATGTCGATGAGGCCTGCGACGATCTCGACGACGCGCTGGCGGCCATCGACCGCGCCCGTGCCGAGAAGAAACCCGTGTCGGTCGCGCTGCTGGGCAACGCGGCGGATATCTATCCGGAACTGGTGCGGCGCGGCGTGCGGCCCGACGCGGTGACCGACCAGACCTCGGCGCACGACCCGCTGAACGGTTACCTGCCGGCCGGCTGGACCCTCGACGAGTGGGCCGAGCGCCAGGAGCGCGATCCCAAGGCGGTGGAGGAGGCCGCCAAGCGCTCCATGGCGGTGCAGGTCAAGGCCATGCTCGACTTTCACGCGGCCGGCGTGCCGACCCTCGATTACGGCAACAACATCCGCCAGGGCGCCAAGGATATGGGGTTGGAGAACGCCTTCGACTTCCCGGGCTTCGTGCCGGCCTACATCCGCCCGCTGTTCTGCCGCGGCATCGGCCCGTTCCGCTGGGCGGCGCTAAGCGGCGATCCGGAGGACATCTACAAAACAGACGCCAAGGTGAAAGCGCTGATGCCGGACGATCCGCATCTGCACAACTGGCTCGACATGGCCCGCCGGCGCATCCAGTTCCAGGGCCTGCCGTCGCGCATCTGCTGGGTCGGCCTCGGCGACCGCCACAGGCTGGGCCTGGCCTTCAACGAGATGGTGGCGTCGGGCGAACTCTCCGCCCCCGTCGTGATCGGCCGCGACCACCTCGACTCCGGCTCCGTCGCCAGCCCGAACCGCGAAACCGAGGCGATGAAGGACGGCTCCGACGCCGTCTCCGACTGGCCGCTCCTGAACGCGCTCTTGAACTGCGCGTCCGGCGCCACCTGGGTCTCGCTGCACCATGGCGGCGGCGTCGGCATGGGCTACTCGCAGCACGCCGGCATGGTCATCGTCGCCGACGGTACGGCGGATGCGGCACGGCGGCTGGAGCGCGTGCTGTGGAACGATCCGGCGACGGGCGTGATGCGCCACGCGGACGCGGGGTATGAGAGTGCGGTGGAGTGCGCGGCGGCGTTTGGGTTGCAGTTGCCGGGGTTGGATTAGAAAACAATGAAACTTAAAGGGCCGTGTATGCCTGTATTTTTCTTTATTTTCATGCAGCTATAAATGCCTCATGGACCTACAAAATATGAATCGAAAGGCTTCTGCATATATTGTGGCCGGTCGGATGTTAAGTTGACGGATGAGCATATTGTACCACTATCCCTTGGTGGGTTCCATGTTCTACTTAAAGCAAGTTGTCGAGACTGCAACAAGATAACGTCAAAATTCGAGCTTGAAGTTATGAGGAACCTTTGGGGAGATGCGCGAAATAGCTATAATGCACCCTCTCGTCGAAAGAATCGGAGAAAGTCTCACATAATTTTGTCTGGACCAAAGGATGGCTCAAAAAAACTAAAGGTAAAGTATACCGATTACCCTGCCCCGATGATTTTCTATTTTATGAGTCGTGCTGGAATTTTACAGGGGTTGTCGGAGACATTCGATCTGTCTAAGGAATGGAAATTGAAGGCAATTGTGGACCAGAAAAAATTAGAACAATTTGAACAAAAATTTCCAGGCCAGTTGACTTTAAAATTTAAACATGTGCCGGATAGTTTTGCGCGACTTGTTGCAAAAATTGGATATGGTCAAGCGTTAACTATATTAGACCCTACCGACTTTCGTCCAGTTTGTGTTCCTTATATTCTTGGAGAAAAGGAAAATTTGTCTTTTATTGTGGGAGCGCAAACTGAAGTTCCTCCGCCGAATGAGGGAATGGGATATGTACTAGGAAATTTCGGATTCGGGACGCCAGAGAATTTAATGATTATGTCGTCGGTTAGATTGTTGGCAAACAATCATACTCCCAATTATCATGTTGTGGTTGGTGATGTGCGTGGCCGGGAGAATGTTGAACGAGTAATCAGGAAGATCGGTGAAGTCGAGATAAAACTAATTTCTGAAAATAGTGCTGCGGATAATGAATTGGGAAATGAAAACGATCTATTCCCGAGTGTCTGGCCACTTCCTTTTTGGAGAAAATAACAGTCATAGAAAGATATTATATTCCGGTGACAGTACAAGAAGCGTTCTTGGCGGAGCGGGTTCGATGACGAGACTCTCACCTTCCTTGCGCTTAATCGCGTTGGTGCCGGGGAGTTCGAACACGCGGGTGATCTGGTGACACAATACTTAACTATCTCCCACTTCAACTGGCACGGTTAATTAACGCATAGACCTTAGCCAATTTTCACGCGGCAAGTCTTCGACGCGGGCGAACTCGCGCTCGTTGCCGGTGACGATAGTCAAGCCGTGTACGAGGCATTGCGCGGCGATGAGCAGGTCGTTGCCGCCAATCAGTTGGCCGGTCCGTTCGAGCTGGACGCGAAGATTTCCGTAGGCGATGTCGGCCGGTGCGTCGGAGGGCAACACATCAAGTACATCAAGCACGGCGTCGACTCGCGCGGAAAGTCTTGGTGAGCCCCGTTTCGTAGCGCCATAGCGGAGTTCGGCTGCGACGATGGCGCTGGTGCAGACCGCGGTTTCCCCGACCTCTTGGATGCGTTCGGTTACGGGACCTTGCGGGTTTCGGACAAGATCGGAAACGATATTGGTATCGAGGAGATACCGCATCACAGGCTGACGGGATCGGTTTCCAGTTCAATGATGTCCGGAAATTCCTCGTCGAGCGGCTCCAGCGTTGCCAGCAGCGCGAGGAGCGTTTTCGGCGGCGTGGGCTCGATGACGAGGCGGTCGCCCTCCTTGCGCATGATCGCGTCGCTGCCAGCGAGTTCGAACTCGCGCGGAATCCGCACGGCCTGGTTTCGTCCGTTCCTGAACAGTTTGACGTGTCGTTCTGCGATCATAACAGTTATTTTAGCATATGCCAATGTATATGCCAAGTCGGGAACCTAGCCCACAACATCCCATTTCAACGTCAGGCAGGCCTCCTAGTTCAAATCTCCGCCGCGACCATCATGCCATGTTGTGGCCCGTTGCGATGCCGGAAACGGAAGCGATCCACTCCATCCGCTTTCGCGCTTTTTCGGACGCACCGCCGTGCCGGCGTTTCGGTCCGCACCCGGGCCTACTTCCCTTTAGTCCGCAGCGTTAACGTCAATCCGGGGCGATGGTGCAATTATCCCCGTTACAGCTTCCGGTCAGCGAGATGGTGCTGCCGCTACGCTCTCTCGCCGTCGTGAAAAGAGAGTTAGCGTTGATATCGCCGTCGATCGTACCGGTGCCTCGGACGCGGAACGTTCCGAATTCGAACACTCCCACGTCGCCGTTCAAGGTGTAGTCGCTCCCCCTCAAATCGACCGTGGCGAAGTTACCCATGCTAACAGCCTGGGGGCCGGTCAGAACATCGCTGTCCGAGCCGCTTTGCCGGACCTGTACGACGTGAAACGCCTCCAGCGCGACGGCTGACGACGAGGTGTTTTGCTGGAGCAGCGTGTTGCCGCCGAGCAACCGCGCATTGGAACTGCGGTACACCCCCAGAGGCACGGTGTTGTCGGGGTGATCGCTTGAATCGTCGGTCACCGTGTTGCCGGTAAGCTGGGCCGTACTGCCGTCGGTGATGACGATCTCGTACCTGTTGCCAAGAACGGTGTTCCCGGTGATCTGGGCGGATGAACCCTGATAGATCCCGATTCCATTACTCTCATTGTCTTCGACGGTATTGTTTTCGATGCGGGCGGTTGAACTTCGATTTAAGCTGATGCCGCCGCCTGTGTTATCGCTAATGGTGTTGCCGCCCGGATCGTTGAGGAGGTCGACCCCGATCCTGGCGCTGCCGCCTTCGTCCAACCGGATTCCCGAGGCGCCGTTCAGTTGAATCAAGCTGTTGGTGATGGCCGTGCTGCCGCCACGGGCAATCTGAATCCCGTTAAAGGGGTTGTCTTCCACGATCACGTTGTCGATGGTGGCGTGGCCGCCGGTTCCCACGAAGATTCCGGAACCGCCGCCGTCCTGGGCGTTTGCCGAGACCACGCTGTCGAGGATGGAGGCGCGCCCGTTGACGACGACGATGCCGCTGGAGCCGCCATTGGTGACGGTGAGGTTCTCGACGATCACATTCCTGGCGCCGCTGATCGTGATCGGGCTTTCCTTGATGGGGTCGGTCTCCGGGATACCGATGATTTTACTGCTGTCGGGGTCGGTTCCGCTCAAGGTCGTATCGCTTCGATGGATGCTGACATTTTCATGGCAGTCGCCGGTTATCTGAATGACAAGCGGTTTATTCAGGTTGGATATCTGCAGGGCCTTCGTGATGGTTTCACCATGATCGCACCGGACCTTGGTGATTTCCGATTTTCCCTGCGCCACGACTTCAAAGGGGACCAGAAACCCGACCAAACCCAGAGCCATAACCAAAATCGACAAATTCAAACGCGCCATGGTTCATCCCTCCTTAGATTTTGACAGTTATATTTCTACTATTTGTTCTCCAGCTTCCTTTAATGACACGCAAATCTCGAACGGTAATATGGTATGCAAAATTCATACCGTAACGCGAAAATTAATGATTCCAGCATCTTATGGGCGTGTGATTCGGAAACACGACACTCAACTGTAAAGAAATCCGACACCAAATCGGCGGCGCTGGACCTGTACTATCCGGGCATATCAAGAAAAGCGTAATTTTTTCAACAAGTTATCGCACCGGTTGAAAACGGTTCGCCTTCAATCCGTAACTGTAAAGAATTCCGTCACCATCGAAATGTCGTTGGCGCGATCCAGGGGATTACGGAGACGAATATCGGGATGTCGAAACGTTCCCCATAATCCGGCGCCATCACGGGGCGGCCATCGAATACGTACCGGCCTCTCCTACTACCGCAGCGCCGCGCACGCCTCGATGATCAAATCGCCGCCGCGCAGCAGATCAGCCTCCGGCGCCACGAAACTCGCCCGGAAGTACGGCGACAGCCCGTACGCGTTGCCCTGTACGACCG
>CAYLTU010000327.1:0-5632 GCA_964386465.1 uncultured Rhodospirillaceae bacterium
AGCAGTTCCATGAAATACTGACTTTCCCGCGGCGTCATGCCGGTGATCGACTTCAGGAAGGACGGGCTGACATACAGCGCCCGTTCGCCGGTCTCCGGATGGACGCGGACCAAGGGATGCTCGCTGACCATTTTACGGCGCTTGAAATAATCTTCGTATTCCTTGGTCCCCGGCTCGACCGCCGGCGGCGCCGTGAAATGCAGGCCACGTAGGGTATCGACGAAGCCCCGCATCGTTTCCGACAGGCCTTCATAGGCCGCCGCCAGATTGGTCCATTCCGTGTCGCCGCCATAGGGCGGCAAAACGGCGCCCCGTAGGATCGAGAAAGCGGGCGGGTTGATCGCCGAAGAGATGTCCGCGCGCCAGCCGGTCCAGGGAGCCACCATTTTCGGCGGGCCGAACTGGTTGGCCTGACGCCGTTTGGCGATGGAGTAGATTTCGGGATAACCGTCGATATGACCGAAAACAGCGTGCCCGACGGTCGGTTCGCCAAACTGTCTGGCGAAGGCGAGATGCTGATCGTGATCGATCTCCTGGCCGTGGAAGAAGATCTCCTTCCATTTTAGCATTGCGGCGCGGATTTCCTTGACGGTCTCCGGCGCCAGCGGCCGGGACAGATCGACACCGCTGATCTCCGCGCCGATATGGATACTGAGGGGATTGATTTCGATCGTCGAGGGCGCATCCGCACCGTCAACCACAGCCGAGGCCTTTGGCGTTCCTCCTAGTCCCCGCGGGAATCTGAAAATGGTATGGCGTAATGCTAGAGCGAATAGCTGAGCTTCACAATCTTAGCGGCCGAATGTTCGCATCGCACAGCGCCTTTAGGACTGCACCCAGTCGTCGAGCGCGTCGTCATCCTCGCCCGGGACATGAACGACCGTGAAGGTAAACGGGTCGCCGCCGAGCGGTTTGGTGGCGTCCAGCCCCATCTTGTCGACGCGCCCGTCCGTGCCCGACGGATCGAGCCGCGAGCCCTGCGCGCCCGCGACCACCATCAAGTCGTCCGCCGCCTGGAAGCGGGTCGCGACGGCCCATTCGACCGCGTCGGGATCGAGGATATCGACGTCCTCGTCGACGACGATGACCTGCTTGATATCCGCATGGCCGGCGAAGGCGCCCATCATTATATTCTTCGGCTCGCCATCCCAGCGCTTGGCGATCTTGACCACCAGGTGGTAGCGGCAGACCCCGCCCCTCGACAGATGAACATCCTTGACGCTCGGAAAGGTCCGCTGCATATGGGCGATCAAAGACGCCTCGCGCGGGATGCCGCCGAGCAGCAGATGCTCCATCGCCGCTGGAACGATGGTGTGGAGCAACGCGTCCCGGCGCCGGGTGATGGCGTCGATCTCAATCACCTGCCGCTTGCCGGCGGGGCCGTAATATTGCGGGAACTCGCCGAACGGCCCCTCCTCCTCGCGCACTTCGGGAAGCAGCCGACCTTCGATCACGATCTCCGCCTCGGCCGGCACCCGAACCCCATTGGTGCGGCATTTGACGACCGGCAGCGGCGCGCCCTGCAAGGCGCCGGCGACTTCCAGTTCGTCCCGGTCGATCGGCAGGATCGCCTGCGAAGCCAGCAGGGTCAGCGGATCGACGCCGATCGCGATCGCCACCGGGAGCGGTTCGCCCGCCTCTTCCGCGGCATCGTAGAAGCGGTGCAGGTCGCGCGGCAGTATCAGGATGCCGAGCCGGTCCGGGCCACTGATCTGAATGCGATTGATCGATACGTTCTGCACGCCGGTCCTCGGATTGGCCGCGATCACCAGCCCGGCCGTGATATAGGCGCCGGCGTCGTGCTCGTTATGCACCGGGATCGGCAGTTCCTTGGCGACGTCGATCTCAGCGTCGACGACGACTTCCTGAACCGGCGCGCTTTCCGCCGCGACCTCTTGCCATGGCACCGGGTTCAGCACGGCGTCGCGGTACCGGTCGAGCATGTCGGCCTCATCGACTCCCATCGCTTCGGCGATCCACGGGCGCGTCGAGACCAGACCGGACACCACGGAAAGCGCGTGCCCGTCCGGCGACGGGAACAGCGTGGCCTTGTGCCCGTCGCAGCGTTTGGCGATCGCCGCCAGGGTGAATTCAAGCGGCACATCCGGCTTCGTGCGAGCCAGCCGCCCGGTCTCCTCCAGCCGGTCGAGCCAGGAGCGCAAGGTTGTGAAGGGTGCGTTCGGTCGCGATGCCGTCATGCCTGATCCATCTCCCTCCTCTCGCCGGCAACCCCCTCGCGCCATCCCAGCGTCTCCGCGAGAGCGGCCACGGCCCCGACGACAAACAGGGTTGGCGCCGACAGACCAGCAGTTTCGACCGCGCCCGGCAGGTTTGAAAGGGTCGCGGTGACGACCTTCTGGGTCGGCAGGGTGCCGTTCTGTATCGCCGCCGCCGGCGTGCCGGCCGGAAGACCGGCCTCGATCAGCCGGCCGCAGATCCGATCTATCTTCATCAGGCCCATATAGATCACCAGGGTCGTATCCGGGTCGGCGAGCCTGTCCCAGTCGAGGTCGAGTTCGTCATTATCGGCCGTGTGCCCGGTTACGAAATGTACCCCTTTGGCGAGACCGCGGTGCGTCAGCGGAATTCCGGCATAGGCGGTGCAGCCCATCGATGCGGTGATACCCGGCACGATCTCGAAAGCGATGCCGTGCTGCGCCAGATGCAGCGCTTCTTCGCTGCCGCGCCCGAAGATGAACGGATCACCGCCCTTCAGCCGCACCACGCGCCGACCGCTGCGCGCTTGGGTCACCAGCACCTCGTTGATGGTTTCCTGCGGCATGAAGTGCTGGCGCGACGCCTTGCCGGCGAAGATACGCTCGGCCCCTTCGGGGACCAGCGCCAGCACGCCTTCGGAGACCAGCCGGTCGTAGACGACAATCTCCGCCCGCTCCAGCACCCGCAAGGCGCGCACGGTCAGCAAGTCCGGATCGCCCGGTCCCGCGCCGACAAGAAAGACCCGTTGTTCGTTGATGTTCATCGCAAGACATTTCCATCGAAAAAATCGTCGCGATACTACACGCCGCGACGCGGCGGCCCAACCGCGTTTGGCGACATGGTATTTCGCTCGGAAGAAACTCTGTGAAATCTTCCCTCTCCTCGGGGAGAGGGTTAGGGTGAGGAGAGAACATTCAACCAATTGACCCCTCACCCTCCCGCTTTGCGGGGCCCTCCCTCTCCCCACGGGAGAGGGTGAATTAATAACAGGAGAACGCCATGCCCTATCAACCCTTCGACCTGACCGGCAAGGTCGCGCTGATTACCGGCGGCAATGGCGGCATCGGGCTCGGCATGGCCGACGCCATCGCGCAAGCCGGCGGCGGCGTCTGCATCTGGGGCACCAACCCGGACAAGAACGAAGCCGCGCTGGCGCAAATCGAAGCGCATGGCGTCGACGCCGCGGCGTTGATCTGCGACGTGTCGCAGGAAGAGGACGTCGAGCGCTGCTTCGCGGAGACGCTGGAGCGGTTCGGCCGGGTCGATGGCTGTTTCGCGAATGCCGGTGTGAGCGGCCGCGGCGCGCTGACGCCCTTCGTCGAAATGACCAGGGAATCCTGGGACCGCATCATGGGGGTCAATTTGGACGGCGTCTTCTTTACCTATCGCGCCGCCTGCCGACACATGATCAAGCGCGGCGGCGGCGGCAGGCTGGCCGTGACGGCGAGCCTTGCCGCCCTGTCGGGCGCGGCCCGCAACGAGCATTACGCCGCGACCAAGGGCGCCGTCGTCTCGATGACCTATGCGCTGTCGGTGGAAATGGCGCGCTACGGCATTACGGCGAACGCGATCCTGCCCGGCTGGATCGAAACCGCGATGACCGAAAGCGCCTTCAACTGGGAGAAATTCGCCAACAACGTCAAGCCGCGCATCCCCATGCGGCGCTGGGGCGACGGCGCCGATTTCGGCGGGCTGGCCGTTTATTTGATGTCCGACGCCAGCGCCTATCACACCGGCGACACGCTGCTGATCGATGGCGGCTATCAGAAGTTCTGAGCCGTCATGTTTTTCCGAAAGCGGCGGTCCCGCTTGAGGTGCCATTCGCGGCTCATCGCCTCGCCGCGGTTGCGGTAGCGCTCGGCATAAAGCAGTTCCCAGTCACGCCCCCGGGTCGAGCGCGCGCCCTTGCCCGCATTGTGCGCCGCCAGCCGCTTGTCCAGGTCGGTGGTCCAGCCGACATAGGTGCGCTGGCCGTCGCTGCTGCCGAGGATGTAGACGTAACAGGCCACTAGTTGTCCCGTATGCCGTCCCTGCCACGCGTCTTCTTGAGACCGCCACGCCTCTTCTTGGCGTCGAGCCGGCGCTGCTTGGCCGCCTTGCCGGGCCGGGTCGGCCGGCGGCGCTTCGGTGGCACCGCCGCCTGGCGGATCAGCTCGGCGAGCCGTTCCCGCGCGTCCTCGCGGTTGCGTTCTTGGCTGCGGAACCGGTTCGCGGTGATCACAACGATACCTGCCCCCGTCATCCGCCGCCCGGCCAGCGGTTTGAGCCGCAGATACACAGCGTGCGGCAGGTTCGGCGAGTTGGCGGCATCGAAGCGCAGTTGCACCGCAGTCTCCACCTTATTGACGTTCTGCCCGCCCGGGCCCGGCGCGCGGATGAACCGTTCGCTAAGCTCGTCTTCGGACAGGAATATGGTCGCGGTGATCTCCAGCATGCGGGGAGTATAGCGAAATTCGACCGCTATCCTCACCTCAACTGTGGCCGCGCGGAGTTGTGGGTCGGCGGCGATGGGCGTAGTACCGTGTGATTGTCAGTCGGGAGTCCCGGCAAACAGGTAGCTGTTCTTACCGCGCCGTTTGACCGCGTACATGATCTCGTCGGCGGCCTTCATGATCGAGTCGCTGTCGCCGCCATCGTCGGGGTAGAAAGCGATTCCGATACTGCCGCCGATGTGGACGTCTCGATCGTTTGACAGAGAAATTTCCTGGTCCAACGCGGCCAACACCCTCTCGGCCAAGGGCGCCATCTTGGCGTTTTCCGTAACGTCGGTATAGACGACGACAAATTCGTCGCCGCCCAATCTCGCGACGGTATCCGTCTCCCGGCTTTGCGCGGTGAGACGTTCCGCGACCGTCTTCAGAACTTCATCGCCCGCATCGTGCCCCTGCGTGTCGTTGATCTGTTTGAAACCGTCCAGGTCGATGAACATGACTGAGACCTTGCTGCCTTCGCGATGCGCGCGGCGGATCGCCGTGTCTATCCGGTCCGCAAGTAAGCGGCGGTTCGGAAGCCCGGTCAATGTATCGTGCGTCGCCAGATGCCGAAGTTGTTCTTCGGCATTACGCCTCAATTCGATTTCTTCGGAAAGCTCCTTGGTGCGGTCCCGTACCTTCTTCTCGAGTTCCTGGTTCAAATTATGGAGCGACATCACCGCATTTCGATGCTCCGTGATGTCATGGACTTCCAGCATCAGCCTTTCGTCCTTCTCGGTGTCGACATTGACGGTAACATGAACGTCGATGAAGGTTCCGTCGAAGCGTGCGAGCTTTGCCGGGAACATGGCTTGTTCGTCGGAAATGGCGATCAAGGTTTCAGCGTTTGAAAATATCTCCTGGTAGTCTGTATGAAAAAGGGTCGAAACCCACTACTGTCCCAACGTTTGCTGCCTATTGAGGTATAGCAGATTGTAATAGAA
>CAYLTU010000328.1:0-5593 GCA_964386465.1 uncultured Rhodospirillaceae bacterium
CGTCCGTCACCTCGATATGGAATTGCAGACCGTAGGCCGCGTCGCCGACCCTGAACGCCTGAACCGGGCACATGGCGCTGCGCGCGAGAACAACAGCACCTTGCGGCGGCTCCAGGACAGCCGCCGAATGCCATTGCATGCAGGATGAATAACGGGAGATGCCTGCAAAAATAGGATCCTTCAAGCCGTCATCCGTCAGCTCGACATCCATGATACCGACTTCGGGCGTGTCCGCCGACCCGACACTGCCGCCCATGGCGTCCGCCAGCAGTTGGTGACCGAGGCAAAAGCCCAGGAAGGGACGGCCCATCGTGATCCATCGTCGGATGGCGGCTTTTTCGGCCGCGAGCCAGGGATGTGCGGCCTCCTCCCAAACGTCCATCGGGCCACCCATCGCGATCAGGATGTCGTACCCGTCCAGGCTCGGAATAGAGTCGCCCTCATCCAGTTCCACCGCATCCCACACGACACCTTCTTCAGCGAAGTAATCGCGGAAAACGCCGGGATGCTCGACCGCGATGTGCTGCAGAACGAGCGCGCGCAAGTGGACAGGCTCCTAAATCGGCCCCGCGCCAAAGCCCATGCCGCCGCTCCAGAAGCGTTCGAGACGGAGCAGGATCGTGTTGGCGTGGTTCAGTTCCTCGACCGGTACGGTATCGGACCCGAGGCGCTCGGAATGACGGTCGAACATCGTATCGACGATATTGCGCAGCTCCAGTCCCTTGTCCGCCAACCGAACCCGGATCGAGCGACGGTCATGCGCCGAACGTTCCTGGATCAAATAGCCGTTTTCGACCATCTTCCGGACGTTGTAGGACACATTCGAGCCAAGATAGTAACCTCGATTGGTCAATTCGCCGACGGTGAGCTCATCCTCTCCGATATTGTAAAGAATAACGGCTTGGATGTTGTTGATATCCTGCATTCCATGACGATCGAGCTCGTTCTTAACGACTTCTAAAAACTGTCGGTGTAAACGCTCGATCAAATGGATCGATTGCAGGTAATCGGTCTTCACGGCCATGTCTGTATTCTCCGCCAGATTGCGTAAAACGGGCAAATTCGGCGACATCTTACATACTTTTATATTTTTTGCAAGATTTTCTTCTAATTTCCCCTAATCATGTTGATGATTGCGGAAAAATCGAGTGAGTCGTCATCTGAGTTACAGAATAATGCGTACAACGCCTCCGCTGCGGCACCCATTGGGGCCGCGGTATCCGCGTCCTGCGCCGCGCCCTGCGCCAGGCGAAGATCCTTCAGCATCATGGCGGCGGTGAAACCGGCCTCGTAATCGCGGTTCGCCGGCGACGCAGGCGCGGGGCCGGCGACAGGGCAATAGGTATTCAGCGCCCAGCAGGACGAAGACGACGTCGAGCAGATGTCGTAGAGCGTCTGCGCGTCGAGTCCGAGCTTGTCGGCCATGACGAAACTTTCGCTCACCGCGATCATCGTCGCGCCCAGGATCATGTTGTTGCAGATCTTGGCAACCTGACCGTTGCCGCTGCCGCCGGTGTGGACGATGTTCTGCCCCATGATGTCGAGGAACGGCTTGCCGCGCGCGAAGGCGCCGTCCGGACCGCCGACCATGAAGGTCAGGGTACCGGCCTCGGCGCCACCGGTGCCGCCGGAAACCGGAGCGTCGAGCATTTCGAAGCCACGCTCGGCGGCCATCGCGCCGACCGCGCGTGCCGTCGCGACATCGATCGTCGAGCAATCGATCAGTAAGGTGCCGTCCTCGGCATTGTCGAGCACCGCTTCTGTATAAACCGCACGGACGTGCTTTCCCGCCGGCAGCATGGTGATGACCACGTCGACACCGCGGCAGGCCGACGCCGCGTCGT
The DNA here is from genome assembly GCA_964386465.1 of uncultured Rhodospirillaceae bacterium. Classification (GTDB taxonomy): domain Bacteria; phylum Pseudomonadota; class Alphaproteobacteria; order UBA8366. The sequence continues at coordinate 1,845 of CAYLTU010000328.1, forward strand.
TGGTGATCTGCGCGCCCGCTTCCGACGCACTCGCCATCGCGTCCGCGGAAAGATCAAAGGCTTTGATCTTGTGTCCGGCCTTGACCAAGTTGACCAGCATCGGCCCGCCCATATTACCCAGTCCGATGAATCCGATATCCGTCATTTTTCTTTCCTCCCTTTCGAATTCGGCGCCCCGCAAGGCTTAGAATGTGAGATCTTGGTCGCCCAACGGCTCGAAATACGCATCGACCGCCGCGTCGTCGACCGCGGCAAGTGTATTTGGTTGCCAATTGGGCGCATTGTCCTTGTCGACGATCAGCGCCCGCACGCCCTCGAAGAAATCATGCGCAGCCATGATGTGCTGGCTGAGCCGGTATTCCATCACCATGCAGGCATCGAAATCCATGCGCGCGCCTTCGCGAAGCTGCCGGCACGCGATCTTCTGGCTCGTCGGCGATTTTCCGGCCATCGCACTCAGCGTTTTTTTTGCCCACTCGGTCCCTTCACCCTCCAGGGCGGCTTGCATCGCTTCGACCTTGCCTTCGGCGAAACACCGGTCGATCGTTTTTCGAATATCGTCAAGCGGCGCCGGCCCGGGATCGCCCGCGACGGTGTTCACCGCGGTTTCGACGGTAACACCTTCGCGCAGTCGGGCGACAAGCGCGTCATGCCGGGCGACTTCGACATAATGGTCCGCAATCCCAGCGTGGAGGCAATCGGCCGCGCGCAGCCGCGCGCCGGTCAACGCGAGATACATCCCGATCGCACCGGGACAGCGCGGCAGGAAATAGGACCCGCCGACATCGGGGAACAACCCGATCCCGGTTTCCGGCATCGCGAACATCGTCGCCTCCGAGGCGACTCGCGTGCCCGCGTGAACCGACAGCCCTACACCACCGCCCATCGCGATGCCGTCGATCAGCGCAACGTAGGGTTTGGGATAGTGATAGACGAGATGGTTGAGGCGGTATTCGCTGCGGAAGAAATCCCTGGTCAGCGGCGCGCCGTCCCGTTTCGCGTCATAGAGCACCCGGATGTCGCCGCCGGCACAGAAGGCGCGGTCGCCGGCGCCGCGCACCACGACCGCGCGCACGGTATCGTCCGCCGCCCAGTCCGACAGCCGCTCGTGCAGCAGCAGCGCCATCTCTAACGTCAGCGCGTTTAACGCCTCCGGGCGGTTCAGCGTGATTTCAACGACACCGCCTTCGACTGAAAACAAAACGTCGCCGGTCATTCGCGCAGCAGCCTCCGGGCGATTATGACACGCATGATCTCGTTGGTGCCTTCGAGGATCTGGTGCACCCGGACGTCGCGCAGATAGCGCTGGATCGGATACTCCTTGATGTAGCCGTAGCCGCCGTGAATTTGCAACGCCTCGTTGCAGACCTGAAAGCCGGTGTCGGTCGCGAAGCGCTTCGCCATCGCACAGTACTGCGTCGCCTCGGGATGCCCGGCGTCGAGCGCCGCCGCCGCGCGCCGCACCATCAGCCGCGCCGCCTCCAACTCGGTCGCCATATCGGCTAGCTTGAATTGCAGCGCCTGGAAATCTGCCAGCGGACGGCCGAACTGGCGCCGCTCCAACATATGCGCGCGTGCCGCTTCCAGGCAGGCGCGGGCGCCGCCGATCGAGCAGGCCGACACATTCAACCGGCCGCCATCGAGCCCCATCATCGCGATCTTGAATCCATCGCCCTCCGCGCCGATCCGGTTGGCGACGGGCACGCGGCAGTCCTCGAAGACGACGGCCGTAGTCGGCTGGCTGTTCCAGCCTAGTTTCGTCTCTTTCTTGCCGAAACTCAGCCCGGCCGCGTCCTTCTCGACGACCAGACAGGAGATGCCGGACGATCCCTCGCCGCCGGTGCGCACCATGCAGACGTAGATATCGCTGGTCGAGCCGCCGGATATAAACGCCTTCGACCCGTTCAGCACGTAATGATCGCCGTCGCGTACCGCCTTGGTCTGCAGCGACGCCGCGTCCGACCCCGCGCCCGGTTCGGTCAGGCAGTAGCTCGCGAAATGCGCCATGGTCATGAGCTGCGGCAAGAATTTCTTGCGCTGCGCGTCGTCGCCGAACCGGTCGATCATCCAGCTCGCCATGTTGTGGATCGAGATGTAGGCGGAAGTCGACACGCAGCCGCTCGACAATTCCTCGAAGATGACCGTGGCGTCGAGCCGCGACAGGTCCGACCCGCCATGCTTTTCGCCGCAATAGATGCCCGCGAACCCCAGCGCCGCCGCCTGGCGCAGGGCATCGACCGGGAATATGCATTCCTCGTCCCACCGCGCCGCATCCGGCGCGAAGACATCTTCGGCAAACGACCGCGACGCATCCTGAAACGCCCGCTGCTCCTCGTTCAGCTCGAACTCCATGCACCCCTCCTTCGCCGGCGGATGATATGCGGGCGGGGTGCCAAGTCAAACGAAGGATCATCGAAATCGCGACCTAATTTGTCTGTCGCGATTAGCCCCTCGCCCGTTGCCCCCTTAACGCACCCCGCGTAAACTCCGCCGAAACGCACAATCGGGAGCAGCCCCATGTCCGGTCCGAAGATCGTGACGCCGCCATTCGGGCGGACAGAGACCTTTCAGGATGCCGCCACCGCGAGCGAGACGCCGGGCCGATATCCGACGGTGCGCATGCGCCGCAACCGTAGCGGCGACGGCGTGCGGCGGCTGGTGGCGGAAAACACGCTGTCGGTGGACGATTTGATCTGGACGATGTTCGTCGTCGACGGCGAAAACCAGCGCGTACCGGTGGAGTCGATGCCGGGTGTCGTGCGCTACTCGCCCGACGTGATCGCCGAGGCGGTCAACGAGGCCTACGAGCTCGGCATTCCAGCCGTTGCGCTGTTCCCCTTCACCGATCCCGACAAGAAGACGCCGGACGGCCGCGAATCCCTCGATCCCGAGAACCTGGTCTGCAGGGCCATCCGCAACATAAAGGCGCAGGTGCCGGAGATGTTGGTGGTGTGCGACGTGGCGCTCGACCCCTATACCAGCCACGGCCATGACGGCGTCATGGACGGCGAGACGATCCTCAACGACGAGACGGTCGAGATACTGACCAAACAGGCCTTCAACCAGGCGGAGGCCGGCTGCGACACGATCTCGCCGTCCGACATGATGGACGGGCGGGTCGGCGCGATCCGCCAGGTGCTCGACGCCAGCGGATTCGAACATGTGCGGATCATGGCCTATTCGGCGAAATACGCGTCGGGTTTCTACGGCCCGTTCCGCGACGCCATCGGCACCAAGGCGGCGCTGATAGGCGACAAGCGCACCTATCAGATGGACCCGGCCAATTCCGACGAGGCGCTGCGCGAGATCGCCCTCGACATCCAGGAAGGCGCCGACATGGTCATGGTCAAGCCGGGCATGCCCTATCTCGATATCGTGCGCCGCGTGAAGGACAGCTTCGGCATGCCGACCTTCGTCTACCAGGTCAGTGGCGAATACGCGATGATCAAGGGCGCGGTCGAGCGCGGCTGGCTCGACGAGAAGGTTGTGCTGGAGGCGCTGCTCGGCTTCAAACGCGCCGGCGCCGACGGCGTGCTGACCTACTTCGCGGTCGAGGCGGCGAAGAAGCTGAAAGGTTAATGCGCCGCGAAAAATTCGGCCGAGCATCGATCGTGCCAGGACGCCTCGTGACCGGGATCATGGAATCCGACATGGCCGCCGGCGCGGGGCAGTAACGGCGTCAGCTTGCCGTTTCGCGACCAGTCGTTGGCGAGATAGGGCGCTGCCGGTATCCACGGATCGTTGCGGGC
>CAYLTU010000329.1:0-5543 GCA_964386465.1 uncultured Rhodospirillaceae bacterium
CGGCGGGGCGGTTGCCGCGTGCGACGGGATTCCCGCCGAATCGAGCGCGGCGCTCGTCCATCTCGTGCGCAATACCGTCGAGCAGGCGCTGGACCTCCCCCGCGAAAGGGATTTTTGACATGAATGAGACCCACGACCAGGCCATCGCCGATGCAAGCGCCTGAACCCGGGCCGACATCGAGGCCGACGACCGCTGGACCCACACCCTCACCGGCGCGGAGATCGCCGACCTGGAGGCCGCGTTGCGCGGATTGCGGGGCCGGAACGGAAAGTTGCTGGACATCACCCGGGAGGATTTCCCGCTGCCGGTGCTGGGGCCGCGCCTGGCGGAAGTCGAGCGCGAGGTGCGCACCGGCCGCGGATTCTTCCTGCTGCGCGGCGTCCCTGTCGACCGCTACGACGCCGACGACACATTCCTCATGAAGTGGGGTATCGGCACCCATATGGGCCGCGCCATTTCGCAGAACACCTATGGCGACATGCTGGGGCACGTGTTCGACCACGGCAACGAGAACCCGAAGGCGATCCGAACGCGCGGATACCAGACCAGCGCGGCGCTGGATTTTCACATCGACCGCTCCGATATGACGTCGCTGCTCTGCCTGCGGCAGGGCCGCTCGGGCGGGCGAAGCCGCGTCGTCAGTTCGATGGCGGTGCACAACGCGATCCTGGCCGCGCATCCGGAATTCCTGCCGCCGCTATACGAGGGCCTGCCCTACATCACGACCGAAGCGGCGGGTGCGATGGAGACCTGGAACGGCCCGGTCTTCGACGTGACCGACGGCGTGCTGAGCTGTTCGTTCCGCCGCGGCACCATCCAGAAAGCCATCGATTCACCTGGCGTCGAGATATCGCCGTTGAAGTTGGATGCCTTGGCGTGCATCGACAAGACCATGAACGATCCGGCGCTGGTCTTCGAGATGACGCTGGCGCCCGGGGACATTCAGATCGTCAACAACTACACGGTGCTGCACGGCCGCACCGCCTTCACCGACGGCGACGGGGATCAGGGCAAGCGCCACGTCGTGCGGCTCTGGCTCGAATTCTTCACGCCGCGCCCGGCCAGCGACTACATTCGCGACCAGTACAAGGGCATCGCGAAGAAGCTGGACGTGAACCGGGCCGGCTTCCGGACGCAGTAGGGAGAAACTCATGGCACTCGGCCTGTTCAGTTTCAATACCGAATACAGCATTCTGCCGGACCGCTTCGCCAGGGCGGCGGAGGCCCGGGGCTACGAATCCGTCTGGTTCCCCGAGCACACCCATATTCCGGCGGAACGCAAGACGCCCTACCCCAGCGGCGGGGAACTGCTGCGCGAATATGTGCATATGGCCGACCCGTTCGCCTCCAGCGCCGCCGCGGCCGCCGTCACCGAAAAGATCCTGATCGGTACCGCGATCAGCCTGGTCAACCAGCACGATCCGATCGCGCTCGCCAAGCAGGTCGCGACGGTCGACCTGATTTCCGGCGGCCGCTTCCTGTTCGGGGTCGGCGCCGGCTGGAACGTGGAGGAGATGAACGATCACGGCGTCCAGTTCGACGAGCGCTGGCCCTATCTGTGGGAGATGCTGGAGGCGATGCAGGCACTCTGGACCCAGGAGGAAGCCAGCTACCACGGCAAATATGTAAGCTTCGACCGCGCCTGGTCCTATCCCAAGCCGGTGCAGCAGCCGCACCCGCCGATCATCCTGGGCGTTTTCGATTCCAAGGTCGGCCGCGCCCGGGTCGCGCGCCGCGGCGACGGTTGGATCCCGATCGCCTTCGACCTGGAACGCACCGAACGCAGCATAGCCGATGTACGCGCCCGCATGGAGGCGAACGGCCGCGACCCCGACCAGCTCACCACCTCGATCCTCTATTTGCCGGCGGAGATCAGCGAGGACACGGTCCGCCAGGCGCTCGACTGCGGCGCCGACCGCGTCATCCTGCGCGTGCCGACCGAGGACGAGGATACGGTGCTGGCCTTCATGGACCGGTATCAAGGGTTTACGGGGTGACGGAAAGAAGCGCAGTCGTGTTGTCCCGGGCGTGACCCGGGACCCAGTCCGATCCGTGAAATGCCACCGTCGCCCGGACCCTTGGTCGAGCCAGGGGAGACGGTGAGGAAAGCCGGCAATGGCGCGCGCCGCCCAGGCCCGGTAGAATTGCCGCATGGACACGCAAACTTTTTCGGACGCCCCGCCAAAACGGAACACCAAGCGGGTCTCGGCCGCGATCATGCACTACACGTTTCTCGAAACGCCGGTCGGCCGATTGCTGATCGCCGGCGCGGACGACGTGCTGATGCTGATCAACTTCCCGACCGGCAGCCAGGCGCTCAAGCCGCGGCCCGAATGGCGCCGCGACGACGCGATGTTCGCCGAAGCCAAACGCCAGCTCCGTGAGTATTTTGAAGGTACCCGCACCGAATTTTCGATGGCTGTTGAAATGGACGGCACCGATTTCCAAAAGGAATGCTGGACCGCACTGCGCCAGGTGCCGTTCGGCGCTACGATCTCCTATGGCGAGCTGGCGCGCCGGGCCGGGCGGCCCAAAGCGAGCCGCGCGGTGGGCGCCGCCAATCACGCCAATCCGCTGCCCATCGTCGTGCCGTGCCATCGGGTGATCGGCGCGGACAATTCCCTGACCGGTTTCGGTGGCGGGCTCGAGACGAAACTGAAACTGCTGGCGCTGGAAAACCCTTCCGCCTACGGGCGCGGCGGGCAGGGCGACCTTTTCCAAAACGCCTAGCGCCAAGACCAGGGACCGCGGGATGACCGAATCCTATACCGATCAAGATCTCTACAGCCCGCCGCCGGAAGAGGCCGACCGCGGATTGCGCGTGCAGCTCGCCGGCGGGCTCGAATTCGCCGCCATGATGCGCAAGATGGACCCGGGTTATCGGGATTAGCCTGTATGGTATTGCGCCGCTTGCATTTCCCCGCCCATAGCGACAGATTTGCGCCATGAAGGCGCTGCGGCGGAAACGCAAGATCATTGACCGGCTCGCGCTGACGGCGGCGGCGGTCGAACGGCTCGATCTGCGCGAATTGGAGCGGCGCGACGCGCTGCTCGCCTGCTACCGAGAAGCGCTCGAGGCCGGTTTCGCTGAAGTGCGGCGGCGCTTCGAGGCGGATCATGACGGGGCCTTGGCGGTGCAAGGCAACTGCCATCTGATCGATCAGCTGATCCGCACGATCTACGAGATCGCGGCGGACCATATCTACCCGGCGGCCAACCCGACGGCGGGCGACCAGGTCTGCATCGTCGCCTATGGCGGCTACGGGCGCGGCGAGCTGGCGCCGAAATCCGACGTCGATCTGCTGTTCGTCCTGCCCTACAAGCTGAACTCGCGTTCAGAACAGATCATCGAACACATGCTCTACATGCTGTGGGATCTGGGGCTCAAGGTCGGCCATGCGACGCGCTCGCTCGACGAATGCGTGCGTCAGGCCAAGTCCGACATCACGATTCGAACCGGCCTGCTGGAGGCACGCTACATCTGGGGCGAGCAGAAACTTTTCCTGGAGCTGCGAAAGCGATTCTGGCGCGAGGTCGTCGCCGGCAGCGAAAGCGAATTCGTCGAGGCCAAGCTGCACGAACGCGACGAACGGCACAAGAAAATGGGCGATACCCGCTACGTGCTGGAGCCCAACATCAAGGAGGGCAAGGGCGGAATCCGCGACCTGCAGACCCTGTTCTGGATCGCCAAGTACCTCTACCAGGTCGACGATGTCGGCCAGCTGGTCGAGAAGGAGGTGTTGACGGCGGAAGAAGTCGCCCTGTTCGACAAGGCGCAGATGCATCTCTGGACCGTGCGCTGCCAGCTGCACTACCTGACCGGCCGGCCGGAGGAACGGCTGACCTTCGACGTGCAACCGACCCTAGCCGAGGCGATGGGCTATGCCGACCGTGGCCGGACCCGAGGGGTCGAGCGCTTCATGAAGCATTATTTCCTGGTCGCCAAGGATGTCGGCGATTTGACGCGGATCTTCTGCGCCGCGCTAGAGGCGCGCCAGCAGCGCCAGCGCCAGTTCCTGGCCCCGTTGTTCGGCTTGTGGAGCCGCGACATCGAAGGATTTCCGGTGGCAAGCGGCCGGCTGAACATTCCGGCCGCGCGGCATTTCGCGCAGAACCCGGTCGACATGCTGCGCATCTTCGAGGTGGCGCAGCGCAGCGGGCTCGATATTCATCCAGACGCGCTGCAGTCGATCACGCGAAGCCTGCGCCGCATCAACAAGAATGTGCGCGAAGACCCCGAAGCGAACCGGATTTTCCTGGACATCCTGACGTCGGAGAAAGGCGCGGAGACTACGCTGCGGCGGATGAACGAGGCCGGCGTGTTCGGCCGCTTCATCCCGGATTTCGGCAGGGTCGTGGCGCAGATGCAATACGACATGTATCACGTCTACACGACGGACGAGCACACGATCCGCGCCATCGGCATGCTGAGCGAAGTCGAACGCGGCGAGCTGAAGGACGAGCTGCCGGTCTCCAGCGAGATCATCCACAAGGTGCTGTCGCGCGAGGTCCTGTACGTCGCGGTGCTGCTGCACGATATCGCCAAGGGGCGTGGCGGCAACCATTCGGTTCTGGGCGCCTCGATCGCCGAGCAGATTTGCCCCCGCTTCGGCTTCACCGAGGCGGAAATCGAGACCGTCGCCTGGCTGGTGCGCCACCATCTAGACATGAGCAACGTCGCCTTCAAGCGCGATCTGGACGATCCCAAGACGATCTTCGATTTCGTCGAGCTCGTGCAGTCGCCGGAACGGCTCAAGCTGCTGCTTTGCGTGACCGCGGTCGATATCCGCGCCGTCGGGCCGGGGCGCTGGAACAACTGGAAGGCGACATTACTGCGCGAAATCTACTACAGGTCGGAAGCGGTGATGTCGGGCGGCTTCGCGGCGGACCGCATGGACGACCGCGCCGCCGGTATCCGCGAAGTTCTGACCGAACGGCTGGCCGATTGGCGCGAAGACGAGCGCGAGGCGCATTTCAAGCGCGGCCAGGCGTCGTACTGGCTGTTCTACGACTTCGATACCCTGGTCCATCATGCCCGGTTCGTGCGCAAGGCTACGGAAGCGGAAATGCCGTTGGCGATCGACACGCAAATCGAGCCGGAGCGCGACGTGACCGAACTGACGGTCTACGCTGCGGACCATCCGGGCCTGTTCAACAAGATCGCCGCGGCGATCGCCGTGTGCGGCGCGACTATCGTCGACGCCCGCATCAACACATTCACTAACGGCATGGCGCTGGACAGTTTCTGGATTCAGGACGCCACCGGCCATACGGTCGACAGCGCGTCCGGCCTGTCGCGGATCGAGGAACGCATCGAGCAGTCGCTGACCGGCCAGCTGCGGATCGCCGACGAGCTGGCCAAACGGCGCACCCTGCCGAGCCGCACCGATATCTTCAAGGTGCCGCCCCGCGTCCTGATCGACAACAAGGCGAGCAACACCTACAGCCTGATCGAAGTGAACGGCCGCGACCGGCCGGCACTGCTGTACGAGATCACCCGCGCGCTGCACGACCTCGGACTGCAGGTTTCCTCGGCGAAGAT
>CAYLTU010000330.1:0-5542 GCA_964386465.1 uncultured Rhodospirillaceae bacterium
TTGCCCGCCGCGTTTGCGCCATCACCCAGGCCGGGAACACGCCCAGCAGCGCGACGACCGCCAGCACCATGAACGCGTCGTGATAACCCATCGTGCTGGCTTGGGCGTAAATCATATCGCCGAGATAGTGGAACACGCCAGGCGCGCGTACCGTCTCGGGCACGCCGGCCTCGGCGAACAGCCGCATCAGCGCGTCGGCCATCTCTTGGCCGGTTTCGCGTGCACCGGTCTGCGTCGATGCGAAGGCGTCGCCGTGGAAGGGTATTCGCCATTCCAGGAACACGATGATGATGTTCGTGCCGAGCGCGGCGCCCAGCTTGCGGACGAAGTTTATCGAGCTGGCCCCCTGATGGACCATTTCGGTCGGCAGCGACCGCAGCGCCACGGTATTCGTCACCGGCCGCGTGAACGCCGTGCCGGCCCGCATCAGCAGGGTCAGCCCGACGATGGTCCAGAACGGCGTATTCACGTCCGATTGCGCCATCAGCGCATAGGCGACCGCGAAGACGGCCAAACCGATATAGATCATGTATTGCGGCGAAATCAGGTCCGTCAGCCGTCCGGCGAGCGGGAACAGGATCAGCAGCGACAGTCCCGCCGGGATCATCATCAGGCCCGCATCGAGGGCGCTGTAATGCTGAATCTGCTGAACGAACAGCGGCAGCATGAAAGTCGACGAAAGAAAGGCGCAGCCCGTGAAGAAGGCGATCAGCGCGGCGGCCGAAAACTGCACGTTCCGGAACAGGGCCAGATTGACCAGCGGGCTCTTGCCGTAAAGCTGGCGCAATACGAAGCCGGCACCTCCGAACAGACCGACCGCGAACAGTCCGATGATGTCGTTGGACGTCCAGCCAAGACGCTGTCCGTAACTGAACCCCAACAGAAACCCGACGAGCGACGCACAGAGACACGCGAACCCCAGGAAATCGAACGTCGGTATCTCCTTGGGGATGTTGCTCGACGGTAGGAAGATGTTGCAGAAGACCAGCGCCAGAAACGCCGTCGGCAGGGACAGCAGAAATACGGCGTGCCAACTGAACTCGGCGATGGCCAGACCGCCCATGGTCGGGCCGAGCGACGGCCCCAAGACCATGCCGAGACTGTAAATTCCCATCGAGAGACCCTTGCTCTCCTGCGGGAAAACCCGGAACGTGACCGCCATCCCGAGCGGCTGAATGACACCGGAAGACACGCCCTGCAGGACGCGGCCCAGGACGAGGCTCCCGGTATCATCGGCAAGCCCGCTCATCGCGCCGCCGAGCAGAAAGAAAATCAACGCTACCGTGCAGGTCCGGCGTTCGCCGATCACCTCGATCAGCCAGGCGCTCAGCAGCATCCCCGCCGTCTGGGCGGCGAAATAGCCGGTGGACAGCAGCGTTGCCTGGTCCCGGCCGATCCCGAACGCACCCATGATCTCCGGAAACGCGACATTGACCGTCGACCCGGCGAGTGCCACGGTCATCGTGGCAACCATGCAGGTCCCGGTCGCCAGCCATTTATAAACCGGACCGTAGCGATCGAAGAGTGATTCTATCGTGTCCGCGTGCGCGATGGGAGCCTGGGATTTATCGCTCAAGCGGCTTCGGTCCGACGGTCGTATCCCGGAACAACCAGGGCATCGGCAAAACCAGCGATGTCATCCGCGGCGGCCAGCGCATCGACCGACGCCGCGATGGTTTCGACCTCGACTTCAAGCGGCGCCAGCAGGGCCTGCGCCTTGCCCTTGACCTCGATCGTCGACATCGGCCGGACCGGGGTCCCCAAACTGTCGAGCACCGTCGCCTCGCGCGTTCCGCCGCCGCGCAGAGTCAGATCGACACCGGTCGCCATCTTCGCCGGCACCATACCGTCGAGTTCCGCGTCGGGCACCGCTTCGACCTGGTCGACGATCGACAGGATCTTCTGGTCGTCGTGGTGGTCCGCCCCATAGGCGTCGTAGCGGCGCGGTCCGTAGGCCAGCGTCGCGCCGACGATATAGGGCATCGAATACTGCGCCGCCATCACCGAATCCGGCCGCCGCATCATGTGGCTGCCGATCGCCGTCTTCGGCGCACGCACCGAGATGCCCTCGATGTCCTCGACCGGGATCGAGAAACCCTCCGTCGCCTGTTCCAGCGCATCGATCAGCGAATGGAACTTCCGGCAACAGGAATAGGGTTTCATGCTGATATCGTGGATCTCCAACGGTGCGTCCTTCGGTTTGGTCAGCCGGGACGGATCGGGATCGACACCGAATAGCTTGAAGAAGCCGTAATCGCCTTCGAGCGCCTGCACCGGCGCCGCGAGACCGAGCCGCGCCAGCTGCGCTGCGATGACACCGTTATGCGCCGGAATACCGGCATGCATACGTTTGACCATGGTCCCCTTCGGTTCGAACGCGAACTGGCAGGCGCCGCTCGACATCGACAGGGCGATGCCCCAGGCCTGCGCAATTTCCGTGGCGTCGAGACCGTACAGCTTGCCAGACGCCGCAGCGGCGCCAAACACGCCGAAGGTCGCGGTCGGGTGGAAACCGCGTTCTATAACACCAAGCGAATTCGTAGCCATGCCGACACGCGCCATGACCTCGTAACCCGCGACGACGGCGCTCAACAGCTCCTGGCCCGTCGCACCCGTCTCGGTTCCGGCGGCGAGCGCGGCGGTAATGACGACGGCGCCCGGGTGGCTCATGGATTTGTCATGCGTGTCGTCCAGTTCATAGCCGTGCGCGGACGTGCCGTTGACCATCGCCGCCGCGTTGGCGCCCGCGCGCTTGCCGCTGCCGATCAGCAAGACCTTGCCGTCGGCGCCATGGTCGCCGGCCCATTGTGTCAGGGTGCGGCCCCAGGGCTGCACCGATCCGCACAGTGTCACGGCGGCATAATCGAGCAGAAGCCGTTGCAACTGCTCATGATCTTCCCGTGACAGCGCAGACGCTTGGAAACCAATGACTTCTTCGGCGAGCGCGAGCGAAATTCCGGTGTGTTCCGACATGGCCCCGATCCCCTGCAATTGCGAATATGTGCGTCTACAAGTCACGCATATTTTGAATTCGCCTGCAACTTCGACCGATTACATGGCGACACCCAATTGCCGCGCCATGTCGGGGAAGCTGTCGGCGACGATATCGTGAATCGGGTTCGGTTCCGGATCAGGCGGCCCTTCCGGCCCCCATTCGTCGGGCCGTTTCACGAAGGCCGTCTTGAAACCGCAGCCCTTAGCCGCGTCGAGGTCGAAATTATGGCAGGCCACCATGCAGATTTCGCCCGGATCGAGCTGCAGGAATTTCGCGACCGCGTTGTAGGCGTCCGGCAGGATTTTGTACTTGCCGATCGCTTCGCAGGAAAAGACGGCGTCCCAGCTGAGCCCGTTGCGCTTGGCCGTATCCATGATGATGCGGAAACTGAGAATGGTGAAAGATGCGCACATGAAGTTTTCGCGCAGTTTAGGCAAAGTGCCGGGAAAATCGGGCCAGCATTGCAAGTTGTGCACCGTGTCGTAGCAGATCGCGTGCCGCTCGTCCTCGGTGAAGGCGCCGAGATCATGTTCCTCGATCAGACTTTCCAGCGCCATGCGGTGCGAGTCGTCGAAGTTATGGGCCGGCGGCTCCTTCTCGCCGAGATTGAGCATTTTACCGAGCGAACGGCGACGGAACTCGTTGGTGATCTGGACCCAGTCTTTCTCGATCCCATGCTTGGCGCCGGTCTCCGCCAGCGCGCCTTTGACACCGGAGTGCCAGTCCAGAATGGTCCCGCCCGTATCGAACGTCAGGGCCTTAACGTCTGCTACGCTCATTGCCGCCTCCCTTGAAATTGCGAAGGCGATAGTTTCACGGGTCAATGCCTACCGCAATCAACGGTTTCGTGAGGAATTGGCCGGTCTCGGACCAACCCTCAGTCACATCTAACAACGATGCTTGCCAAGCAACCGCCATCCGTGACCACATGGCTCGGTCGTCGACACGGCCACGGAAGTGTCCACGCGGTTGGGCGCGCGCGATCAGAACTGTACGGCCCCATCCCCTCTGGAGGCGAAGATGACTGCAGGAAAAAGCGAATACCAGATACCGGAAACCATGAAGGCGTGGGTCTTGGGCGGTCCGGACGAACTCCGAATGATCGACAAACCGGTCCCGGAACCCGGCCAGGCGGAGGTTTTGGTTCGAATCGATGCGATTTCGGTTTGCGCGACGGATTTGGAAATCATCAGCCATGGACCGCCCGCGATGATCGAAGGCGGCCTGCCGTTCAACAAGAACTTCACACCGGGCCATGAATATATGGGCACCGTCGTGAAGCTGGGCCCGGGCGTCGACGAATTCGGTGTCGGGGACCGCGTGACGGTTGAGATTCACGCCGGTTGCGGCCAATGCAAACGCTGCCGCGAGGGCATGTACACGTCCTGCCACAACTACGGAAAAAACTATGGCGACCTGAACAAAGGCCATCGCGCGAATGGTTTCACCACCGACGGCGGCTTTACCGAATATGCCGTGAACCACGTCAACACGCTGATCCATATTCCTGACAGCATGAGCGACGAGGAAGCAACGCTCGTCGTCACCGCCGGGACGGCGATGTACGGACTTACCGAACTGGGCGGACTGGTCGCCGGCGAATCCGTCGTGGTAACGGGCCCCGGGCCAATTGGACTGATGGGCGTCGCCGTCGCGAAAGCGCTGGGCGCTTCCCCCGTAATTCTCACGGGCACCCGGGACAACCGCCTGCAGACGGGATTGGAATTGGGCGCCGACCATGTGATCAACGTGCGGAACGAAGACCCCGTCGAGAAGGTACGGGAACTGACCGGTGGCGGCGGCATCGATTACGTCATGGAATGCTCCGGCGCGCCGCAGGCGGTGAACGAGGCGTTACGGATGTGCAACCGCGGCGCCAAGGTCTGCCTGGCCGCCTTCCCCGACGAGGAAGTTTCCGTCGACGTGAAGCACATCGTGACCAACAACATCTACATGTACGGAATCCGCGGCGAGGGGAAGAGTGCCACGCACCGAGCCGCCGCGTTCATGGAGCAAGAGCGTTTCGAAGCGACCAAGATTCACACACACACCTTCCCGTTGGAGGAAACACCGACAGCCTTGAAGTACGCGCGGGAGCGCATCGAGGACGCGATCAAGGTCGTGGTGAAGATGAACGGCTAATCGGCTTCACCCGGACGTATCACGGCCAGGAATATCTCTGCGTCGGCTACCGCGCCTATTTCTCGCAGCGGCGGGATCGGAACATCGTTATCGCTGTGATCGAAAGGCGCTGGGCCGACTGTGGCGCGAGGTTCCAACCCGCGCACGCCGACACCGACAAGCTGCAGCCGAGGCGGCGTGCGATAACGGCAAAGCGAAGCGTGTGCAGGTGGATAGCAAGCGGGGAAAGGATCGTCGGGCGCGGGCCAATGCAGATTAAATTGGGCGAAGCTTTGCCATGGTCCACGTCTGCTTTTTCACTGATATGGTCCGATCATAGCTCAGGAGCTGACATCGCGAGCGGTGCCACTGACTACCGTTTTTGTGAAGGGTTGTCGGACACCTGCCGTGACGGGTCGTCTGCGT
>CAYLTU010000331.1:0-5542 GCA_964386465.1 uncultured Rhodospirillaceae bacterium
GAGCAGTTTCACAATGTGGTCGACACCATGCGTCTGCCGACCGGCGACCCTTTCCCTTTGCCCGTAGTGCTCGACCTCACGCCCGACCAAGCGGCGGGGATCGCGGGCAGGCCGACGGTTGCCCTTGTTTTCGAAGGTGAAGAAATAGGCACCCTAAAGCCCGACGACCCGTTTTCATGCGACAGGGAAGCGGCGTCGCAGAAAATATTCGGAACCGACGACCCGAACCATCCGGGCGTCGCCTATTTTCGTGGCGGCGGCGGCGTCTTCGTCGGGGGCACGGTTTCACTCGCGAAACGGGTCGAGTTCGAATACTCGGAGGAAGAGCGCACCCCTGCGGAAACCAGAGCACTCTTCGCCGCGCGCGGCTGGAAGCGAATCGTGGGCTTTCAAACGCGAAACACGCCGCATCGCGCCCACGAATATTTACAGCGGGTCGGACTCGAACATGTCGACGGGCTTTTCGTTCAACCGCTGGTCGGCCGGAAGAAAAAGGGCGACTACACGCCGGCGGCCATTCTCGCCGGATACCGCGCCCTCATCGATAAGTTCTACCAGCGTGACCGGGTCGTCTTTGGAATTCTATCGACCTGGATGCGGTATGCGGGCCCTCGCGAGGCGGTTTTCCACGCGATCATCCGGCGCAACTACGGTTGCACTCATTTTATCGTCGGCCGCGACCATGCCGGCGTCGGAGACTATTACGGCAAGTATGCGGCCCACGACCTGACGGAGCGTTTCGATGGGGAATTGGGCATCGAAATATTTCGGCTCAAAGGTCCCTACCACTGCGCCGCGTGCGACGGAATCGTGACCGAGCAGACCTGCCCTCATGAAACGACAATGCCGAACGCCGTAACGCACATCAGCGGAACGGATATCCGCGCCATGCTGGTCGGCGGACGAACGCCCGAACCGCACCTGATTAGGCCGGAAATAGTCGCCGCGCTCGATGGCGTGCCCCTATTCGTAATGGAAGACGACGAATGAGCTTAATCAAGATTGTCGCGACGATCGGCCCGATTTCGGACAATGCCGAGATGTTGCGCGCGCTTTCGGACGCAGGGATGAACGTGGCGCGCCTCAACGGATCGCACAACACGCTCGACTGGCACGCACAGACGATCCGTTTGATCCGCGACACCTTGCCCGAAACGCCGATCCTGCTGGATATTCCGGGACGAAAAATTCGCACCACCGACCTCGATATCGAACCCAGATTCTTGGCCGGCGACAGGGTGGTGCTGACGACGGATATCAGCCATGACGGGTCTGCGAAGGTCCCCGTCAATTACGCCCATCTGCACGAAGATATCGTATCCGGCGCCACCGTCCATGCCGATGACGGTACGATCCGGTTCACGGTGATCAAGGTCGAAGGCCAGGACATTCATTGTCGGGCCGAAACGGCCGGTACACTCAAAAGCCGTAAGGGCATCAATGTGCCCGGCTTGAAGTTCCGCACCTCGCTGGTTACCGACCGCGATCGAGACCTGGTCGCTTTCGCGCGCGAAAACGAGGTCGATTTCATCGGCATCAGCTTTGTCGAATCGTCGGAGCATATTGATGCCATCCGAAACCTTACCGGCGGGACCTGGCCGCGCATCGTCTCGAAAGTCGAAAATCAGGCGGGCCTCGACAATGTCGACGAAGTGGCGAGCGCAACCGATGTCGTTATGATCGATCGAGGCGACCTGTCGGTTGAAACCAATCTGGAAAATTTGGCGATTTTCCAAAAAAATATCCTCGATGCCGGAAGCCGGCACAGCAAGCCGGTCATCGTGGCGACGGAAATGCTACATACGATGATCGAGAACCCCTTTCCCACGAAGGCGGAAGTCAGCGATATCTCCAATACCGTCCTAGATGGCGCGGCGGCGACGATGTTGTCCGGTGAAACCGCGGTTGGCGCCCACGCCGTTGAAGCGGTCGCCACGATGCGTCGCGTGTCAAATGCAGCACTGACACATCTGCAGAAACAGCGAGACGGCGACAAGAATCAGGAAACGCCGACTGTCGCGCAATCGGTTGGGCAGGCGATATCGCTGTTATGCAGAACGCTTCCGATCACGAAGGTCGTCGCGATCACTATTTCCGGATTCGCGGCGCAGGTTGTCGCCAGTTATTTGCCGCGCCAACCGATACTCGCGGTTAGCAACGACAAAATTGCCGCGCGCAGTTTCAATATTATTCCGGGAACGACAGGTGTATTTGCGGATATTCCTTATCCCAAAACGACTACCGACCATATTCCGACCTGCATCGAACTGCTTTGGCGCAGCGACCTAATCTCGGACGACGATATGATTCTCGTCACCGCACTCGCATATCCGCGGTCGGGAAACAGGATGAACATGATCGAGACACACGTCGTGGGCGACTTGGCGGAGACGTTGGGCTGGAAACGTTAAATCGCGCACGTCGTTTTTCCGTTAAACGAATCCACAAAACCCCCGGCACGCGCAGTGCGGTTGAACCCTCGGCGGCACCGGCTGGCCGCAGCCTTTTTAGGACTTCATATGGCGTCACTTCGACGCACTCGGTCCATGGACTAAGCACTATTCTTGACTTGATTTTGGGCGCTCCATATACACGCGAAGCGTTGCGCGACGAAAGCCGATGCCGAATTCTGACAAACAGATGAGGGCCGCCCCGCGATGAAAAGTTTCAAGGAAGTCGAAGCGGCACGCCGGGCTTATCATCGCGATGGGGGATTGAACAGCGTCCACCGCGCCTCGCTGACGGTGCCGGAAATCACCGGTTCGGAGGTCGAGCTCAGCTTCATCAATCACTTCTTGTTGAAACGCGGCTACGAGAATATAGGCTGCCGGGTGACGGCGTTGGATCCGGAGGGAAAGCGGATCGAGTCGCGGCTTCTGACGGTGGACGCGCCGCGCGCCTATACGGTCCCGCTAACCGGTATGGTGTCGGAGCCTGTCGACGGTTATCTGGTCGAGTATTTCGCGGCGGAAAACCTCTACATCCCGTTCCCGGCGGCCATGGTCAATCATCGCGGGCCATCGCACCTGAATACTGTACACGCCTACAACCGGGTGCTGAACGATGTGTTCGAGGACGATGCGATCAACGCGACCTCTGTGCGCGAGGCCTCGATCGACGTGCGGGTCGACGCGGATACCGACACCTTCGCGCTGTTCACCGCCGGGCCGCTGGCCTGCCGCGGCACGCTTGGTGTCGAGCTGGCGACCGAGGCCGGCACCCACCGTACCGAGATCGAGCTGGACGTACCGCGGCTGTGCAGCCGCGATATCTCGCTGCGGCAAAGCTTTCCCGACCTGCCGGCGACGGCGTCCGGTACCCTGAAACTCGACCAACCGGCACAGTTCCTATTCTACGGCCGCATGCTGACCGGCATACGGCGTAACGACGGCGCCTTCAGCGCAAATCACAGCTATTACGATTCGTCGGCGAGCGCGGAATATTGGGACGATGGCCAGTCCTCCGTCAGACTGTATCCGTTTCTCAAGGGATTGGAGAACTCGGTCCGAATATATCCGATCATGTCACCGGGAAGATTGGCGATCGAAATCGATCTCTACGGCGAAAATGGTTCGCAAGTCGGCACCGTGAATGCCGGCGAACTGGTTTCTCCCGACGGTGATCAAATCGACCAGTCGGTCAATGCGTTAAGCGCGTCGGCTGGCATCGACACCGGCGATATCGCGGCGTTCGCGGTTCGTGCCACACCGCTTGACGGCAACACACCGACCCGCGTCAATCATCAGCTCGTACACGGGCCGTTGGCGGAAGACAGTCTCAGCGCTTCGGTCAATATCTCGCTCAACAACCCGAACGTGTTTGCGCCGGAAGGCAAGACCGGGTTCGCCTGGGGACAGACACCTGTCGGCGATGCCGTCGATAGCGTATTGGGGCTGGTCGGTGACAATCCAATCGGCGGCGATTGTGCGCTGGACGTCACGTTCTATGATGAAGAAGGCCTGCTGGGTACGCGCCGATTCGACCTCAAAAGCGGCGGCGCGGTCTGCATGGACCCGGCCGAGGCATTGTCCTGGCGCGCCGGCGGCAGCGGCCAAGCGGCCGGAGATGTGTCCTATATTTGGTATACAGTGGAGGCGCCGCGCCCCGACCTGACCGGCTATGTGGTTTCACGTCACAAGGCGGCCGGAAACTTCACCGGCGAACACTCCTTCTGAGCACGCGCAAAATACCGCCCTTAAAGAAACGTCCCTAATTTTCCGCGAGTCGACGAATTCCGCCTGCTGGTCCGTGTTACCAAGCCTTACGAACAATTCGAGCGGGAACACCAAAAACCGTGACATTCTCCGGGACGTTTTTCGCCGCGGAACTTCCACCGCCGACAATTGAATTCTTGCCGATCACTACATTTGGCAAAACTGCTGCACCGGTCCCGATGAAGACGTTTTCCTCGCACCGCACACCGCCGGCAAGCCGCGCGCCAGGGCTGATCTGCACACCGTCGGCGAGGACGCAGTCATGATCCACGGATGCGCCGGTATTGATGACGCAATGCATGCCGATAATCGTATCGATGTTGACGATCGAGCCCGCATGTACCGTCGATCCAGCGCCGATCGTAACAAATTCCGAAATTACGGCGGAGGGATGAATCAGCGTTGCAAGCGGCGCGTTCGCATCGAGAAGGCGCGAATTCAAACTTTTTCTAACGCCTATATCGCCCACGCCCAAAACGAATGAATGGGACGCAACAAACGTAGCATCGTCAAGCATGTCATCGGTCCCGATAATCGGTGTTCCGTGAATGCTTGGGGGTAAACTCGGGTTCTCATCCAGGAAGCCCGCGACCTCCCGACTGGAGGCACGGCAAATATCGAGCAGAACCTTACCGTGCCCGCCGGCACCGACGATGACGACCGGTTCGGAACTCATCTGTTGGTCAACACACCACTATTGCACTTTTGTCGGGCTCTCATCCGGATCAATCAGATTCGACGGTTACCGTGTATTTGTGTATCGAGCGGCACGACTTAACATTTGATCGAATGCGCCGATCCATACTCTACGCTAAATGCCGATACCGATCCGTAATTTTCTTCACTTTGACCCCAAGTACAGTCCGCGCAATGCGCCCGATAAATGAAAACGCCGCCCCATTCTGCAACAGGGGCGGCGCAATCATTTCGCCGAATATTGTTGTCCGAGTGGCGCTAGTTGGCGCGATACTCCTCCGGCAACAGCATCAACGAATCCTGATCTTCAGCGACCGCCATGTGACACTCGTAGCAGAACTTCATGGCCTTGGAGTTCGTGCCGTTTGTGACGCCCATGACCGCGCCGGTCGGCATGACCATGCTGTACTTCCAATTGCCGGACGCCTTGTTGAAGCCGGCGCCCATCTTCTCCATTACGAACAGGGGACCGACAGAGACGCGGCCGGCGCCGGTAACCGAGAAGCTGTCCTTCGCCAGGATCGCGCCGGCCGGCATCTTGCCGGCATTTTCGAACTTGCCATAGGCCTTCGCCTTCGCGTTGCCGTAGTTCTGAACGAAACGGTTGCCATGCGTGCCGGACACGTAGGCGA
>CAYLTU010000332.1:0-5538 GCA_964386465.1 uncultured Rhodospirillaceae bacterium
CCATACCATGGCTCTCGCGCCTGTAGGGTAACGGAGATCGGTACGCAACGCCACGCTCGGCCTCAGACGCAACATTCGATTATCATGGACGGTGCCGCTTTCCGTCGTCGGTTTAGAGTTGTCCTTCGCGAGGTCGCGAGCCATTTTGGTTCAGGCAGGTGTGCAGAAAAAGACGCTAGGCCGAACGGAGAAAACTATGGCGCAAGCGAGTCGATTTTGGGACAGGCACGCAAAGGGCTACGCGAAGCGGCCCGTCGCCGATCAAACGGCCTATGAGAAAAAACTGAAGGTGACCCAGGACTACCTGAGGCCGGATATGGACGTTCTGGAACTGGCCTGCGGCACGGGGACCACGGCACTCCTTCACGCTCCCTTCGTAAAACACATTCTAGCCATCGACATTTCCGACGGGATGCTCGAGATCGCGCGGGCCAAGGCCGAGGCCGGCAACGTGAAGAACGTGAATTTCGAGCGGTCGAGCATCGATGACTTCGAGGCGAACGACGCGACATATGACGCCGTGATAGCCCACAGCATCCTGCATCTGCTCGATGACAAACGGCCGATACTCGAAAAAATCCACCGGATGCTGAAACCGGGCGGCGTGTTCGTCTCCTCTACTGTGTGCCTCAGCGGGACACTGCGGCTGCTGAAGCCCGTTCTTCTCCTCGGTCGATATTTTGGGCTGCTGCCTTTGGTAAGGTTCTTCACGTCGGAAGAACTGAGTAACGAATTGATGGAAGCCGGGTTCCGGATAGACCACCAGTGGCAACCGGAAAAGGGCAAGGCGGTGTTCATCGTGGCAACGAAGGCGTGACATCATCCGGCTTTTCGAACGATCTCGAACCGTCGGAATTACTGCTGTACCCCCCACAACCTTGACGGCCATCCAACGGCCGGTTAAATTGTATACAATTGTACACAATCTGTACTACTCACCGAAGGAGCCCTCATGTCCCAGGAACAATACGACGTCGCCGTCCTCGGCGCCGGCAACGCCGCGTTTTGTGCCGCGCTCGCAGCCCAGGAGCATGGCGCGAAGGTCGTCATGATCGAGGCCGCCCCCATCGAAGAAGCCGGCGGCAACAGCCGCTATACGGCCGGCGCCATCCGTTTCGCGCATGACGGGCTGCAGGATCTGACGACCGTGCTGGACCTGACCCAGGACGAGATCGACAACGCGGATTTCGGAACCTACACGAGCGACCAGTACTACGACGATTTGTTCCGCCTCACCCAATTCCGCGCCGACCCGGACAAGGCTGAAGCGCTGGTCACCAAGAGCCTGGAGACCGTCCAGTGGATGAAAAGCCGCGGCGTCAAGTTCCAGCCGAGCTACGGACGGCAGGCCTTCAAGGTCGACGGCAAATTCCGCTTCTGGGGCGGGCTGTGCGTCGAGACCTGGGGCGGCGGCGAAGGGCTGGTCGAGTTGGAGACCAAGGCGGCGGTGGAGAACGGGATCGAAATCCTGTACGAAACGCGCGGCCTGTCGCTGCTCTATGACGACGAGAAAGTCACCGGCATCAAGGTCAAGCACAAGGGCAAGGTGCGTGAGATCCACGCCGGCTCGGTCGTCCTGGCGTCCGGTGGCTTCGAGGCCAATCCGGAGATGCGCACGCGCTATCTCGGCCCGGGCTGGGAACTGGTCAAGGTGCGCGGCACGCGCTTCAACACCGGCGGCGGCATCCAGATGGCACTCGATATCGGCGCCATGCCGCACGGCAACTGGTCGGGCTGCCACGCGGTCGGCTGGGACCTGAATGCGCCGGAAACCGGCGACCTGACGGTCGGCGACAATTTCCAGAAGCACTCCTACCCGCTCGGCATCATGGTCAACGCCACAGGCAAGCGTTTCGTCGACGAGGGCGCGGATTTTCGCAACTACACCTATGCCAAATACGGCAAGGTGATCATGGACCAACCAGGCATGATGGCCTGGCAGGTCTTCGATCAGAAGGTCACCGCCATGATGCGCGACGAATACCGCATCCGTCGCGTCACCAAAGCGACCGGCAACACGCTGGAAGAGCTGGCGCCGAAGCTGGAAGGCGTCGACCCGGACCAGTTCCTGAAGACGGTCGCGGAGTACAACGCAGCCGTCCAGACCGACGTCGAATTCAACCCTGCCGTTTTGGACGGGCGCGGGACGACCGGGCTGGAGGTGCCGAAGTCGAACTGGGCCAACGTGCTGGACGAGCCGCCTTACGAAGCCTACGCGATCACCTGCGGCATCACCTTCACTTTCGGCGGGCTGCGCACCGACGAAGACGGCAGCGTGCTCGATACCGAACTGAATCCGATACCGGGCCTGTACGCCGCGGGCGAACTGGTCGGCGGCGTGTTCTGCTTCAACTATCCCGGCGGCACCGGCCTGATGTCCGGCGCCATCTTCGGACGCATGGCCGGCAACAGCGCCGGGGAGCGGGCGAAAGGCGGCTGACGTGGCGGTGCCCGCCGGCAAGCGGGATTACCCCTCGCTCGGCGAGTACGCCTACGAACGGCTTCGAGCGCAAATCCGCGAGGGCGCCCTGCCGCCGGGCGCGCGGGTCCGCGAGGCCGAGCTCGCCGAAAAACTCGAAATTAGCCGCACGCCGGTGCGCGAAGCGTTGCGCCGCCTGGAGGCCGACGGTCTCCTCGCCTTCGAACCGCATCGCGGCATGGTCGTCGTGCAACTCGACCATCAGTCGGTCATGGAGTTGTACGCCATGCGCGAAGCGCTGGAAGGGACGGCGGCTGGACTCGCCGCTCAGCACGCCTCCGACGCGGAAATTGCGGTGCTGCTCGACATGCTAGCCCGCGAGGCGGACCTTTTCGACGACCCAGAGCGTCTCGCCCAGCACAATCTGCAGTTCCATCAAGTCCTGTTCCGCTCCGCGCACAACCGCTATTTGCTGAAGACGGCCAATGCCCTGCGCGACTCCATGGCGCTGATGCGCGGCACGACAATGGCGGTGCCCGGCCGTGCGGAAACAGCGCATGGCGAACACCGTTCGCTCACCGCCGCTATCAAGGCGCGCGACCCGGAGGCGGCCGAACGCGCCGCCCGCCGACACATCAACAACGCGCAGAGAGCCCGGCTGAAACTTCTTTTCGAGCCCGTCTAGCGGTCAGTCAATCTTGCCGCCAAGACCGTCGCAATTTGTGAGTCCATGACCTAGATTGCTCGCTCCCGATCGCGAACCGAGGATCCCTACATGACGCGGCGCTTCGTAACGGCCGTAATGCGGCACGAGACCAACACCTTCTCCCCGATTCCCACGCCGGTCGCCGATTTCGGCCGCGTCGGTCCGACCGATGGACCCGCGCGCGGGGACGAGGCGTATCGGGTCTATGCGGGCACCAACAACCCCGTCGCCGCCTATATCGACATCGCGAAAGCGGAAGGCGCGGAGTTGGTCTTTCCAATCGCCGCCAACGCGCACCCGAGCGCACCGGCACCCGGTGCGATCATAGATCTCTGCGCCGAAGCGATCTGCGAGGCGGTGCAGAAGGGTTGTAACGCACTGTTCCTCGACCTCCACGGCGCGATGGTGACGCAAGATCACGACGACGGCGAAGGCGACCTGCTGAAACGCATCCGCGCCATCGCCCCGGACTTGCCGATCGCCGTAGCGCTGGACTTTCATACCAACCTTTCCGCCGATATCGTCGACAACGCGACCGTCATCGCCGGCTACCGCACCTACCCCCATATCGACATGTACGAAACTGGCGAGCGCGCCGGCCGCACCCTGGTGCGCGCGCTGAATGGCGAGGTGGACCCGGTGATGGCATGGCACTCGCTACCGGTGCTGACGCACATGAACCGACACGCCCCATCGATGCAGCCGATGCAGGATCTTTACGCCAAGGCGATCGCGGCGGAGAGCGACGGCACCGTGCTGAACGCTTCGATCTTCGGCTGCTTCCCGCTGGCCGACATTCCGCATGTAGGTCTGAGCGCGATTGTCGTCGCCGACGGCGACAGGGACCAAGCGGAACGATTGCTCTACGACATTCTCAACGAGGGCTGGGAACGGCGCGAGGAGTTCGTCTTTCCGGTCGAGCCGATCGAGACATCAGTCAGCGAAGCCAAGGCGCTCGACGGCGGACCGGTGATACTGGTCGACCACGGCGACAATTGCGGCTCCGGCGGCAATCAGGACGTCATGGCGGTGCTGGCCGAGGTCATCCGCCAGGACCTTGAAGACGTCTGCGCCGGCCCGTTCTGCGATCCCGAGACCGTCGCGCAAATGATCGACGCCGGCGTCGGCGCAGAGATCACCGTTCAGCTCGGCGGCAAGGTCGACATGCCGGCGATGGATTTGAAGGGCGAGCCGCTCGAAGTAACCGGAACCGTCCGCCGCATCACCGATGGCTCCTTCACCATCACCGGCCCGATGTTCACCGGCGTGAAGTTCAATATCGGCCGCTGCGCGGTGCTGGACACAGGTAAGATCGAGATCGTCGTCAGCGAGGGTCGCTACGAGCCCTTCGACGTCGGCGCCTTCACCCATGCCGGCATCGATCCGGCGAAAAAGAAGTACGTCCTCCTGAAAACCCGACAGCATTTCCGCGCCGGCTTCGAACCGCTCGCCAAGCACATCGCCATGGTATCCGGTCCGGGCACCTGCACCTCGGACTACAGCCTTTTCCCTTGGAAGAACATCCGCAGGCCCGTCTATCCGCTCGACCCGGATGCTGAATCGAACCTGCCGACGCAAAGCTGAGCCATCGGCGATGCCGATCTATCAGGACGGTTATGACATCCGTTGCGAATGGGGCGAGCAAGGCGCAAGCGAGATCGCCGCACGCGTCGATTGCTGCGTCATCGTGGATACGCTGAGTTTTTCCAGCTGCGTCGATATCGCGGCGTCACGCGGCTGCCTGCTCTTTCCCAGAAAGCCGGATGACGATCCGGACGCCTATGCCGCATCGATCGGCGCCGAATGCGCACAGAAGCGCGGCGCCGGGCGCTACTCCCTGTCGCCGGTTACGCTTGCCGATATCCCGCCGGGCACGCGGCTCGTCCTTCCTTCGCCCAACGGCTCGGCTTTGACCGGCAAAGCGCGAGCCCGGCGAATCTTCGCCGGATGCCTACGAAACGCGTGCGCGATTGCCGAGGCGATCGAGGGCACCGCCGTGATCGTCGCAGCCGGTGAGCGTTGGCCCGACGGAACCCTCCGCCCAGCGATCGAAGACTGGATCGGAGCCGGTGCGATCATCAGCCATTGCACCGGAACCAAATCGCCGGAAGCACAGCTCGCCGAAGCGGCCTTCCTTGCCGTCGCGGAGCAGCTGGAAACGGTCGTGCGGACAAGCGCGTCGGGGAACGAACTGGTAACGCGCGGCTACGCGCACGACATCGCTCCCTGCGCCGCCTTGAATGTCAGTAGCTGCGTACCGGAACTCCTCGACGGGTGCTACCGGAACGCCGCATCCTAGACCGCCGCGATCGTCTGCACCTCGACCAGGAACTCCTCTTTCACCAGCCGGTCGACCATCAGTCGATCGTGAAGTATTTCCAACCTCCTGTTTGGATTGGTATTTTACAGACAG
>CAYLTU010000333.1:0-5535 GCA_964386465.1 uncultured Rhodospirillaceae bacterium
CCTGTTACCCATGTCTCCGGTCTACTCTGTTACCTATGTCGCCGGTTCGGACCCCGTCCGCAACGGAAAGGACCGGATAGAGACGGGTATCGAAGGGTTTGAAATCCATCGGGCGCTCGGCGAAAATCAACGTGGGCATGACGCCACAAAATAGTTGTTTCCCGGTTTTCCCTGCAGCGACAATGGGGAAACCGACAACACCGGAGCCACGCCATGCAATTCGAAGCCCTGCTGAACGACTTCACTGCCGCCATCGAAAGCGGCGTCGGGTCGCGCCTCGCCGATCTTTTCTGCGACGACGGCGTCTACCATGACGGGTTCTACGGGCCGTTCCAGGGACGTGACGCCATTACGGAGATGCTGGAGCAGCATTTCCACGGCCGCGCCAGGGACTTCAAATGACGGATGACGGACCCGGTCCGCGACGGCGATACCGGCTACGCCCGCTACGTCTTCAGCTACACGTCAACGATGCCCGAAGCGGAAGGTAGGCGGGTCGTCTTCGAAGGCATGTCCCGCTTCGCGCTGGAGGATGGCAAGATCAAGGACTATTCGGAGATCTTCGATTCAGGCGTCGCCCTGGCGCAGCTCGGTTTCGACGGGGCGCGGCTTAGCAAGGTGCTTGGCAAGTTCGCCGACCGCGTCCGCGACAAGCATCGCGGCGCGCCGCACTTGGCGGATTAGTACGCCCTAACCGCGCCGCGCGGCCGTAGCCTCCACGTCGACGCCACCGTCATCCGCCAGCACGACCCCGTAATCCGCCGCCGCCGCGTCGGCGCTGACGAGGCCGAGGCGGACGTCTGTGGCGACCTCTTCCGGATCGCGGGCCATCGGGTCGCCATAGCCGCCGCCGCCCGGCATTTCGACCATCAGCCGGCCGCCTATGGGGATGGTCTGGAAGCCCTTGCTGCGCAATTCCTCGCCCGCCTCGATGTAGAGCCGGCCGTTTCCGCCGGGGCCGCCGCCGTCGCGGCCGCGCGCCGGGTACACGACGCGCTCGAAGCTCGCGAAGATGCCGAACGGCGCGTCCTCCCGGCTGGTGATCTCCATGACCTGGCCCAGTCCGCCGCGCTGCGCCCCGGCGCCGCCGGAATCCTCGCGCAGTTCCTTGCGCCAGACCACCATCGGCGTGATCGCCTCGGAGATCTCGACCGGCACGTTGCGCACGCCGCTGGGAAACGGCGTCGCGGACAGGCCGTCCTGCTTCGGCCGCGCGCCGGCGCCGCCGCTGTGGAACGTCATCATCATGAACGCCGTCGCCTCGGCCTCGCTGCGCGCGGTGATGCCGTGGCCCGCGCCGAGCTTGAGATTCCAAAGGTTCGACGTGCCCTCCGCCGGCACCACGTCGGGCATCGCCTGATGCAGGCAGCCGAACACCAGATCGGGCATCATATGGCCGATGGTGGAGCGGGCGACGACGGCGCAGGGGTGCGGCGCGTTGACGATCGTGTTCTCCGGCGCGGAAACCGTCACCGCGTCCAGGGTGCCGGCATTGTTGGGTATTTCCGGCGCGACGACGCATTTCACGCCGAAGGCGGTATAGGCCTCCGTGTAGCACATCGGGCAATTGATGCCGAAATCGGAGGTGCCGGAGGTGCCTTCGTAGTCGACATGGACAGTGCCATTGGAGACCGTCAATTTCGCGACGAAATCGATCGGCGCCTCCATGCCGTCGATCCGCATGGAATGCGACCAGGAGCCCTGCGGCAACGCGTTGATCGCCGCGGTGATCGCGGTCTTGCTCTGCTCGATGATGTGCCGGCCCAGCAGGTCGAGGTCGTCGAGGTCGTACTCGTCCATCATGGCGAGCAGCCGGGCGGCCCCGATCTCGTTGCAGGAGGACAGCGCATAGATGTCGCCCTCGACCTGCACCGGCTCGCGGACATTGGCGCGCACCATGTTGAGGAACCACTCGTTCATCTTGCCTTCGGTCGCCAGCGGCATGATGGGGACGTACAGCCCCTCGTGATAGACCTGCCGCCCGTCCGGCGACATGCCGACGCCGCCGATATCGACGACATGGCTGGTGCAGGCAAACATCGCGACCATGCGCCCGTTACGGAAGGCGGGCGTGACGACCGTGAAATCGTGCAGGTGCCCCGTGCCCTTCCACGGATCGTTGGTGATATAGACGTCGCCCTCTTTCATGCCCTCGACCGGGAAGACGTCGAGGAAATGGATGACGGCGCGCGCCATCGTGTTGATATGGCCCGGCGTGCCGGTGACCGCCTGCGCCAGCATTTTCCCCTCAAGGTTGAAGATGCCGGCTGAGATGTCGCCCGCCTCCCGCGACGAGGTGCTGAAGGCGGTGCGGACCAAGGTCTGCGCCTGCTCCTCGACGACGGAGATCAGCCGGTCCCACATGACCTGGTTGCGAATCCGGTCCATGCTTGCGTCGGTCATGCCGCGTCTCCCTTCGTCATCACGATCTGGCCCAGCGCGTTGACGGAAGCGCCGAAACCGTTCGTTACCAGGGTCGTCGTCTCGTCTTCGACGATGACCGCGGGTCCCGCTATTTCAGCGCCGGGCGGCAGGTCGGCGCGCGCATACACGCCGGCCTCGATCCAGGCGCCGCTGGCCGGATCGAATAACCGGCGGGTCGCTTCCGGTTTCGGGCCGTAGCTCTCCGTTTTGTCCTTTACGAATTCAGCGCCTTCCCGGTCCGTCGCCAAGGACAATGTCCAGTTCAGGACCTCGACGCCGAGATTTGGGATACTGCGGCTGAACAGGTTGCTGTAAGCCTCGGTGAACCATTCCTCAAGCAAAGCGCCGTCATCGCCCGTCAGATTCCTGTCCGGCAGGGACACCATGATTTCGTGACCTTGCCCACGGTAGCGCATGAACGCGCCGCGGGTCTCGACCAGCGGCTCATCCGGCGCGCCGAGCCGCACGACCGCTTCCGCCTCCGCGCGCATGTCCACGAAGATATCGTTGACCATAGTTGGATCGAAGGCACGCAGATCGACATAGCGAGTCCGCACGACCTCATAGGAAATCGGTGCGCGCAGGAACCCGATCGCCGAGCCGACACCAGCACCCTGCGGCACCACGATCCGGTCGATTCCCAGCTTGTCCGCGAGCCGTGCGGCGTGCAGTGGCGCGGCGCCGCCGAACGCGACCAGCGACCGTCCGACCATCGACTTGCCATTCTCGATCGCATGCACGCGCGCCGCGTTGGCCATGTGCTCGTCGACGATCTCCGCGACACCCGCCGCGGCCACGTTGGTTTCCGCGCCCAAGCGGTCACCGATGTCGTGGTCCAGCGCGGCCTTCGCGCGCGCCGTCTCCAACGTTACCTGGCCGCCCGCGAAGGCCGTGGGATCGATCCGACCCAGCTCGACGTCCGCGTCCGTCACCGTAGGCGCTTCGCCGCCATTGCCGTAGCAGGCGGGGCCCGGAACGGCGCCGGCGCTTTGCGGCCCGACGCGGATCCGCTGCATCGCGTCGACATCCGCGATCGACCCGCCGCCGGCGCCGATCTCCACCATATCGATAACCGGTATGCGCAGGGGCAGGCCACTGCCCTTGAGGAACCGGTACATGCGGGCGACTTCGAAGGAACGTGCGATGTGGGGAGTGAAATCGTCGATCAGCGTGATCTTCGCCGTCGTCCCTCCCATATCGAACGATAGAACCGTGTCGAGACCGTTTTCCTTGGCGATATCCCGGGCCAGAATGGCGCCGCCCGCCGGCCCGGACTCAACGAGCCGGATCGGTATCGACGTCGCGGTTTCGACCGTCGTCACGCCGCCGCTCGACATCATCAACAGCATCGGACAGGACGCGCCGCCCGCGCGCAACCCGTCCTGCAACCGGTTCAAATAGCCGGCCATCAAGGGCTGGACATAGGCGTTGGCGCAGGCGGTCGACATGCGGTCGTATTCGCGGATTTCCGGACAGACGACGGAGGACAGCGTGATGGAAACGTCCGGCAGCGCCGCGCTCAGGATTTCCCCGGCGCGCCTTTCGTGATCCGCGTTCACATAGCTGTGCAGAAAGCAGATCGCGACGGATTCGACGCCGGTATCCGCCAGCCTGCCGGCCAGCGTCTTCACGGCGTCCTCGTCCAAGGGCAGCAGCACCGATCCGTCGGCGGCAACCCGTTCCGGCACGGAAAAGCGCCAGTCCCTAGCGATCAGCGGCTGCGGCCGCTCCATGTACAAATCGTATTGCTCGAAGCGGTGTTCGTAGGCGATCTCGATGGAATCCCGGAATCCGTCGGTCGCCACCAACGCGGTTTTCGCGCCCTTGCGTTCGATCAGTGCATTCGTCGCCAGTGTCGTGCCGTGAATGACGAGACCCACATCCGACGGCTGCACGCCGGCCTGACCCAGCACCGCCTTCACGCCGTCGAGGACGGCCCGCTCCGGCGCGTCGGGCGTCGTCAGAAGCTTCAGGCTGTCCAGCCCGCCCGAATGGTCGAGAACGACGTCCGTGAAGGTGCCGCCGATATCGACAGCCAACCTCGCCACCTTTTCCATACGTACATTACCTTCTTGCCGTATTCATATTGTCGTGTTCTCCCACGGGCCGTAGCAGTGGGCGCGGTAATATGCTGTTTCGCCCAAGGAGGGTCAACGCGGTGCGACAAGAAGGATTATCGACGACGGTTTCGTTCACGAAATTCGCAGTCGCCATCGGGAAGACAGGCGCGCGCAATTTACGTTCCGGTGTCCGGAAAGATTAATCGGCCAACGGCCGAAACCATTCACCGCGCCGGCGCGGCGGTCACGGCGCGACGGTGAGGTAATGGATACTGAACAAATTACCGGCATCCGTCCACCGCATGGCGGCGCGGTATCCCGCCGCTTCCGCCAACGCGGCAAAGCCGTCGAGAGTGTATTTATAGGAATTTTCGGTGTGGATAAGCTCGCCCGCCGCGATGTCGAAACGCGCGCGCCCAACGCGCACGGCTTGCTGTCGCCGGCTGCGCAGGTGCATTTCGATGCGGCCCTCCGCTTCGTTATAGAAGGCATAATGTTCGAACCCGGCCGGTTCGATCGACGCATCCAATTCACCGGCGACCCGATGCAGGATGTTCAGGTTGAAGGCTGCCGTATACCCTGCCGTATCGTTGTACGCCCGATCGAGCCGGCCGGTATCCTTCTGCAGATCGACGCCGGTCAGAAGCGCGCCGTCCGGGCCCAGCAACGGATGCAGGCCGCGCAGGAACGCTTCCGCCTCATCCGGCGACAGGTTGCCGATCGTCGATCCGGGGAAAAAACCGAGGCGCCCGCCCGCTGTCATTTCAATCGCATCGGCTGGAAGGGACAAGGGCGCGGTAAAATCGGCACAGACCGCGCCCACGCGAACCCCGGGGTAATCGACCGACACGGCCTCCGCGGCCTCGCGCAGATGGACTGGCGAGATATCAAACGGGACATATTGCGCCGGGCTGTCGAGCGCATCGAGCAGCAGGCGAATTTTGAGGTCGGACCCCGAACCAAGCTCGATGACGGTCCGGCCGGGGCCGGCCAACCGCGCGATTTCCGGCCCGATCTCGCGCAGCAGCGCCAGTTCCGTCCGGGTGACATA
>CAYLTU010000334.1:0-1432 GCA_964386465.1 uncultured Rhodospirillaceae bacterium
ACACAGACCCGCCGCCCGCGCATCCCTTCCTTACATATTCACCATAATTTAGAACGAGGCGCAAAGAACGCCTTCAGCGCAGGACTAACCCGCGCCGTGGAGCGGGCTTATACGCTCGCTTTCGGGGAGCTGTCAAACGCTTTATCGAAACTTTCATAAAAAAATATTCCGCCGGCTGGAATTCGGCGTTAACCCAGTGTTCATAAGAACATATAAATATATTGACAGGAGATATGCTTCAATTCATCTTCCCACCCAAGAAAAGGGAAGACTAAAAACCTCTAAAACAACTGTTTTTCGAAATATTTTAGTAAAACACACGCAGAAAAGTAACAGTGGGCAATAATAACAAACTCCTCCGGCACGGCGCGATCGGCGCCGCCGTCGTCGCCAGCTTGACCGCCGCGTTCTGGATCGGCGCGCCTTCGAGCCACAGCGAACGTCCGTCAACGGCGGCGGTTCCGGAAGCCGATACGCCGGTGGTACGCGCGATCCTCGATTACGAGACCATCGCGCCCGAATTCGGCGTGGCGCCGCCGGCCGACTATCCCTTTACAACGATCGGCCTGACCGTAGCGCCCGGCGATACCTTGATGGCGCTTTTGACCGGCGCGGAAATTCCGCGGCCCGAAGCGCATGCGGCGATCATGGCCCTTTCGAAGGTTTTCAAGCCGCGCGACCTGAAGCCCGGGACCGCGGTCACCGTAACCCGAAAGAAGGCGCCGGCGGATCGGGCGCTGCAACGGATCGACCTCGCCGTCGATCCGCGCCGCGACATCGCGGTGCGCCGGGACGAAACCGGCCGCTTCAAGGCTGCGGTCATCGAACAGGCGCTGACGACCCATGCGACGCGCGCCAGCGGTGTCATCCGCTCGAGCCTCTATCTCGCAGGGCAACGCGCGGAATTGCCGCCGACGGTCCTGGCGCGGTTGATCCGCGTCTTCAGTTTCGACGTAGACTTCCAGCGCGACGTGCAACCGGACGACTCGTTCGACCTGATGTTCGAACGGCATTACGACGACTCCGGCACACCGGTCGCGGAAGGCAATATCCTGATCGCCGAAATGGTGCTGAGCGGCAAGCGGATCCGTCTCTATCGCCACCGTACGCGCGATGGCGACACCGATTATTACGACGAAAAGGGCCACAGCGTCCGCAAGGCGCTGGTCCTGACGCCGATCGACGGCGCCCGGATCTCGTCCGGCTTCGGACGGCGGCGGCACCCCATTCTCGGCTACACCAAGATGCATCGCGGCATCGACTTCGCCGCGCCGCGCGGCACGCCGGTCTACGCCGCGGGTCACGGCACGGTCGAAGCGGCCGGGCGCAATGGCGGTTACGGGAAGTATGTCCGCATCCGCCACAAAGGCAGCTACAAGACCGCCTACGCCCATCTTCGCGGTTTCGCGCGCGGCGTCAGCCGCGGCCGGCG
>CAYLTU010000334.1:1532-5516 GCA_964386465.1 uncultured Rhodospirillaceae bacterium
CGATGACGGCGTAAAGCGCGTCGAGACAGGCGCCGCCCAGCCGGCGGCAACGGTCCGGCGACCAGCCGTGATTCGGATCGGGTGCGTTGGCGTTGTCCTTGAACGGCATCTCCAACGTCATCGCCAGCGCGCCGAAATGTTCCGCGACATGCGCCGTACACATGGCGAGATTGCCTTTCCCGGGCGGCGCCTTGGGGTATCCCTTCTCGGTCTGATAGTCGGGGCTGGCGCGCAGCAAGGCTTCGTCATAGGCCGCGCGCAGCGCGACCTGGCGGTCCGCCAGCGAAGGGATTCCGTCGGAGCCGGCGATGAACACGTAAGGCAATCCTTCGTCGCCATGCACGTCGAGGCAGAAATCGACGCCGGTCTCCCGCATGCGGGCACGGGTCAGGAAAACTTCCGGGCTTTTCTCCATCGTCGGTTCCGCCCATTCCCGATTCAGGTTGGCGCCGGCCGCGTTTGCACGCAGATTGCCGCGCCACGCGCCGTCTGGATTCATGTGCGGCACGACGTGCAGCACGGCCCGGTCGAGCACGGCGCGGGCAACCGGATCGGCCTCGTCGATCAGCCGGCCGAGAAAACCTTCCATCCACCAGGACGCCTGGCTTTCGCCCGGATGCTGCCGCCCGATCGTCCAGCAGACCCGCTTACCGTCGCCCGGCGCACCGATGGTCAGCAGGTCCAGATCGGCGCCATCCACGGACTGTCCCAGCACCTCGTGACGGACCCTCGGCGAGGTAAGGCAACGGGCGAGGAAATCCCGGCCACGCTCGCCGGAATAGGGCGCGAAATAGGCGTAGTAGGCCGAGCCGCGGTCCGGCGTGTGGCGGATCGTGAGGACGCCGTCCGCATAATCGGTCGGCACCCGGAACCAGTCCTCCCGGTCGTACGACGCGACGGCCCGATAGTCCTCCCAACCTCGCTGGTAGCTTGCTTCCCCGGCATTTTCGATGCGGAACCGACATTCCCTGCCCCGCACGCCGGTGGCGCGAAAATGGAACCATTGGAAGAAATCGGCATTCGAATCCTTGCGGATCGCCAGTCGGACCGCCGCCGGATCGCTGGCGTCGATGACTTCGATATTGCCGGAATCGAAATGGGCGCTGATATGCATTGTTTCCGCTCCAGAAAAGGCCAGTGTCCTGATCGCGAAATTCAAAGGATTGAATTTCGCGTGAATCAGTACACCAACTATTAGAAACTAGTATGATTCAGCTTCCGAAATCCGTCGCATTCAATGCGGCGAACTTCAAAACCATCATACTAGGGCCAACGGACGGTTCTACCCGCCGCCGGCCCCGGATGCCACAATTCTTGTCGGAAGCTACGCAGCTTCGGCGTCGACCGCCTCGCCGTTGATAAGCAATCCCTCCGCGCCGGCGCCAATCCGCACCGTGTCGCCGTCCGCGATACGCCCCTCGAGAATCAGGCTGGCGATCGGGTTCTGCAAGGCGCGCTGGATCGCCCGCTTCAGCGGTCGGGCGCCATAGACCGGATCGTATCCCGCATCGCCGAGCCAGTGCTTCGCGGCCGCGTCCAGTTCGAGCAAGATCTTGCGATCGTCGAGCAGGCCCTGCAACCGGTGCAACTGGATATCGACGATCCCCGTCATATGGTCGCGGGTCAGCCTGTGGAACAGCAGGATCTCGTCGAGCCTGTTAAGGAACTCCGGCCGGAAAGCCGCCTTTACCACGGCCATCACCGGCTCGCGAACGGCGCTTGAATCCTCGCCTTCCGGCTGGTTGGCGAGGATTTCGGCACCGAGGTTCGAGGTCATGACGATGACCACGTTCGAGAAGTCGACGGTGCGGCCCTGCCCGTCGGTGAGACGGCCGTCGTCGAGCACCTGCAGCAGTACGTTGAACACGTCCGGGTGCGCCTTCTCTACCTCGTCGAACAGGACGATCTGATAGGGACGCCGGCGC
Source organism: uncultured Rhodospirillaceae bacterium (assembly GCA_964386465.1). Lineage (GTDB taxonomy): Bacteria > Pseudomonadota > Alphaproteobacteria > UBA8366. The sequence goes on from CAYLTU010000334.1 coordinate 3,458, forward strand.
ACCGCTTCCGTCAGCGCACCGCCTTCCTCGTAGCCGACGTAGCCGGGCGGCGCGCCGATCAGACGCGAGACGGCATGCTTCTCCATATATTCCGACATGTCGATGCGGACCATCGCCTGGTCGTCGTCGAACAGGAAAGCGGCCAGCGCCCGCGTCAGTTCGGTCTTGCCGACGCCGGTCGGACCGAGAAACAGGAACGACCCGATCGGACGACTCGGATCCTGCAGGCCGGCCCGCGCCCGGCGTACCGCGTTGGAGATCGCCGTGATCGCCTCCTGCTGGCCGATGACCCGCGTGCCCAGCGCGTCTTCCATGGCCAGCAGTTTCTCGCGCTCGCCTTCGAGCATCTTGTCCACAGGAATGCCGGTCCAGCGCGACACCACGGACGCGATATCGTTCTCGCGGACTTCCTCGTTCAGCATGCGGTGTTCGGCCGCCGCCTCGCCTTCGGCCAAACGGCGTTCGAGATCGGGGATTACGCCGTAGGACAGTTCGCCCGCACGTTCCAGATTGCCGTCGCGCTGCACCCGCTCAAACTCACCGCGTGCCTGGTCGAGCTGCTCCTTCAGCCCCTGGGCGTCGTGCAGCTGGTCTTTCTCCGCCTGCCAGGCGCCGGTCAGTTTCTGCGAACGGGCCTCAAGATCATCCAGCTCTTCCTCGAGCGCGACGAGGCGGTTTTTAGACGCCGTATCGGTCTCCTTCTTGAGCGCTTCCCGCTCGATCTTGAGCTGGATGATGCGGCGATCGAGCTCGTCGATCTCCTCCGGTTTGGAGTCCACTTCCATGCGCATCCGGCTCGCCGCCTCATCCATCAGGTCGATTGCCTTGTCCGGCAGGAAGCGGTCAGAAATGTATCGGTTTGATAGGGTTCCGGCGGCGACGATCGCGGAATCCGTGATTCGCACGCCATGGTGCAGCTCATACTTCTCCTTCAAGCCGCGCAATATCGAGATGGTGTCCTCGACCGTCGGTTCGGCGACGAAGACAGGCTGGAAGCGGCGCGCCAGGGCGGCGTCCTTCTCGATATGCTTGCGGTACTCGTCCAGCGTCGTCGCGCCGACGGCATGCAGGTCGCCGCGCGCCAGCGCCGGTTTCAGCATGTTGGAGGCATCCGTCGCGCCCTCCGCCGCCCCCGTCCCGATCAAAGTGTGCAGCTCGTCGATAAACAGTACGACGTCGCCCTCCGCCGAAGCGACTTCCTGCAGCAGCGCCTTCAGCCGCTCTTCGAATTCACCGCGGAACTTGGCCCCGGCGACCAGCGCGCCGAGGTCGAGCGACAGCAGCCGTTTGTCCTTCAGGCTCTCGGGCACATCGCCATTGACGATGCGCTGCGCCAGGCCTTCGGCGATCGCCGTCTTGCCGACACCGGGTTCGCCGATAAGCACGGGATTATTCTTCGTGCGCCGCGACAGCACCTGCACGGTGCGGCGGATCTCCTCGTCGCGGCCAATGACCGGATCGAGTTTGCCCTCGCGCGCCGCCTCGGTCAGGTCCTGGGTATACTTTTTGAGCGCGTCGTAGGAGTCTTCCGCAGTCGCGCTGTCCGCCTTGCGGCCCTTGCGAATATCATCGATCGCCGCGTTCAGCTCTTGCGGCGACACGCCGGCGCCGGCCAGCACATTCGCCGCATCGGTTCCCTGCGCCAGCGAGAGAGCGAGCAACAGGAACTCCGCGGTGACGTAGCTGTCGCCGGCTTTCTCGGCAACCTGTTCGGCCTGATCGAACAGCCGCGCCGTATCGGGTGCAAGATAGACCTGACCGGCCCCGGCGCCTTCAACGCGCGCCAGCTTGTTGAGCGCCACTTCGGTCGCGGTCAGCGCGCACGCCGCATCGCCGCCCGCGGCGACGATAAGGCCGGCGGCGAGGCCCTCCTTGTCATCGAGCAGGACTTTCAGAATATGCAGCGGGGTGAGTTGCTGATGATTGCCACGCAACGCGAGCGACTGCGCCGACTGGACAAATCCGCGCGCGCGCTCGGTGTACTTTTCCTGGTTCATTTCGCTCGTATCCTTCCGTAAGCCCCCTCTTCGAGGCAGGCAATTCAAGGATTGATGTCTAG
>CAYLTU010000335.1:0-5505 GCA_964386465.1 uncultured Rhodospirillaceae bacterium
GGTACAAACTGTTACCCATCTTCCCGGTCGGGCCGGGTGGGGGTGGACGGCGATGTTGTCTGACCTTCGCGAATGTAGGAGGGTTGTTCATGGAACAGGTTCCGGTCGTAGATTTCGCCCCGTTCCTATCCGGCGACAAGGCGGGGAAGGACCAGATTGCCGCCGCCATCGGCGCGGCCTGTGAAGATATCGGGTTCTTCTATCTGACCAACCACGGCGTGACGAGCGAAACGACGGAAGACATCTTCGCCGCGGCGAAGCGGTTCTTCGACCTGCCGCTCGAACGGCGAATGGACCCCGCCACGCTGATCTCTCCCGAACACAGCCGCGGCTACCAACCTGTCGGCGCACGTTTCTATCCCGACACGACGGCGCCTGATCTAATGGAGGCGTTCAAATATCAGCGCGAATTGCCGCCCGACGACCCGGATTTGGTCGCGGGAGACCGGGTCCAGCAACCGAACAAATGGCCGGACGGAATGCCGGGCTGGCGGGATGCGCTGCTCGCTTATTTCGACGCGGTGGACGGTGTGGCGGCGAACCTGCTGCGGGCCTTCGCCATGGCGCTCGATCTGGATGAGGAGTACTTCCTCGGCTTCTACCAAAAACCGCTGACACAGGTTTCCCTGTTGCATTACCCGCCGGCACCGCCGACGGAAGGGCTGTTCGGAAACCGCCCCCATCTCGACGAGACCGCGTTCACCATCGTTCTGCAAGGCGACGTGCCGGGACTCGAGGTGCGGACGAAATCGGGCAGCTGGACCACGGCGCCGCCGATCGGCGGTAGCTTCGTGATCAACATCGGCGACTACATGGGGCGCTGGACCAATGACCGTTATCGCTCGACGAGGCACCGTGTGGTCAACCGGACCGGCGCCGAGCGCTATTCCGTGCCCTATTTCGCGATTCCGGATTTCGACGCGGTCATCGAGTGTCTTCAGACCTGCCAGGGACCGGACAATCCGCCGAAATACGAACCGCTACCGGTCGGACCGGCGATCCAGGCGAAGTTTTCAGGCGATTACGTTTGATCGCCTCGCGGAACGGACAGGAGGAAGGGAAATGGCCGTTACGGTTACCGCCTTCGCATTTGCCGGCCGCAGTCCAATCCTGCGCCGGGCACGGATGATCTTGACCTTCTCGGCCATGGTGTCGCCCGCGGTAAGCAACCTAGCCGCGGCGCTTCCTCTAGACTAACGCGGCACCAGTCCGCCATCCACGTTGTAGGCTTGGCCCGTGATGTTGCGCGCGCCGGGCGAGGCGAGGAAGACCGCCAAAGCGGCGATGTCTTCCGGCTGGTTGGCGCGGCCGATGGGAATCGGCGCGAGGTGACGCTTGAGCGCCTCCTCGATACTGACCCCCTGTTCCTCGGCGCGGATCACCAGATTCCGGTCGCTTAACGGTGTCCGGGTGATGCCGGGGCAGATCGCGTTGACGTTGATGTTGTGCTGGCCGAGCTGCTGCGACGCCGTCTTGGTCAGCGCGATGACCGCGCCCTTGCTCGCCGCATAGGCGGCGTTCGAGGTGCCGGCATAGCCCCGGCCGGCGATCGAGGCCATATTTATGATGCAGCCGCCGCCCTGTTCGATCATCTGTTGCGCCGCGCGCTGCAGGCAGAAGAACACGCCCTTGGCGTTGACCCTATGGACGCGGTCCCAATCTTCTTCGGTCAAATCCATGATGTAGGCGCGCCGCGTGACGCCCGCGTTGTTGCAGATGACGTCGAGCCGGCCGAATTCGTCGACGGTCGCCCGGATCATCCGGTCGATATCGTCCAGGTTGCCGACATCGGCCTGTATCGCCAATGTCTTGACCTGGAATTCCCCGGCCCGGTCCGCGGCCGCCTGCGCCGCGTCGCCGTCGATATCGACGGACACCACCTGCGCCCCGGCCTCCGCCATGGCGACCGCGATCGCCTCGCCGATCCCCGCGCCGGAACCGGTGACCAGCACGACCTTGTCTTTTAGAATCATCGCAATTTTCCTTCGGTTGTGTTCAGAACGCCGTCGGCGGCAACCCGCCGCCGTCGACCACGACCGCCTGACCCGTCGTGAAGGCCGCGTCCTCCGACGCTAAATAGGCGATGGCGGCGGCGATTTCCTCCGGCTTGCCGTGGCGACCGACGGGGATCGGCTTGGCGCGCTCGGCGAGGCCTTCCTCGACATCGGTGTAGCCGGCCTTGAGGGTCGAGCTGATGGCGCGGTCGGTGCGGATCGAGCCGGGGCAGACGCAGTTCACCGTCACGCCGTGCCGCGCCATGTCGTAGGCGAGCGAGCGGGTGAAGCCGATCACCGCGGCCTTGGACGCGCAATAGGCGGCGCGCTCCGGCAACGCCTCCAATCCGGCAACGGAGGCCAGCGAGACGATCCGGCCATAGCCTTGCGCCTTCATGTGCGGGACGGCGGCGCGGCTCATCAGGAAGGGACCACGCGCATTGATCGCCATTATTTTTTCCCAGGCGTCGAGCGGGACGGTCTCGATCTGTCCACGATCCTGGCCGTGCGGTGCGCCGGCGTTGTTCACCAGCACGTCGAGGCGGCCGTATTTGTCGATCGTGCCGGCGATCAGGTGCGCCGCGCCGTCTTCGGTCGAGACGTCGCCGGTGAAGCTGGTCCCGGTGCCGCCGGACTCCTCGATCCGTGCGACCAGGCTGTCGAGTCCCTGCCAGCTGCTCGGCGAGTTTTCGACCGCGTTGTCATTGTCGACGCCGGCCGCCGCCACGTCGGAGACCGCGACGATGAAGCCATCCCGCGCCAATCGTTGTGCGGTCGCTGCACCGATTCCGTTCTCCTTGCCGCAACCGGTGATGAGCGCCACGCGCTGTATGGATTCCGCCATTCTTTCACCTCCAAAAGATCTCTCCAAAACAGTAGAACTGGCACCGTTTCTCCCCCCATCCTAACCCTGAAATGCCTGTGATGGACATTTCAGCCCTCAAGGGGGGAAGGGATAACAAACCCATAGCAACCAATAATCTCCTCCCCCTTGATGGGGGAGGACTAAGGTGGGGGTGGAAACGCTGCTATCAAACTTTTTCGCGGAGGTCTCTCCAGGGTCGGCTTGGAAACTATAGCGGACCACCGGAGACGCGCACAAACCGGCGCGCTGTGCTAGCGTTCGCGCATTGTCGGCGAGGCCTACGTGATTCAATTCCGGAACAACCCCAGACGAATGCGCCGTCACCCGAATCGAAGCTGAGATGTATTACGGCTGGATCATCGTCGCAGCCTGCCTGCTCATCGGGGCGTGCGGATACGGGACCTATTTCTCCTTCACCCTGTTCTATGAACATCTGGTGGCCGAATTCGGCTGGAGCCGTACGGCCATATCCGGCGCGATGTCGCTGGGGCTGATCGCCTACGGGCTTTTCGCATTGCCCATGGGATGGTGCGCCGACCGGTTCGGGCCACGTCCGACCGTGGTCGTAGGCGGTTTGTTGTTCGGGGTCGGAACGGCGCTGGGCGGCGCGGTCAGCGAGATTTGGCATCTCTACGCGCTTTACGGCGGCGTGGCCGCGGCGGGGATGGGCGCGGTGTGGTCGCCCCTGGTCTCCGTCGTTTCGCGTTGGTTCGAAGCGCGCCGCGGCCTGGCGATCGGCATCGCGACGCTTGGCGGCGGATCGGGAATTTTCTTCATGGCGCCGCTCGCCGAATTCCTGATCGCTCAACTCGGTTGGCGAGAGGCGTATCTCTGGCTCGGCGTGATTTCAGGCGGGCTGATCGTCGTCGGGGCACTGTTCCTCACCCGCGATCCGCGCGAAAAGGGGCTGTCGCCTTTTGGCGCGGGGGACCCCGCCGCGCCGGTTCGCGATGCACATCCGAGCGCGACTTTGACCGGAATGGGACATTTCGCGCGCGACCGGCTGTTCTGGTGGATGTCCCTGGTCTTGGGCCTTTGGTGGTTTGCCGGGGCCATTGTCTACGTGCATATCGCGCCCTTCATGCTCGAAAAAGGCCTCGATGCCGGTGCGACCGCCCTGGTGGTGACCCTGTTCGGGGCCGGCAATTGCTTCGGCCGGATCGGGATGGGCGCCGTCTGCGACAGGATCGGCGCCCTGCACACCTATCGGTTGGGCGTCGGTCTGGCCGCGGTCCTGATGAGCGCCTTCGCCCTAGTCGACCATGCAGCGGATCTCTATGCGTTGTCGTTCGTGCTGGGGGCATTCGTCGGCGGCTCGTCGACCCAGATCTCGACGGTGAGCGTCGCGCTGTTCGGCACCCGGTCGGCCGGTTCGCTGATGGGTTCGGTCCTGGCCCTGGTCGGGATCGTCGGCGCCGGCGGACCGCTGCTCAGCGGGGCGATCTTTGACGCGACCCAGTCCTACGCGCCGGCGTTTCATGCCGGGGCGGCCGTCTTCCTGCTGTCGCTTGCGCTGTCGTTCTCGTTACGGCGCTAGGCACATGGCAGGGCGAGGCTTGCGGAGACTTCGCCGCTGCGCCAAGCTATTACCATGAGCGATCAACATTCAGAAAACGGTCCCGAAGAGACCGGGTTCAACCGAACAACGGAGTTCGGCGAGCCGCTGTGGCTCGATACGCTGAAAACCATTGGCGTCGCGCTCGCCAGCCTAGCGGTCGTGATCGCGGTGGGCGGCGTGCTCGCCATCGCGATCATCGCCCCGTGGGGACGCGCCAGCTTCGACTGCTCGATCTACTGCGTTCTGGAGGAGTATTACGAATCCTGGTTCACCGACGAGAAACCGTCCTGACGCTCGGAGAGGCCGCGAGGTACATATGGAACCGACACTGCAGCGGTTGGTCGACCGCGCTGAAATCAACGACCTGATGATGCGCTACGCGCGCGGTGTCGACCGGGCCGACTGGGAGCTGGTGCGCGCCGTCTATCACCCCGACGCCAATGACGACCATGGCGACTACAAGGGCGATGTCGATGGCTTCATCGATTTCGCCAGCCGCCGCACCGGCGCATTGTCGCAATGCATGCATTTCCTCGGCAACTGCCTGATCGAGTTCGCCTCGGACGATGTCGCGGTCGTGGAAACTTCCTTTATGACCGCCCATACGCTCGACGCCAAAGGGCAAAAGGCGTACGGCGCCGGCGACGGCGCCGATCCGATGCAGCTGTCGTCCTACGGCCGCTATGTCGACCGGGTCGAGCGCCGCGACGGCGGCCCCTGGCTGATCGTCGACCGGATCTGCGTGTTCGAGGCAAACCGGATCTTCACGGGCAAGACGCCGCCGCTCAAACCGGAATGGGCGCAGCTGCGCCGCGACCGGGACGATCCGATTTACAAGATGCGCCGGGAAGCGGGGATTGAGGACTAACGCGTCTTTAAAACAATCGGTCGTTTGCGATCCGCGCGCCTTCCTTCATGGCCGCCAGCTTGGCCCAGACCACATCGGCGGTCACCCGCCCCATGCCGGCCGACGTGTCGAAGCCGCAATCGGTACCGGCCTGGATGCGGGCCGGGTCGCCGACCATTTCGGCGGCGCGCTCCAGCCGGTCGGCGACCACTTCGGGATGCTCGACGAAGTTGGTCAGCGT
>CAYLTU010000336.1:0-5483 GCA_964386465.1 uncultured Rhodospirillaceae bacterium
TCCTCTGTGACGGCCTCTCCTATCAGATGAGGGAGTTTTCGGGGCTCAGGTCACGCATTCGTTAATAATTATATTACGCGACGACTAATCCCTGCACCGGGCAGCAATAACCGCCGACGCAAATTGCGTCGCGGTGCAAATCACATTTTAGAAATTTCGAAGAATTCTTACGGGTAGCGCCGTTACGCCAGCCTACATCGAACCGAGAGCGTTGACGATATCCTCGCACATTGCCTTCGCATCGTCGAACAGCATCATCGTATTGTCCCTATAGAACAAAACGTTATCGACACCTGCATAACCAGGGCTAAGCGACCGCTTGACGAACAGGACCGTAGCCGAATTCTCGACATCCAGGATGGGCATACCATAGATCGGACTCGCCGGGTCTGTCTTGGCGACCGGGTTCGTGACGTCGTTCGCCCCGATGACGAAAGCGACATCGGTCGACGCGAAATCGCGGTTGATCGATTCCAGTTCGAAGACTTCGTCATAGGGCACGTTGGCTTCCGCCAGCAACACGTTCATATGGCCCGGCATCCGGCCCGCGACGGGGTGAATCGCGTAGCTGACCTTGATGCCTTCCGCCTTCAACAGTTCCGCCATCTCGCGCAGCGCGTGTTGCGCCTGCGCCACGGCCATTCCGTAACCGGGAACGATGATGACACTGCCGGCATTCTTCATGATGAAGGCGGCATCGTCGGCACTGCCTTGACGCACCGTCTTGTCACCGTCCGCACTTACGGCGGCCGCGCCATCTTCACCGCCAAAGCCGCCCAGGATGACGTTGAAAAAGGAGCGGTTCATCCCCTTGCACATGATGTAGCTGAGGATCGCGCCGGAGGATCCGACGAGCGCCCCGGTAACGATCAGCGCCGGGTTGGCCAAGGTGAAACCGATTCCGCACGCGGCCCAGCCGGAATAACTGTTGAGCATGGAAATGACGACCGGCATGTCCGCGCCGCCGATCGGGATGATGATCAGCAGCCCGATGATGCCCGACAGCAGCACGATCGCCCAAAACAGCATCGTGCTTTCCTCGCCGCAGATCCAGACGACCAGACCAACCAGCAGCAGACCGAGGAAGGCGTTGAGAGCATGCTGCCCGGCGAATACCACCGGTGCGCCGCTGACCAGCCCCTGCAGCTTCGCGAAGGCGACGATGGATCCGGTGAAGGTGACCGCGCCGATCGCCGTGCCGATACTCATCTCGATCAGGCTTGCGACCGCAATATCGCCCGGGACTCCGATTCCGTAAGCGGCCGGTTCGTAGAAGGCCGCTGCCGCGACGAACACCGCGGCGAGCCCCACCAGACTGTGGAAGGCCGCGACAAGCTGCGGCAGCGCGGTCATTTCGATCTTCAGGGCGGTCACGGTGCCGATCGTACCGCCGATCAGCATGCCCAACAGGATCATCGTGAAGCTGAGCACGTTCGGCGCGGCCAGGGTCGTGACGACCGCTACGATCATGCCAACGATGCCGTAGATGTTGCCCATACGCGCCGTCAGCGGCGAGGACAGGCCGCGCAGCGCCATGATGAAACAGACGCTGGCGAAGAGGTAGGCGAAGGCGGACAGGTTCTCGCTCATGATGGGTTAGGTCCCGTCTACTTTTTTTTCTTGAACATCGACAGCATGCGCTGCGAAACGATAAATCCGCCGAAGATATTCACCGAGGCCAGAACCACGGCGATGAAGCCGAAGGCCTTCGAGAAACTCATATCGAGCGGCCCGGCCGCTATCAGGGCGCCGACGATGATCACGGACGAGATCGCGTTGGTCACGCTCATCAGCGGGGAATGCAATGCCGGCGTGACGCTCCAGACGACGTAATAACCCACGAAGCAAGCGAGCACGAAGATCGTGAAGTAGAAGACGAAGACGTCCGCCCCGCCACCGCTTGCCTGAAAACTCAATTGACCGACCTGCGCCGCCAGCGATTCAGCCTCGGCCGCCAAGGCCTTTGCGCCCTTCGCCAACCCCGTCGCCTGTTCGGCGATCTTCCCGGTATCCATGCCTAGGTCTCCCCTTCCAGGGCGGGTTCCGCCTCGGGTTCAGCCTTAACGGGAGTGGTCGCTGGAAACATATCGTTCACGACGGCGCCTTCTCGGGTTACCAGCGTGCCGGCGACGATTTCGTCGTCCGTATCGACATTCAAGGCCTGCCCGTCTTCGCCGATCATGGGCGTCAGGAAATTCAGGATGTTCCGCGCGAACAACCGGCTGGCGTCATCCGGCACGCGGCCCGGCACGTTGGCATGTCCGAGGATCTTCACGCCGTACTTGGACACGACCTTGCCCAGCTTCGATAGCGGGCAGTTGCCGCCCGCCTCGACGGCCAGATCGACTATTACCGAACCCGGTTTCATCGTCTTGACCATGTCCTCCGACACCAGTACCGGCGCGGGCCGTCCGGGGATCAAGGCCGTACAGATCACGATATCCTGTTTGGTAATCGTTTCCGCGATCAACGCCGCCTGCTTCTCTTTGTACGCGTCGCTCATTTCCTTTGCGTAACCGCCTTCGGTCTGGGCCTGCGCGAACTCTTCATCCTCGACAGCGACGAACGTCCCGCCGAGCGATTCCACCTGTTCTTTCGTTGCGGGCCGCACGTCCGTGGCGGAAACCACCGCACCCAGCCGTTTTGCCGTCGCGATCGCCTGTAGGCCGGCGACACCGACCCCCATGATCAGCACACGCGCCGGCGGCACCGTACCGGCCGCCGTCATCATCATCGGAAATGCGCGGCCAAACTCCGCCGCGGCATCCAACACCGATTTGTAGCCAGCCAGGTTGGATTGCGAGGACAGGATATCCATGGATTGCGCCCGCGTGATGCGCGGCATCAGCTCCAACGCGAAGCCGGTCACGCCGGACGCCGCCAGCGCCGCGGTAAATTCCGGCTCGCTCAGCGCGGACATCTGGCAGACGAGGGTCTGCCCCGGGCGGAAGTTGGCAAGCTCGTTCGATTTCTCGCCCTCGATCATCGGACGCTGGACCTTGAGGATCACGTCCGTGCCGTTGAGGGCGGTCTTTGCGTCTGCGGCGATCGTCGCGCCGGCGTCACGGTAATCGGCGTCCGTTATCGAAGCGGCGGCGCCGGCCCCCTTCTCGACACAAACATCGACGCCGAGAGCGATGAATTTTTTCACCGTCTCCGGCGATCCCGCCACGCGCGTCTCGTTCGGCCGCCGTTCTTTGAGAATAGCGATTTTCATCAATGGCAATCCCGCCTAGACCCCTTCAAGGGCTGCAAAATACATAAAGCGGCGTAGTTGCCAAGGGGTTGCGGCACGAAAACACGCCTTTGTGTCTGTTATTTACGATACCGCGAGGCCTATTCCGCGGCGGCCGGAGCGGGACGCCGTCCAACCAGAACCTCGTTCCCCGGCGACGGTCGACCGGGAACGTTGCAGGCAATCAGGAGCGACAGCAACGCCATCGCGGTGCCAGACAGGAACACCGCAGCGGGCGAAACGAGCCATAAAGCGCCGAATGCGGCCGGAATAACAATGGCCGCGATATGGCTGATGGTAAAGCTGACCCCCGCCGTCGACGCGATATCCGCCGGGTCGGCGATCTTCTGGAAATAGGTTTTGATCGCGATCGCCATGGCGAAAAACACATGATCTGCGACATAAAGTCCCGCCGCCAGAATCGCGTTCTCCACGAACGCATAGGCCGTGAAGATTCCAATCAAGCCGATATACTCGAGAATCAACGCCTTGCGTTCGCCCCAGCGCCCGATCAGCCGCCCGATCCTGGGCGCCAGCCAGACGCTGATCGCCGCGTTGATCAGGAACAGCAAGGCGATATCTTCAACGTCATAGCCGAATTTCTCGACCATCAGGAAACCGGCGAACACGACGAAGATCTGGCGGCGCGCTCCCGACATGAAGGTGAGCGCATAATACAGCCAATAACGGGTGCGCAGAACCATGTGCTTGTGCTGTGCGACCCTTTGCGGAAAACGCGGAAAGAAAAACCAACCAACGAAGGCGATACACACGACCACCGAGCCGCCGATCAGATAAACCCAGCGATAATCCAAAACCGGCACACCCGGCGCGGCGCTCAGCCATTCGAAGAGGACCCAAATCGTCCCGAAGGTAACGATCGAGGTGAACGAGCGGACGGCGATCAACCGGCCCAGCGTTTCAGGCGCCCGTTCCTTGTCGACCCATTGCAGCGCCAGCGACGCCTGTACCGTCTCGTAGTAGTGAAATCCGATCGACATCAATACGGTCGTGCAATACAGGCCCAGCGCCGTCGGAAAGAAGCCGGTCAGCGCGGTGCCGATTCCCAGCACCAGGAGGGAAAGCAGCGCGAGCGGCTGTTCGCGCACCAGAAGGAGGAGAAATACGACGGTAAAGGACAGGAAGCCCGGGACCTCTCGCAGACTTTGCAATATCCCCATTTCCTGGCCGGTAAAACCGGCCCGTTCGATCGCAAAATTATTGAGCAGCGCTTGCCACACCGCGAAGCCGAGCGCCGAAGAAACGGACAACACGTAGAGCAATATTTCAGGCCGGCGCCAATGGCGCGGCACGGATCGTTTTTCGATAGCCATGGCGGTTTCTAGTACGGCGGTCCCTTGAGTTCCACCGTGTTGCCGTCCGGATCCTCGATATAGACCGACGGGCCGTCGCCTTCGGCGCCGTAGCGCGATTTCACCTCGCCGAAAACCACCCCGTGTTCCGACAAGTAGTCGCGAATGGCCGTTTCGTCGAACGATTCCAGGCGCACCGCGAAATGATCCATGTTGCCGCTTTCGGCCGGCGGCCTGTCCTTGGCGTCAATCAGATCGATCATGCAACCGCCGACGCGCAACTGGATCAAACCGACGCGTTCTACCCGTCGTTCTTCGCGGCAACCCAGCACATCGCAATAGAATTTTAGCGCACGTTCGATATCGGCAGTGCGGACAACGACGTGATCGATATTGCGGATCGCTATGGCGCTCATAAACGAGCTCTCCTAACCGATATGACGTTCCAGGAAGGCGCCCACGGTCCGATTGAACGCTTCGGGCGTTTCAAAGTACGGCGAATGCCCGGCTTCGGGCAACTCGACCAGCTCCGCCCCCGGGACCAGGGACGCGACCTCGCGAATCGCGGCAGGCGGGAACACGACGTCGTTCTCGCTGGTGATGAGCAAGGTCGGCACCGACAGGCCGGACAAGGCCTCTTCGCTCACCGGATCGTCACGTCCGGCCATCTTTTCCCGCACCTCGGGCGTCAGTTGCGCGTTGAGCGAACTGATCTGCGCATAAAGAAACGCCAGCGACGGATGGCGCTCGATAAAACCGGTATGCAACGCGACGTTGCCGAATCCCTCTGATGCGAAACGGGCCCGTGCAACCTTGATGTTCTCGTCTACCAGGGGCGTGGAGACGCCGCCCGACGTGTTGCTGAGCACCAGGCAGGAAACCCGGTCCGGCCGTTCCAGGGCCGCGCGCAAGCCGGTCCAGCCGCCCATCGACTG